>NZ_JAUZVK010000010.1:0-190892 GCF_031844505.1 Gordonia sp. AC31
TATTCGATGATTTCTTTCGTCGGATACGGGGTCTTTCTCGTGCGTCGGTCGCCTGATGCGTCATCGCCGGGCGGCACAACTCAGCAAGGTTCGAGGGCATAGATTGGCAGCTATGAGTGATCGTGATCGTCCGCGCCGCGACGGGCGCGGCCAGCGGGACACACGTGGACAGCGGGATGGCGGTCGAGGTGGCCGGAATGATCGTCCGGGGCGTGACCGCGGATCTGATCGCGGCAGCCGGCAGCCCGGGCCACCGCTACCCGAGGACATCGCGGCGTCGGATCTCGATCCCGAGGTGCGCCGTGATCTGCTGACGCTCGACAAGGCCAACGCCGAGATCGTCGCGCGGCACCTGGTCATGGTGTCGCGCATCCTGCTCGAAGATCCCGTCCAGGCGCTGGAACATGCACGTGCGGCTCGCGCTCGCGCTTCCCGGGTCGGCGTCGTGCGCGAGACCGTCGGCATCGCTGCCTACAACGCGGGCGAGTGGCAGGAGTCGGCGACCGAACTCCGCGCAGCCAAGCGCATCACCGGCAACCCGGCCCTGTTGCCGCTCATCGCCGACTGCGAACGCGGACTCGGGCGCCCCGAACGTGCCGTCGAGATCGCGCGCGGTGACGAGGGACGGTCACTGACCGGCGACGATGCCACCGAGATGCGGATCGTCGAAGCCGGTGCCCGCATGGACCTCGGTGAACCGGAGAAAGCGGTCGTCACGCTGCAGGCCGAGAACCTCAAGCCCGGGCAGCTCGGTACCGGACCGGCCCGTCTCTTCTATGCCTATGCGTCTGCCCTGGAAGCTGCCGGTCGTCGCGACGACGCGATCACCTGGTTCATGAACGCGGCGGCCGCCGACGTCGACGACGTCACCGATGCCGAGTTCCGGCTGACCGAGCTGGCCAACGACGACCAGCCGACCGAGAGTGTGGGAGTGAACGGCGCTGCGCCAGGCGAGCTCGACAGCCCGCTGTCGGTGCCGGCTGTCGAGCGGGACATCGACTCCGATGCGGACCCGATCCCGCCCGCCTCGGCGCCTGCGCCCGATGTCACTCCCGCAATCGATTCACCTGCTGCGTCCGGTGCCATCGAGAACGACACCATCGAGAAGGACTCCATCGAGGCCGTTCCGGGTACGGCCGACCTGTCACAGACCTCGAATTCGGTGGCGGTGTCAGCCGTTGCCGAGGAAGAGGGAGATGCCGGCGATGACGTGATCGCCGAGTCGACCATCGTGGAAGGGGTGCCCAATCCCCTCGCCACCCTGGACGAGTCGTCGGGAACCGAGTCCGTGGCCGAAACCACCACCGCCTCGCCGTCCGACTCCGTGACCCTCGTCGATCGTCACGACGCACTACTCCTCGACCTGGACGGCACGGTGTTCGCCGGGCATCACGCGCTGCCGAATGCGCTCGATGCCCTCGCCCGGCTGAACATCCCGCGGTTCTTCGTGACCAACAACGCGAGCCGGCGGCCGTCCGAGGTGGCCGCGCACCTGCGTGAGCTGGGGTTCGAGGCGACCGACGACCTCGTCGTCACGAGTGCACAGTCGGGCGCGCGGCTGCTGTCCGAACATCTCGAGCCGGGCTCGCGTGCACTGGTGATCGGTACCGACGGACTCGCGCAGGAAGTCCGCGAGGTCGGTGTCGGGGTGACGCGTAGTGCCGACGACCGACCGGCCGCGGTGATCCAGGGACACTCGCCGGACACCGGTTGGGCGCAACTGTCGGAGGCGGCGCTCGCGATCCGGGCCGGCGCGCTGTGGATCGCGACGAACATCGACGCCACCCTGCCGTCCGAACGGGGCCTGCTCGTGGGGAACGGTTCGATGGTCGCCGCGCTGCGCAACGCGACGGGCAAGGAGCCCATGGTGGCCGGCAAGCCCGCCGCACCGTTGATGGCCGACGCGATCGCGCGTGCTCGGGCGAGTGCGCCGCTCGTGGTCGGGGACCGGCTGGACACCGACATCGAGGGCGGCCATGCCGTCGGTATCGAGAGTGCCCTGGTCCTGACCGGTGTGAGCACGGTCGACGATCTGCTGTCGGCGCCCCCGGAGCAGCGGCCCACCTACGTTCTCGACGACCTCGCCGGCCTGTTCGTCGACATCGACGCCGTGCGGGTGTCCGACCAGCCCGGTTGGGACATCACCGTCGACGGTTCGACCGTGCGGGTCGCCGGTTCCGGCGCGGAGGCGGGACTGGTGCCCGCGCTCGCCGCCGCCGCCTGGGCCGCGGTCGATGCGGGGTCCGCGGATCCGGACGACTTGCGGGTGATCGCGGAGGGAGCCGCGAGGACCAAGCTCGAGTCCCTCGGTGTCACAGTCGTCGGCTAGCGTGGTCCACGATGACTCACCCGACCGCCTCCCCGGCTGACCCAGGACCGTCCCGGCCCACGCCGGGAGCGATGCCGCGTCGGCAGTTCGACCCCGTCGCCGACGCATTCGCCACCGCCGATGGGGTCGGGGAGCTGCCCGACGTGGAGGCCGAGGTCACCGAGATGCTCGCACAGGTCGACGAGATCCGTGAATCGGCGGGTGACGCCTTCTCGCTGGCGGCGCTCGAACGTCAGGCGGCGCTTCTCGAGCAGGCCCATGACTCGCTTACCGCGGCCCTCGACGCCGTGGACCGACGATGAGACCGGCCTCGGTGCGGACGCCGGAGTCGTCCACGAGGGAGCGGTTCTGACCATGGTCGCCAGAGCACGACTCGATGCCGAACTCGTCCGCCGAGGTCTCGCCCGATCGCGCGAACAGGCGCGTGAGCTCGTCGATGCCGGGTCGGTCCGGGTCAACGGGACCGTCGCGTCGAAGGCGGCCACCGGGGTCACCCGGGACACCCCGATCGTCGTCGACGAGGGTCCGCGAGACGACTGGGCGTCACGAGGCGCGCACAAGCTCCTCGGTGCGCTCGAGGCGTTCGAGCCGGCTGGCCTGACGGTGGAGGGGCGTCGGTGCCTCGACGCCGGCGCATCGACCGGGGGATTCACCGATGTGCTGCTGCGCCGCGGGGCCCGCGAGGTGGTCGCCGCGGACGTCGGATACGGACAACTGATCTGGCGGTTGCAGAACGACGATCGCGTCGAGATTCACGACCGGACCAACGTCCGGCACCTCGAGCCCGGGTCCATCGGCGGCCCGGTCGACGTCGTGGTCGCCGACCTGTCGTTCATCTCGTTGGGCCTGGTGCTGCCCGCGCTGGCCCGTTGCTGCGCGCCGGGCGCCGACCTGCTGCCGATGGTCAAACCGCAGTTCGAGGTCGGCAAGGACCGGGTGGGGTCGGGCGGCGTGGTCCGCGATCCCGCGCTGCGCGCCGAGGCGGTACTCGGGGTGGCGACCGAGGCCGCCGCGCACGGACTGCGGACGCGCGGTGTGGTGGCGAGCCCGCTGCCGGGGCCGTCCGGGAACGTCGAGTACTTCCTGTGGTTGCACAACGAGCACGTCGACCGGACGGGCGAGGAGTCGGGGTGGGGCGATAGGGTCGACCGGGCGGACTCGACCGACGCGGATCGCCTCGCCGGGTCCACGGACGAACTCCGGGCCATGATCGAACAGGCGGTCGCCGCGGGTCCGCGCTGACCGTCGGGTCCGCGTGTCCGTACCGACACCGCCCTTGTCCCAGACCGCACTTCGATGGAGGGGATCACCAGTGACCGACGATTCGGCACCGGACCACACCGGTGCCCGTGAGTTCTTGGTGGTCGCCCACACCGGACGCGAGAACGTGCTCGAGACCATCGAGGCGATCGCGCGCCACTGCGCGGCCGCCGACGTCGCGCTGCGCGTGGTCGACCACGACACCCTCGACCGCGACGCCCCCGATCACGATGTGCTGTACCGGAACAACGAGGGCGAGTCGCCCCGTCCCCGCAACGTACCGGTCGACCCTGAATACCTGCGTTCGCTCGGCGCGGTCGTCGAGGTCACGACGGCCGAGTCCGCGACGGCAGAGGGCTGCGAACTCGTCATCGTCCTGGGCGGTGACGGCACCTTCCTCCGGGCCGCCGAGCTGGCCTATCCCGCCGAGGTTCCGGTCCTGGGTATCAATCTCGGACACATCGGCTTCCTCGCCGAGGCCGAGGCGCATCGCGTCGACGAGGTCATGACCCAGCTGATCGCCCGGGACTACCGCATCGAACCGCGGATGACCCTCGACATCGCCATCGTGGACCCGGCCGACCCGGACCCGCCGACCGCGTGCAGCTGGGCGCTCAACGAGGTCGCGGTCTTGAACACGAGCAACAACGGTGTCCTCGAGCTCGTGACCGAGGTCGACGGCCGGCCGGTCTCGGCCTTCGGCGCCGACGGAGTGCTGGTGTCGACACCGACCGGATCGACGGCCTACGCGTTCTCCGCCGGCGGGCCGGTGATGTGGCCCGACCTCGAGGCCATCCTGGTCGTGCCGAACAACGCCCACGCCCTGTTCGCCCGGCCGATGGTGACGAGTCCGCGATCGCGGATCGCGGTGGAGGTGGACAAGAACGGGCGGTCCGCGCTGGCGCTGTGCGACGGCCGACGCGCACTCGACGTGCCCGCGGGAGCCCGGGTCGAGGTGGTGCGCAGCGAACGGTCGGTGCGTTGGATCCGGATCGATTCCGATCCCTTCGCCGACCGACTGGTCACCAAGTTCGCCCTCCCGGTCACGGGATGGCGAGGGAGGCAGGCATAGTCGTGCTCGAAGAGATCTCGATCACCGGTCTCGGTGTCATCGAGGAGGCGCAGGCGCGCTTCCATCCGGGATTCACGGTGCTCACCGGCGAGACCGGAGCGGGCAAGACGATGATCGTCACCAGCCTGCACCTGCTGTCCGGTGCCCGCGCCGACGCGACGCGCGTCCGGACCGGCAGCCCCAAGGCAGTTGTCGAGGGCCGGTTCCGGCTCGCGAACAACGGCGGAGCGCACCGGGATCCGGTCGTCGCCGACATCCTGGACTCCACCGGGGCCGAACTCGACGACGACGACACCGTCATCGCGGTCCGGTCGGTCAGCGCCGACGGACGATCCCGCGCCCATCTGGGCGGCCGGTCCGTCCCGGTGGGCGTCATGGGCCAACTCACCACGGCGGTCCTGGCCATCCACGGCCAGAACGACCAGTTGCGGCTCCTCCGCCCCGAACACCAGCGCGCGGCACTCGACACGTTCGCCGGCCCGAAGGCGGCGGCGGCGCTGGACTCATACCGGAAGGCACGATCGGCCTGGGTCGAGGTCCTCGACGAACTCGACGCCCGCCGCGCCAACTACCGGGAACTCGCGCAGGAAGCCGACCGGCTGCGGTTCGGCATCGACGAGATCGCCGCCGTCGATCCGGTGCCCGGCGAGGACGAGGAGCTGACCGCGACGATCCGTCGGCTCTCCGACCTGGAGTCCATCCGTGGTGCCGCCGACCAGGCGCACGCCATCGTCGCCGGGGATTCGGGATCGTCGGTCATCGAAGGACTCGGAACAGTGCGCACGCTGCTGGAGACCGCGGCCGACGACACGCTGCGTGATCTCGTCCCGCGCGTCGCCGAGGCGCTCACCGTCATCACCGATGTCGGCGCCGAACTGACCGCCTTCACGTCGGGCCTACCCGCCGACGCCGAGGAGCTCGACAAGTTGCTCGCCCGTCAGGCCGAGCTGAAGACGCTCGTCCGCAAGTACGCGCCGGATGTCGACGGAGTGATCGACTGGCGCCACAAGGCCGAGGCCCGGCTCGCGGAGATCGAGGACCCACGGGCCTCCATCGAGGAGCTCGAGGTCGCCGCGACGGCGGCCCGGGACAAGGTGCAGGCCGCGGCGGACAAGTTGCACACGCTGCGGTCGAAGGCCGCGAAGTCGATGGCCGACAAGGTGTCTCGCGAGCTCAAGGGACTGGCGATGGGGGACTCGGCGCTGGCGGTCGCGGTCAACCCGGACGCGGCGACGCCCGACGACCGGCTGACCGTCACCGTCGCGGGCACCGCCGCGCACGCCGGCGCCGACGGCGCGGACAAGGTCGAATTCGCACTTCTCGCCCATCCCGGCGCCACGCCGCTGCCCATCGCGAAGTCGGCGTCGGGCGGCGAACTCTCGCGGGTCATGCTCGCCCTCGAAGTCGTCCTCGCCGCACCCACCTCGGGATCGGTGATGGTCTTCGACGAGGTCGACGCCGGGGTCGGTGGTCGCGCGGCCGTGGAGATCGGGAAGCGGTTGTCGAGGCTGGCCCGAGCACACCAGGTGATCGTGGTGACCCACCTCCCTCAGGTCGCGGCGTTCGCCGACAACCACCTGGTCATCGGCAAGAGCAAGAAGGGGGCGCTCGTCACCAGCAGTGTGCGCACGCTCGATCGGAGCGAGCGAGTGGCGGAGTTGGCCCGCATGCTCGCGGGCCTGGGGGAGTCCGACACCGGGCGCGCCCACGCCGAGGAATTGCTGGCCACCGCGGAGGCGGAGCGCGCCGCCGACTGAGCACCGCGGACGGTGAAACACATGGTACGTGTGTGACAAAAGTTGCTGTTGTTACGGCGCGCCTCCCCGGCTGAGGCGTGCCTTCGGCCGATCATGGCCGTCATGAAGATGCCTGCACTGCTCGCGCGTAACACCGAAGAACTGCCTGGCGTGACCGGTATCGCCAGAATCGACAAGAACACGAAACGGCTGCTCAACCGCGTCGGGCCGGGCGACATCGCCATCCTCGACGAGGTCGACCTCGACCGGGTGACCGCCGACGCGCTCGTCGAGGCCAACGTCGTGGCCGTGGTCAACGCCTCGCGGTCGATCACCGGCCGCTACCCCAACCTCGGACCCGAGGTCCTGGTGGCCTCCGGCATCGTGCTGCTCGACGATGTGGGTCCGGAGATCTTCAAGCGGGTCAAGGACGGTGCCAAGGTGCGGGTCCACAACGACCGGCTCCTCGTCGGCGAACGGCGACTCGCCCTCGGTACCGAACTCGAGGAGCGCGACATCGCCGACATCATGATCGGTGCCAAGGCGGGCCTCGTCGACCATCTCGAGGCGTTCTCGGGCAACACGATCGAGTTCATCCGCAGCGAGTCGCCGCTGCTGATCGACGGGGTCGGTGTGCCGGAGATCGACGTCGACGTCGCAGGCCGTCACGTCGTCATCGTCGGCGAAGGTGCCGACCGTGCTGCCGACCTCCGCTCGCTGAAGCCGTTCATCAAGGAGTACCAGCCCGTCATGGTGGGCGTCGGGGCCGGTGCGGACACGCTGATGAAGGCCGGGTACAAGCCGTCGATCATCGTCGGCGATCCCGAGACCATGAAGACTCCGACGCTGAAATCCGGTGCACAGCTGGTGCTTCCGGCCGACACCGACGGACACGCGACCGGGCTCGAACGCATACAGGACCTCGGCATCGGGGCCACCACTTTCCCGGCCGCCGGGTCGGCCGGCGACCTCGCGTTGCTGCTCACCGACTACCACGGCGCCGACCTGATCGTCACCGTCGGCTACCCGGGATCGCTCGACGACTTCTTCGACCGGTCACGCCGGGAGAGCAATCCGTCGATGTTCCTGACCCGACTGAAGGTGGGCCAGAAGCTCGTCGACGCGAAGGCGGTCGCCACGCTCTACCGCAGCCGGGTGTCCGGTGCCGCGATCGCGTGTGTCGTGCTCGCGGCACTCGTCGCCGTCATCGCCGCCGTGCTGCTGTCGAACGCGGGCACCGACATCACCGACTGGATCGTCGTGCAGTGGAATGCGCTGCTCGACTGGGCTCGAGAGGTCTGGAACCGGTAGCCGATGATCTCGCTACGACAGCATGCGATCTCGCTGGTCGCGGTCTTCCTCGCGCTCGCCCTGGGATTGTTCCTGGGGTCGGGATTCGTCGGGGACCGCGTCAACTCGATGACCGGCACGAGCCGTGACCGCATCGGCGACCTGGAGAGCGAGCGCGACGATCTCAACGCAAAGCTCAACGCCTCCAACAGCTTCGACCTCGCCATCACGCCCCGGCTGATCGCGAACAAGCTCAAGGGGCAGTCCGTGCTGGTGGTCACCGCACCGAACGCGGCGGATGCCGATGTCGATGCGGTCAAGGAATCGATCTCGGGTGCCGGTGCCCGCTTCGGAGGACAGATCGGTTTGACCGACGCACTGCTCGCCGACGGCAAGTCCGAGGAGCTGCGGACGATCGTCGATCAGACCATTCCGCCGGGCACGATGCTGCGCGCGGAGCTGACCGATTCCGGGGGCCGGGTCGGGGACCTGCTCGGGGCCCTCGTGCTGTCGAACGAGACGGCACGGCCGGCGTCGTCCGGGGACCGTCGGACCGGTCTGGCGACACTGCGCGACGGTGGGTTCATCGACTACGCCGACAACGCGATCACCCCGACCGATCTGGTGGTGGTGGTGACCGGTGACGAGTTCGGTCCGGACTCCGGTGCGCAGGGCACGCTGGTCGGCCGCCTGGCCGCCACGCTGTCGGCACGCGGGGTCGGCGGGGTACTGGTCGGACGCACCGGTTCCGCGGCGGGCGGGTCGCCGATCGCCATCGTCCGCTCGGATCCGTCGCTGGCCAACGCGGTCTCGACCGTCGACAACATCGACCAGCCGACGGGTCTCATCACGACGATCCTCGCCCTGGCCGCCGAGGCCGACGGGACGACCGGCTCCTACGGCACCGGCCCGGGCGCGACCGCGATCACCGTCGGTGCCGACGGACGACCGGCCGCCTGAGATCGAGTCCGCCACCGCACGCGAGCACCGCCACACCCGTCGACGGTGTGGCGGTGCGGCGTCGGGCGTCGGTGGTGTTACCCTGGAGTCCCGTAGGTAATCAGGGCATCGGCCCCGATTCGGCCGACGGGAGACATTTCTTTTGCGACCACTTCGCCATGTACACGACACCAAGCACATCTTTGTGACCGGTGGCGTCGCCTCTTCGCTGGGCAAGGGCCTGACGGCCTCCAGCCTGGGTCAGCTTCTCACCTCGCGGGGCCTCCGGGTCACCATGCAGAAGCTCGATCCGTATCTGAACGTCGATCCGGGCACCATGAATCCGTTCCAGCACGGCGAGGTGTTCGTGACCGAGGACGGCGCCGAGACCGATCTCGACGTCGGACATTACGAGCGTTTCCTCGACCGCAATCTCTCGCAGTCGGCGAATGTGACCACCGGACAGGTGTATTCGTCGGTCATCGCCAAGGAGCGCCGCGGCGAGTACCTCGGTGAAACCGTTCAGGTCATCCCGCACATCACCGACGAGCTCAAGTCGCGCGTGCTGGCCATGGCCGAACCCGACGCCGACGGTGAGGTGCCCGATGTGGTCATCACCGAGATCGGTGGCACGGTCGGCGACATCGAGTCGCTGCCGTTCATCGAGGCCGCGCGCCAGGTGCGCCACGACGTCGGCCGCGACAATGTCTTCTTCCTGCACGTCTCGCTCGTGCCCTACCTCGCGCCGTCGGGGGAACTCAAGACCAAGCCGACCCAGCACTCGGTCGCCGCGCTGCGCAACGTCGGCATCCAGCCCGACGCGCTGATCCTGCGCTGCGACCGCGATGTGCCCGAAGGGCTCAAGAAGAAGATCGCGCTCATGTGCGACGTCGAACTCGACGGCGTGATCTCGACCCCCGACGCCCCGTCGATCTACGACATCCCGAAGGTGCTCCACAGCGAGCACCTCGACGCCTACGTGGTCCGCAAGCTCGGTCTGCCGTTCCGCGACGTCGACTGGACGGTGTGGGGCGAGCTCCTCCGCCGTGTGCACGAGCCGCGCGAGACAGTGCGTGTCGCGCTGGTCGGCAAGTACGTCGATCTCCCCGACGCCTACCTGTCGGTGACCGAGGCCATCCGCGCCGGTGGCTTCGCCTGGAAGGCGCGCACCGAGATCAAGTGGGTGCCGTCGGATGAGTGCGCCACCCCGGCCGGCGCGCAGGCCGCCCTCGGCGACGTCGACGCGATCCTGATCCCCGGCGGCTTCGGCATCCGCGGCATCGAGGGCAAGGTCGGTGCCATCTCGTACGCACGGCGGCGCGGGATCCCGCTGCTGGGCTTGTGCCTCGGGCTGCAATGTGTGGTCATCGAGGCGGCGCGCTCGGTCGGCCTCGACGAGGCCAGCTCGACCGAGTTCGACCCGGAGACCCCGCACCCGGTGATCTCGACGATGGCCGATCAGGCCGACGCCGTGGCCGGCGACGCCGACCTGGGCGGCACCATGCGACTCGGTGCCTACGACGCCGTGCTGAAGGCCGGATCCGTCGTCGCCGAGGCCTACGGGACGCGGGAGGTGTCCGAACGTCACCGTCATCGCTTCGAGGTCAACAACGCCTACCGCGACAAGATCGCCGACTCCGGGCTCGTGTTCTCGGGTACCTCGCCCGATGGGCACCTCGTCGAATTCGTCGAGTACCCCAAGTCGGTGCACCCGTACCTGGTTGCCACGCAGGCACACCCGGAGCTCAAGAGTCGGCCGACCCGGCCGCATCCGTTGTTCCGGTCGTTCATCGAGGCGGCCCTGAAGTACAAGGCGGCCGAACGTCTTCCGGTCGACCTCGGCGACGACTACGAGTCGAACGACGCTCCCGCGGACGCGGTGGCCGCCGTCAACGCGGTCACGGTGGAACCGGTCGCCGGGCTGGGCGAGGCAGTCCTCGACGACCCTGCCGGCAGGGACTGACCGCGTTGGGCCACGACTTCGAGGTCAAGGACAGCCGCACCGTCTACGACGGCGCGATCATCACCCTCCGGGTCGACGACGTCGAGATGCCGGGCGGGCGCGTCGCCGAGCGCGAGGTCGTCGAACACTTCGGCGCCGTCGCGATCCTGGCGCGCGACGACGCCGGCCGGGTGGCGATGGTGCGGCAGTACCGTCACCCCATCGGCCGACGCCTGCTCGAGTTGCCCGCCGGGTTGCTCGACCAGGCCGACGAAGAACCCCTGGCCGCCGCCCAGCGCGAGCTGGCCGAAGAGGCCGACCTCGCCGCCGACTCGTGGCACGTCCTGGTCGACCTCGCGCTGTCACCCGGCTTCACCGACGAGGCGCTGCGGTTGTATCTCGCCGAGGGGCTGCACCATCTCGACGCGGCCGAACGCGTCGACGAAGAAGCCGACATGTCGATCGAGTGGGTGCCGCTCGACGACGCCGTCGCGAAGGTGTTGTCGGGGGAGATCGTCAACGCGACGAGCGTGGCCGGCATCCTGGCCGCGGCCGCAGCCGGCGGGTCGACGGCCGGCCTCCGCGGCGTCGACGCCCCGTGGCCGGACGAGCCGACCGCGTTACGGAATCGACGTGCCGACGATCGGGGCCGCCGGTCGTGACCCTGGCCGCCGACATCGCGCGCTACCTCGATCACCTGACGGTGGAGCGGGGTGCGGCGGCCAACACGGTGTCGTCCTACCGGCGCGATCTCGAGAGGTACCGCGGGTATCTCGACCGGCGGGGGATCCCGTCACTCGACGCCGTGACCGAAGAGGACATCCGCGAGTTCCTCGTCGAACTCCGTCGCGGTGACGCCGAGGCGGGCTTCGCCCCGCTCGCCGACAGTTCGATCGCGCGAACTCTCGTCGCCACCAGGCGTTTTCACAAGTTCGCGGTGGACGAGGGGATCGTGCCGACCGACGTCGCGCACGAGGTCCGGCCGCCGCGCGCGGCGCGGCGCCTGCCGAAATCCCTGCCGGTCGACGAGGTGCTCGCCATTCTCGATTCGGCCGGCGTCGAGGACCATCCGCGCGGGTTGCGGGACCGCGCGCTGCTGGAATTCCTCTACAGCTGCGGGGCGCGGATCTCCGAGGCCACCTCCCTCGATCTCGACGATCTCGATCTCGACGACATGCGCGCGGTTCGCCTCCGGGGCAAGGGCGGGAAAGAGCGTCTCGTGCCGCTCGGCGGGCCCGCCGTCCAGGCACTCGAGGCGTACCTCGTCCGCGGGCGACCCGCGCTGGTGTCACGGGCGACGCCCGCGGTGTTCCTGAACGCGCGCGGCGGGCGGCTCTCGCGGCAGAGCGCGTGGCAGGTGCTCGTCACCGCGGCCGAGCGCGCCGGCCTCGACAAGGCGGTCTCGCCGCACACCCTCCGGCACAGCTTCGCGACCCATCTGCTCGACGGCGGCGCCGACGTCCGCGTCGTCCAGGAACTGCTGGGCCATGCCTCGGTCACCACCACGCAGGTGTACACGCTCGTGACGGTCAACACGATGCGGGAGGTCTATGCCGTCGCCCATCCGAGGGCGCGTTGACCCCGCGGATCCCCCGGGCGCGCCGACGCCGGGATGACCGGGGAGATGTCCTAGGCTGATACGAGGCTCGGCCGTGGACGGACAGGACGACTGAACCACCGAGAAGCGGCATCGAACAGCGAAGGGAGCGGCGGACACGTGACCACTCCGAGCGCACCCCTGTCTGGCGCCCGTCCGGGAGGGTCTGGCGCCCGTCCGGGAGATCAGTACAGCATCCAGGTGTCGCCCGGAAACGACACCGAAGAGGCCGAGCACGATGCCGACGAGATCGGCCCCACCGGGCGGCCGTATCGCGACGTGCCCCAGCCCGCTCCGCTGGACCGTCACGGACCTGCCACGGTGATCGCGGTCTGCAATCAGAAGGGCGGCGTCGGCAAGACGACGTCGACCATCAATCTCGGTGCGGCGCTTGCCGAATACGGTCGTCGGGTCCTGCTCGTCGACCTCGACCCGCAGGGTGCGCTGTCCGCGGGACTCGGTGTGCCGCATCACGAGCTGGAACAGACCGTCTACAACCTGCTCGTGCCGCCGCAGGTGGCGACCGACGAGGTCCTGATGCGGACCCGCGTCGATGGTCTCGACCTGCTGCCCAGCAACATCGACCTGTCGGCCGCGGAGATTCAGCTGGTGACCGAGGTGGGTCGCGAGCAGTCGCTCGGCCGGGCACTGCATCCCGTGCTCGACCGCTACGACGTCGTCCTCATCGACTGCCAACCGTCGCTGGGTCTGCTCACCGTCAACGCGCTGGCCTGCGCCGACACCGTGCTCATCCCGATGGAGTGCGAGTACTTCAGCCTGCGCGGGCTGGCCCTGCTCACCGACACGATCAACAAGGTGCGCGACCGGCTCAACCCGCGCCTGGACCTCGGCGGCATCCTGGTGACGATGTTCGACGCCCGCACGCTGCATTCCCGTGAGGTGATGGCCCGCGTCGTCGAGGTGTTCGGTGACGCGGTCTACGACACCGTCATCGCCCGCACCGTCCGGTTCCCGGAGACCAGCGTCGCCGGGGAACCGATCACTTCGTGGGCGCCGCGGTCGGCCGGCGCGAAGGCGTACCGGGCGCTCGCACGCGAGGTGATCGCCCGCAACGTCACGCCCGCATGACGACCGGCGCCGACCAGGCAGTCACCGAACCCGCCGTCCCCGAACCCGCCCTATCCGAACCCGGCGCGTCCGATTCGGTTGTGCCCGAAGGTGCTTCGAGCTCGGCGGAAGCGTCGTCCGAGGTCGGTGTCGAGGAGTCCGGTTTCCGGGTCAAGCTGCGCAACTTCGAGGGTCCGTTCGACCTGTTGCTGAACCTGATCTCGCAGCACCGCCTCGATGTGACCGAGGTGGCGCTGCACGAGGTGACCGACGACTTCATCGCCTACACCCGCGAACTCGGCCCGGAGATGGGGCTCGACCAGACGACCGAATTCCTCGTCGTCGCGGCGACGCTGCTGGATCTCAAGGCGGCTCGCCTGCTGCCCTCCGGCGAGGTCGATGATCCGGAGGACCTCGCACTCCTCGAAGCCCGGGACCTGTTGTTCGCGCGGTTGCTGCAATACCGCGCCTACAAGCAGGTCGCCGCCCTGTTCGGCGAACTCGAGGCCGCCGCGCTGCAGCGCTACCCACGCGCGGTGTCGCTGGAGAAGCGCTTCGAGGATCTGCTGCCGGAGGTCACCCTCGGTGTCGACGCCGACGGCTTCGCGCAGGTCGCCGCGGCGGGGCTGACGCCGCGTCCGGTGCCCACCGTCGGCCTCGACCATCTGCATGACGTCCAGAAGGTGTCGGTTCCGGGCCAGGCACGTCGGATGGCATCTCTGCTCAGTGCCGTACCGGGCACATGGCTGACCTTCGGCGAGCTGACCGCGGACTGCGAGAACGTGCTGGAGATCGTCGGTAGCTTCCTCGGCCTGCTCGAGTTGTTCCGGGAGCAGGCCATCACCTTCGAACAACCCGAGGCACTCGGCGATCTCGCGGTGATGTGGACGGGGGAGCGCGGTGCCGACGACCTGCGCATCGACAAGGCAGAGGACTACGGATGACTGATCACGCTCCTGAGGTCGACCACCACGACCCGACCGGCGCAGCCGAGGGAGAGGACCCGGGACCGGCCGAACCCGTGCAGACCGCTCTGCACGGGGAAGGGGAGTACCTCGACGACGCGCGCCTCCGCTCCGCTCTGGAGGCGGTGCTGCTCGTCGTGGACACACCGGTCACCACCGAAGAACTCGCGAACGCCGTCGACCAGGATCGGACGCGGGTCCGGGAGACGCTGAACGCCATGTCGTCGGAGCTCACGGCGTCGGGCAGCGGCATCGATCTGCGCTTCGCCGGCGACGGCTGGCGTTACTACACCCGTGCGGAGTACGCCCCCTACGTGGAGCGGCTGCTGCTCGACGGCGCGCGGTCGAAGCTCACGCGGGCGGCGCTCGAGACGCTGGCGGTCATCGCCTACCGGCAACCGGTCACCCGGGCACGGGTGAGCGCCATCCGCGGCGTCAACGTCGACGGCGTGATCCGCACCCTCGTCGCTCGCGGACTGATCAACGAGGTCGGCAGCGAACCGACCACGAACGCGACGACCTATGCCACCACCGAACTCTTCCTGGAACGGCTCGGGCTGGCGTCACTGTCGGAACTGCCCGATCTGGCGCCCCTGCTGCCCGACGTCGACCTGATCGACGACCTCGACGAGGAGCTGCTGTCGGATCCCCGATTCGCCAAACTGTCCTCCCAACCGTCAGACTCGAATGAACTGATCATCGACGGTGGCACCACCACCGACTCACAGGACTGAGAGAACATGGCATCCGCTGGCCGAGATGGCTCACCGGGAAAACGCCGCAAGGGCGCGCCCGCACAACAGCCGCGAACCAAGAAGACCCACCGCAAGGGGTCGTCGAAGCCGAACGCCGAAGTGGGCCGGATCCGGCTGAACAACGCCCGACCGGCGCGGCACCAGACACCTGAGCACGGCGAGGGTGCCGGCGCCAACTACGTCGAAGACGGCGTCCGCCTGCAGAAGGTGCTCGCCCAGGCGGGAGTGGCCTCGCGTCGCGGCGCCGAGGAACTGATCGCGGCGGGTCGTGTCGAGGTCGACGGGGAGATCGTCACCGAGCAGGGTCTGCGCATCGACCCGGACACCGCGATCATCCGCGTCGACGGTGCCCGCGTCATCATGGACGAGACCCGTCAGTACCTGGCGTTCAACAAGCCGAAGGGCTGGCAGTCGACCATGTCCGACGACCAGGGCCGTCCCTGCGTCGGCGATGTGGTCGCCGAGCGGGTCATGGCCGGTCAGCGTCTGTTCCACGTCGGCCGCCTCGACGCCGACACCGAGGGTCTGCTGCTGCTGACCAACGACGGTGAACTCGCGCACCGGTTGATGCACCCGTCCTTCGAGGTGCCCAAGACCTACCTCGCCACGCTCAAGGGCGAGGTGCCCCGCGGGATCGGACGTCGCATGCGCGAGGGCGTCGAACTCGACGACGGCCCGGTGACGGTCGACAAGTTCACCGTGATCGAGGTCCACGAGGGCCAGTCGCTGGTGCGGATCACCCTCCACGAGGGTCGCAACCGCGTGGTGCGGCGCATGATGGACGAGGTCGGCTTCCCGGTCGTCAAACTGGTTCGCACCCATGTCGGTTCGGTCGCGTTGGGTGAGCAGCGCCCGGGCAGCCTGCGCGTCCTCGGCAACGACGAGGTCGGTGGACTGTACAAGGCGGTCGGCCTGTGAGCGACGGAGCTTCGGAGTCCGCCGGCGGGACCACGCATGTCGTGGCGATCGACGGTCCGGCCGGTACGGGCAAGTCCTCGGTGTCCAAGCTCCTGGCGGCCGAGGTCGGCGCCAGTTATCTCGACACCGGCGCGATGTACCGCGCAGTGACCCTCGCCGTTCTCGATGCCGGTGTCGCGCTGGATGATCCGGCCGGAATCGCCCGCGTGGTCGCCGACGTCGCCATCGAGTTGGTTCCCGATGGGGACGGCGCCAAGGTCTTCCTCGACGGGCGCGACGTCTCCGGGCCGATCCGCACCGACCACGTCACCAGCGCCGTCTCCGCGGTCTCGGCGGTACCCGAGGTGCGCACCAAACTGGTTGCGCTACAACAGCAGAACGCGCAGGGTCGGTTCGTGGTAGTGGAGGGGCGCGACATCGGGACCGTGGTGTTCCCCGACGCCGACGTCAAGATCTTCCTCACCGCGACACCCGAGGCGCGGGCCGAGCGCCGGCACAAGCAGAATCTCGCCGGCGGTCGCGACAGCGACTACGACGCGGTGCTGGCGAGCGTGAACCGGCGCGACCATCTCGACTCGACACGCAAGGTCTCGCCGTTGCGCGCGGCCGACGACGCGACCGTCGTCGACACCAGCGACAAGACCCTCGACGAGGTGCTCGCGGAATTGAGCGGCCTCGTGGCGACCCGGATCGGAGCGGTGGAACGGTGAGTGACGACTACTCGAACGACCTTGCGGCGCTACCCGGCGACGGCACCTGGTCGGACGAATCCGACTGGCAACTGACCGATGTCGGGGGAGCAGACGACGCGTCCGGTGTCGAACACATGCCGGTGGTCGCGATCGTCGGGCGGCCGAACGTCGGCAAGTCGACGCTCGTCAACCGCATCCTGGGGCGTCGTGAAGCCGTGGTCGAGGACATCCCCGGCGTCACCCGGGACCGGGTGTCCTACGCGGCGTCGTGGTCGGGCCGGCGGTTCACCGTCGTCGACACCGGCGGCTGGGAGCCCGACGCGAAGGGCCTGCAGCAGGCCGTCGCCGCGCAGGCCGAGCTGGCGATGCGCACCGCCGACGCGATCGTCGTCGTGGTCGACGCCACGGTCGGCGCGACCGCGACCGACGAGGCCGTCGCACGGGTTCTGCGACGCTCGAAGACCCCGGTCATCCTGTGTGCCAACAAGGTCGACAGCGAGCGACTCGAGTCCGACACCGCATCGCTGTGGTCGCTGGGACTCGGTGAGCCGTATCCGGTGTCGGCCGCACACGGCCGCGGCGCCGGCGATCTGCTCGACATCATCCTGGACAAGCTGCCCGAGACCCCGCGGGAGGCACCGACTCTCGGCGGTCCGCGTCGCGTCGCCCTGGTGGGCAAGCCGAACGTCGGCAAGAGTTCGCTGCTGAACAAGCTCACCGGCACCGAGCGGTCGGTGGTCGACAATGTCGCCGGGACGACCGTCGACCCGGTCGACGAACTCGTCGAACTGGGCGGCAAGACCTGGAATTTCGTCGACACCGCCGGTCTGCGCCGCAAGGTGCGGACCGCGAGCGGCCACGAGTACTACGCGTCGTTGCGGACGCGGTCGGCGCTCGACGCGGCCGAGGTGGCCATCCTGCTGATCGACGCATCGGAACCGATCACCGAACAGGATCTGCGGGTGCTGTCGCTCATCATCGAGAGCGGCCGCGCCCTCGTGATCGCGTTCAACAAATGGGATCTCGTCGACGAGGACCGCCGGTACCAGCTTGACAAGGAGATCGACCGCGAACTGGCCCGCGTGCCATGGGCGCGTCGGGTGAACATCTCGGCGTCGACCGGCCGGGCCGTCCAGAAGCTGGTGCCCGCACTGGAATCCGCGCTCGACTCGTGGGACAAGCGCATCTCGACCGGCCCGCTGAACAACTGGCTCAAGGACGTCATCGCCGCCAACCCGCCGCCGCTGCGCGGGGGCCGGCAGCCGCGCGTGATGTTCGCGACCCAGGCCTCGGTGCGGCCGCCGACCTTCGTGCTGTTCACCACCGGCTTCCTCGAGGCGGGCTATCGCCGGTTCCTCGAGCGGCGCTTGCGCGAGGAATTCAACTTCGACGGTTCGCCCGTCCGGATCAACGTCCGCGTCCGAGACAAGCGGGAGCAGCGCCGCAAGCGCTGATCACCGTCCGGCGACTCCACCACCGTTGGGCAGGTCCGCCACCGCGCAGGTGGCGGACCTGCCCATCTCCGGTGGACGTGTCGCGTGCCGGTGGCGCACGACACCTGCTGTGAGATACTGCGTCTCGTGCTCATCCTGGCAATCATCGTTTTCGGCATGGTCATCGGCGCCCTGGCGCAGATCCTCCTCGGCGGCAAGAGCCTGCGCACCGTCGATTGGGGTCTCGCCCTGGTGGCCGGCATCGTCGGCTCCTTCGTCGGCGGACTGCTCATCAGCCTGCTCTCGGGCGACGGCCTCGAGCTCCGTCCCAGCGGCATCATCGGCTCGCTCGTCGGCGCCGTTCTGGTGACCGCCGGGTGGATCTTCTTCAAGAAGCGTTCGACCGTCTAGCAGCCGGTCAGATGTAGCGCTTCGTGGCGGCAGAAGCAACGGCACACTACATCTGGCCACCGGCCCCGAAATGAGGCCTGACCAGGCGATTGGTTCGGGACCGTGCTCGTCGGCTAGGCTTTACATCGCTCCGCTTCTCCAGGGAGCAACGGGCTGTGGCGCAGTTTGGTAGCGCACTTGACTGGGGGTCAAGTGGTCGCAGGTTCAAATCCTGTCAGCCCGACAGAAAACCCCGGTGAGCGTCGCTCACCGGGGTTTTGTTCTCGGAACCATCGACCGCTCACACGACCAGCGGCACCGCGACGTCGGCGCCGCCTTCCTCGGTGATCCGGGCACCCATCTGCGTGTACGTGGGCGCGGTGATGAACCCACCGGCGAGGAGTGCCTCACCCTGGCGGAACCCGGGCGACTCCGCCAGGAGGTGTTCGGGTACGAAGCCGAAGGTGTCGGCCAGCTCGGCGAGATCGCGTGGGGCGTTCATCCGCATCAGGCACAGGTTGTCGCACTGGGACAGGACATTGGGGTGGATCTTGGTCGGCCGCTGGGTCGACAGCAGCAGCCAGAGGCCGAACTTGCGGCCCTCGGCCGCGATCTGCACGACCCGGTCGATCAGCGCCTGCTCCACCGCGCTGGTGGCCTGCGGTGGGCATATGTTGTGGGCCTCGTCGATCACGATGAGTATCGGGCGCCGCTCGTCGCGGTGGGCCCAGAGGTGTTCGAGCACACTGAGAGCGGCGACCTTCGGTTCCGCTGGATGGGCGAACCCACCCAGGTCGAGCACGGTCGCCTGGGGTCGCTCGTCGATGACGTCGGTCGCTGCGAGGTCACCCCGCGCCCAGAGTGCCCAGTCGAGGACCTGCAGATTCTCGATACGCTTGGCCAGCCGCTGATGTCCGGGGTCGGCGGAACTGCGCAGCGCATCGAGGTAGGTCGTCTGGTCGGATGTCTCGGTGAGTGTGGCGTCGGCGTGCAGGAGGACGTTGTACTCGTCGGCGTCGGCGATCGGATCCAACTGCAAGACCGCGGCCTTCGCTGCCAGGGGCAGGGTCAGGAACCGTGTCCGCAACTGCGGTCCGTCACGTCGCGTCGAATGCAGGACCCGGATGTCAGAGGCCGCGATCGCGTCCGCGGCGGTGGGGTCGGCGGTGCTGCGTGTCTCGGGCAACCGGGTGAAATCCGCGTTCGGATCGAGGATCAGCAACGGGAGTCGGGTTCGGAGCAGCAGCTGTTCGAGAACCACGCCGAGCGCGTAGGTCTTCCCGGAGCCGCTCTGGCCGCACCAGAAGGTGTGCCGATTGAACTTCTCCGCGGTGAGGAGGACGTCGGTCGTCGCGTTGTCGCGATGGCTTCCCACTGTCAGCTGAACCACGCCCGTACCTTACTGGCACGGGCGGGATTCCATCGGATTACGGAGCGGTCAGCTCCTTGCGGAGAACGAACGCCCGGTCGCCGGTCTCGGGATCGCGCAGCGGGAACCCGTGCCGGGCATAGAAGCGGTGCGCGTCGACGTCGGGTTCGTCGACCTCGATCTCGAATTCCCCGGCGCCCCGTCGCGCCGCCTCGGCAACCGCGGCGGTGAGGACGGCACCACCGAGTCCGCGGCTGCGTTGGCCAGGCGTGGTGTACATCTCGTCGAGCAGGGCGATGCCGCCGTCGACCCAGACGTTTGTCCGGATGGTCACCAGGCCCAGCGAGGTGATCGGGTCGCCGGCCACGATCGCGAAAGTCGAACTGCGCGAAAGTAAATCGGTCAGTCGATCGGCCAGGGCGGCCGGTCCGGGAGACGGTTCGCCGTACTCGCGGTTGAAGGCGTCGAGCAGTTCGGCCATGGTCGCCGCGTCGGCCGGTGTCGCCACTCGCGGGCTGTCGGGCTCGTTCACGGTCACCACCGTAGCCGCCCACCCGACGATCACCGGCGCAGGTCAACCCAGGGCGCCGAACCGGGCGAGTAGCCGGTCGACCGCACTGCAATCCTGCAGGACTCGTCGTCGATCGGGGTCCTCGGCGGACTCGCGCAGCATCGTGGCGCCGTCCGGGATCCGCTCGGCGGCGAGGATGGCCGACCACGCGGCGGTGTCGGTCGCCGTGAACGCGTCGACGCCGTCGCGCAGCGCATGCGCCAGGACGAGCCGGTCGTCCGGGCCGAGCCGGTCGTGGACCATCGCGATCATCTCGCCGGCGACCGAGCCGTGCGCGCGCTCGTCGCGGCGATGCAGGGCGACGGTGGCTTGGTGAACCGGTTGGATCGTCCGATCCTCGGCGATCAACGTGAGGTAGTCCCCGATGGAGGTCTCGGCGACCGTCGCGTAGGCCAGGGTCGTGAGCGCCGCGGCTCGTGCCGACTCCGCACGTGCGAGCGCAGCCCGATGGCGGCGCACCATCAACGACTCGGGCAGTGTGGCATCCGGAAGCGTCCAGGCACGCCGACGGCGGGTCAGCGCGGACGCGTTCAGATGCATCAGCGTGTGGTACTCCTCGTCGACCATCGACTGGACGACCGCCGCCCTCCCGGCGTCGGAGAACCCGGTGCCGAACGCGTCCCGGAACAACAATCCGAAACCGGGTGTGACCACGTCTTGTTCGATGTCGACGACATTCTTGTTGTACGCGATCCACCCCCACGCCCGGACCCGGGACCGGCGGTCCTCGTCGAGCCCGTTCCATCCCGGATGTCCGGCGAAGGGGAGCAGTGTCTCGGGATAGTCGACGCAATCGTCGTCGTAGAGATCGTCCATCGTCGGGCCGTCGAGTTCGGGCTCGGTGCGGCGCACCGTGGCCCGCCGCGACCAGCTGCGCACCAGCCCACGGATCACCGCCGTCTCCACCGGGTCGGCAGCGTCGTGGTCGGGCAGCGTGCCGGTCACGACGCCAACCCGGCGAACAGTCGCGCGCACAGCCCGGCATACTCGCTGCCGCGATCGCCCAGCGGCGCTCCGGCCCGGGCGAGCAGTGCCGTGAACTCGTCGCTGTCGCCGTCGCAGGTGGCGGAGACCCGGGACACCGCACGCGCCAACGCATCCCGGGCCGTCGACGCGCACGGGTTCGACGACTGCACGTCCCGGTACACCTCCGGTGTCCCACCGGCGACGCGCGCCAGCATCGCCGCCATCGTCATGAACGGTGGGGTGGCCAGTGTCGCCGCCTCGTCGGCCTCGACGCCGAGGTCGGCGAGCGCGACCCCGAACGACAGGATGGTCGCATGGGTGAGGGCCTGTACCGCGGCGCACAGGCGGTCGTGCCGATCGGCGGTGGTGACCCGCACGCGAGCGCCCCACCTCGCCAGATCGTCGATCAGGCGGTCCACGCCGGGTCCGTCGCGATGGACGACCACCGCGATCGCCCGGCCGGGCAGACCGAGGGACGGGGCGAACATCGGGTTCACGCCGACGACCGGGCCTGTTGTGGCGCAACGGCTCTCGTCCGGTCCGCCGACGGCCGCCGCGAACCGGGTCTTCACCGACAGCGTCTCCACCAGCATCGCGGTCGGGCGCATCAGTGATCGCACCGTCACCAGCGAGGCGACTGCGACATTCTCCGGTACCGCGAGGACCACGATGTCCGCCGCGCGCACCCGCGCGGTCGCCTCTGGGCCGGGGGCACGGATGTCGTCGCCGGAGGTGGCGTCCAGGATGTGTACGAGGTCGCCGCCACTGCGCCACCGGTCGGCGAACATGGATCCCACCGCCCCTGCTCCGCCGGCCACGACCACCGACCGCGCACCGGGGGCGGCCGATTCGGTCACGGGCCGCTCTCCTCGGCGACGGACAGGCAGCGTCGCATGGTCAGGGCCTTGACCATCGTCTCCTCGAACTCCTCGTCCGGATCCGACAGCGCGACGATCGCGCCGCCGACCCCGAAGGTCACTTCGGAACCGGTCGCCACCATCGTGCGGATCACGATCGACAGGTCAGCGGTTCCGGTGAGCGAGAAGAAGCCGATCGCCCCCGAGTACACGCCCCGCGGACCCGCCTCGAGTTTGTCGATGATCTCCATCGTGCGGATCTTCGGTGCGCCGGTCATCGAACCGCCGGGAAAGGCCGCCCGCACACAGTCGACCGCCGACACCCCGTTCCGCAGCGTCCCCCGCACGGTCGACACCATTTGATGCACGGGTGCGTAGGTCTCGATGTCGAACAGTGACGGCACATGCACCGACCCCGGGACGCAGACACGCGACAGGTCGTTGCGGACGAGGTCCACGATCATCAGGTTCTCCGACCGGTCCTTCTCGCTCGCCCGTAGCGCGGATCGCAATTGGTGGTCCTCGGTGGGATCGGCCGACCGCGGCCGTGTCCCCTTGATCGGCTTCGACTCGACCGTCCCGTCGGCACCGATCTTCAAGAACCGTTCCGGCGACGCGCTGAGCACCGACATCCCGGCGAACTGCAGCAGGGCGTTGTAGGGCATCGGGCTGATCTCCCGCAGACACGAATACCCGGACACGGGGTCGAGGCTGCGGTGCACGGTCGCCGAGTTCGTCAGACACACCTCGTACGACTCCCCGGACCGGATCTCCGCCAGACAGTCCTCGATGAGCCTCAGGTACGTCTGGCGGTTGTGGCGGAACACGATCGGCACCTCGTGGGGCGCCGGGACCAGCGGGAGAGTCGTCGCCGGAGCGGGTGTGGCGGTTCGCATCTCCCGAATGGTCGACGCCGTCTCGTCCAACCACGTCGCGACATCGGGATCCGGGCTCTCGACTGCTTCCAGTGCGAGCACATACGCACACCCGTGTCCGTGGTCGATCACCACCGCGCGGTCGGCGAACACGAGCGCCGCGTCGGCCTGCTCGGAGGCATGCGCCAGCTGGCCGCCGGTGTCCGCTTTGAGCTCGTAGCCGAGATAGCCGACGTACCCCAGACAGAACGCGAACGGCAGCTCAGGTTGCGCAGCCACCGCACGCGCCCGCAGCTGGGCGTCGAGGTAGTCGAAGAAGGTGCTGCGGACCTCCTCCGCTGTACCGTTCGAATGTTCGACTCGCACAGTCATTTCCGGGACCCGGTAGGTCACATACTCGGCGTGGGGACCCGAGCAGTCTCCCATGACGGAGTAGCGACCGTCGGTCTCCTCGGCCGCCGACCGGTCGAGCCAATAGCTGTTCGGGCCACCGGCGAACAGTCGTTCATAGACGCTGTTCGGGTCCACCACGTGGTCCACCCGAACCGATCGGACCCGGTAACCCTCGTGCCGATTCCCCGCCGATTCACTCCCCGCCGATTCACTCGCCGACGCCTCACTCGCCGGCCGCTCCGTCGTCGCCGACGCCCGACTCGCCCCGGCCGAGACCCCGCGGTGCGCTCGCACCCGTGTGGCCGCCGCGAAGTTGGCCAACAGCTCCCGGCCGTACTCGCTGCAGATCGACTCCGGATGGAACTGCACTCCCCACATCGGCAACACCCGGTGGCGCACCGCCATCAGGACGCCGTCGTCGGACCACGCCTGATCCTCCAACTCGTCGGGGACATCCACCACCGCCAGCGAGTGATACCTGACCGCCCGGAACGGGGAGGGGAGCCCCGTGAACAAGCCGCGGCCGTCGTGGTGGACGGCGCTGAGTCGTCCGTGCCGCGGTTCGGGGGCCCGTACCACCGGGCTGCCGAACACATGGCACAGGCCCTGGTGGCCCAGGCACACCCCGAGCACGGGTAGTCCGCTGTCGGTCAGCGCCCGTGCGCTGATCCCGAAGTCGCGGGGGTGATCCGGACGGCCCGGGCCGGGGGAGACCACCACGTTGTCGAAAGCTGTCAGGTCCACCGACGTCCAGGGCACATCGTTGGCGACGACGACCGGCTCCCGGCGGTTGACCTGGGTCAACAACGCGTACAGGTTGTACGTGAACGAGTCGTAGTTGTCGATCAGCAGTGTGCGCACCGGGTCCACCTCAGTCCGCGCTCGCGACGGCGGACGGGTGTCGGGCGGGGTCACGATCGTGCCCCGCTCGCTGCGACGTCTCGGTTCCGACGATCAGATCCTCGACCCGACAGGTCTCCGAGATCATGAGGTCGTAGAGGGCATGTAGGAAATCGGTGGAGAGGTCGTGCTCGATGGCGAACCGGTGGGCGTGTTCGTGTACAGCGCCGACCCGGCGCGGCTGCATCACCGGGATGGCGTGCCGTCGTTTGAGTTCCGCGATGCGTGTGCAGACCTCGATCCGGGCCCGCACGTCTTCGAGCAGACGGTCGTCGATCCCGTCCAATTCCGTTCGCAGGGCTTCCAGTTCGCGTGCGGTGGGGTCGTCTCCACCCTGCGCACGGCTGTTGATGTTCGTCGATCGGGTCATGGCGCGACCACCTAGCAGTGTCCGAAAGTGCGGCCCGCCGACTTGACCCGCCCGACATGCGGCGCCTGCCCCCGTCCGGCATTGCGCCCGGCCCGCGTTCGCGAACCGCATCCCCCGACTCGGTCCATGGTCGCACCGAGCATGCGTGTCGCGAGGGGCGTTGACGTCACCAGGTGATCACGATTCGCCAACGACCAGTACGTCAGTGCACGAGATCCGTTGCCGGGGCGGCGGTTCGATTGCGGCAAGTCCGACCTTCCGGGCGTCGTTGCCGAGACCCTTTGCCGCGCTTACTTTCCGGCGTGTCGGAGGTGTCCGTAGAGGGCGGCGCGATAGCCGCGTGTGTAACTCGGTTCCTCGTCGTCGGGGTCGGGCGGGCACGCGAGCGTCGACGACGCCAGTTGTCGCGCCCACGGCGCGGGAAGCGCACCGAGATCGGCCGCGGCATCGACGAAACCTTGCTGGAACAGGTCCGGATCGAGGTGCTCGTCGAGTTCGGCGTCGAAGATCGGGAACGAGGTGGGCAGGCGCGTGACGACGCCGTACTCGGTGACGATGTCGAGTTCGGGGAGGTCGGAGTCGGGATTCTTCAACGGACCGAACGCCTCTCGGCCAGGGTGCGATACAGGGTCGCGCGGCTCACCCCGAGCTCTTGCGCGATCCTGGGTACGGAAACCCCCTGCGCGCGCATCTGTTCGGCGCGCACCACCTGATCGGCATCGAGCGCCCGCGGCCGGCCGATCGCCGACGTGGACCCACGCAGGGTTCTCGGCGTGGAACGGTCCGACCGTCTCGGCGCGTCGTCGTCGAGTTCGGCCAGCGACGCCAGCACCGCAACGATCATCGCTCCGGCCGGGTCGGCGGTGTCGATTCCCTCGCGGAGCGAGCGCAGTCCGATGCGGCGCCCGGCCATCTGGTTCGCGACCTCCATGACCTCGCGAACGTTCCGGCCGAGGCGGTCGATGCCGACGACCACCGTGGTGTCGCCGGCTCGCGCGTAGTCGAGGAGGGCGGCCATCCCGGGCCGCTGACCCGCGGGCGCGGAGCGATCGGTCGCATCGGTGTAGATCCGCGCGGGGTCCACCCCGGCATCGGTGAGCGCGTCGATCTGGGGCGCGAGCGCGTGGGCACCGGGGGAGTCGCGTGCGTAACCGAGGGCCATCCCCGACGGCTGTGTTGCGTCTGCTGTCACCGCGACAGCGTATCTCAGAAGTATCGAGACAGACTCAAAAGACGCGCCGGTGTTTCGAGACTTCAATCAGAAATGGCGGTCAAAAGTCTTGATAGTCGCAAAAATGTCTCGAAATAGGAGAGATGACTCGGGTGCGGCCGCGTTCGGGTTCACCCGTTCGCGCCGTTTCACCGCGTTGTGCCGCGCGGGCGTCGCGCCGGCGCTACCGTCGCACCACGGTCGTCGGAGGAGGTACATCCATGGGGCTCGCTCACTCGGACAGTCACTCGACGGAACCGCGCCTCGTCGAGACGCCGACCGGGCCGGTCGAATATGTCGACGTCGGGTCCGGGCCGCCGCTGGTGTTCGTGCACGGGTCCCCGGGTGGCTGCGACCAGGGGGTCCTGATGACGCGCTTCCTGGCCGGGGCGCATCGCGTCATCGCGGTCTCTCGCCCGGGCTACCTGGGTACGCCCCTGGGCGGCGACACACGACGTCCGGCCGCGCAGGCGGAACTGGTCAGGGCGGTGCTGGACTCGGTGGGGATCGATCGTTTCGGGCTGATGTGCTGGTCCGGTGGCGGGCCCGTCGCCTACTCGTTGGCGGCTTCCGTACCCGAGCGGGTGTCCGCGATCGTCGCGGTCGCCGCGGTCAGCACCCGCTTCGATCCGCGGAGCAGCCTGCGTGGACGACTCGAACTGTCCGAGGAGAAGCTTCTCTTCAGTCGTTTCGGTCAGTGGCTGGCGACCACGGTCGCGTCGAAGGCGCCGTCCACGGCCATCTCGACACTCCTGTCCGGTGAGGGAGACCTGTCGCGTGTACAGATCAGGGCGCTCACCGCGGAGATCATCGCCGATGACGACCAGCGCACGCTGGCGATCGATCTGTTCGACACCGTGTCGGGGTCGCGAAAAGCTGGTTTCAACAATGACTTCGACCAATTTCGCGAACTCGACCTACCGCTCGCGGAGGTGACCGCACCCGTGCTGGCGATACACTCCCGAACCGACGCCGACGTCCCGTTCGATCAGAGTGTCCATGCCGCGCAGACGCTGCCCGATGCTCGCCTCGAAGCCGTCGACGAGGGAACGCACCTGTCGTTGTGGCTCGGCTCGGACGCTCCAAGGCTGCAGTCGCTGGTCGTCGAACATCTGTCCGGGGCGTCGCGCACATGACGCTCGACGCTCGAGGATGCCGGATCACGAACTCACGTCGCGTGCGACATCGGTTCGCTGATGCGACTTCGATCGAGGTCGCGTAGACGGATTGATGTCGCATGCGACATCGATCTCAGGGTCGGCGTAGTCGGCTGGGCTCCTGATCAGAACAGTGTCGGCGGGAGAGCGCCCTCGAACTCGAGCAGCCAGCGTTTGGTCGCCAGGCCCTGACCGTCCGCGCCGCCCGAGTAGCCGCCGAGTCCGTCGCCGGCGACGACGCGATGACACGGGATGATCAACGGCAGGGGATTGATCCCCATGATCGTGCCGACGCCGCGCGCAGAGACCCGCGTGCCGCTCATCGCCGCGAGTTCGCCGTAGGTGACCGTGTCGCCGTGGGCGACCGTCCGGTGCAGCGTCGACAGGACCGCCCGGGCGGCGTCCGACATCCGGTCGAGATCGACAGGCAGGTCGAACTCGGTCAGGTCACCGGCGAAATAGGCGCGGATCTGTCGAATCGCCTCTGCGAGAACGGGATCGATGGTCTCGTCATCGGTCGGTACGTCGGTGGTCACTCGCCAGGCCACGCGCACGACGGCCGATCCATTGCTGTCGACGGCCACGGTGCCGACCGGCGTCGGTACGAGAGCACGGCATGGTGTGGCCATCGGTGAGATCTCACGGTCGAGGTCAGGTCCCGCCACACAGTATCGGAGAGTCACGACACAGACGGCGCTGCGGGGAATACCCGGCCGAGCTGTGGTGTTCCGCCCACCATGAGTGCTAACGCAGAGTTGAGTCCTGAAGGCTGGGTCCGCGAGCAGACCGAGAAGATCCTGGAGCAGGGCACGACCGACGGTGTGACCGTGATGGACCGTCCGATCGTCCTGTTCACCACGACCGGCGCGAAGTCGGGCAAGAAGCGCTACGTCCCGCTGATGCGCGTGGAGGAGAACGGCAAGTACCTCATGGTCGCCTCGAAGGGCGGCGCGCCCGAGCATCCGGCGTGGTACCACAACGTGAAGGCGAACCCCCAGGTGACCGCGCAGGACGGTACCGAGGTGAAGGAATTGACCGCGCGCGAGCTGAGTGACGGCGAGGAGCGCGATCACTGGTGGGAGCTGGCCGTCGCCGCCTTCCCGCCCTACGCCGAGTACCAGACGAAGACCGATCGGCAGATCCCGGTGTTCGTCCTCGAGTGAGCGTCGCGCTGCATCGATAAAGCCCCCGACCGCGGTCGGGGGCTTTACGCTGTCTGAGGCAACCTGCCGGAGGGAGAGTCATGGGTGACGTGATCGACTTCAAGCAGGTCTCCACCGCGGGACTCGAGAGTTCACCGGTCGCCGAGGCGTTGGCCGGCCTCCGGGCCAACGAGGCCCGGTATTACAAGACGAAGTACGGGCACGATTTCGTCGTCGTCCCGGCATCGGAAGCACCCGACATCCTCGACCGGGTGACCACGATCCTGGCGAACGAGCGCGACATCACCATCGCGTCGCCGGCTCTTGAGGTCAGCGACTTCGAGGTGGGCCCGGACGACGGCAGACTCCACATGTCGTACGTGTTCTACGAGTCGGGCCTGGCCGTCAACGTCATGTACAGCATCGACCCCGCCGGGAAACGTGCTGTCGGGTTCAAGCTGTCCGAGGGTATGGACGTCCCGGCCGAGTTGGAGGCGAAGTTCAAGTTCGCCCGCCAGAAATCGAAACTCGCCGGCGTCATCCGCGGGTCCTACTTCGTCATCAAAGGGGAGTACTGACCCCGACGGTCACTTGAAGCGGATGTTCAGGGTGGCGAGACCGAAGATCTTGCGGCCACCCGACTTCGCCACCACGATGACGACGCCCGTTCGGGTCGCCGGATCGAGCGACTTGATCCGCCCGCTGTACTCGATCTCCCCGCCCTCGGCGCGGGACACGACGGCGGGCTGGGACAGGCGCACCGCGTACCGGGTCACGGCACCCGGATCGCCCGACCACGAGGACACGTACGCCGCCCCGAGGCCCATGGTCAGCATCCCGTGGGCGATCACATCGGGGAGGCCCGCGAGCTTCGCACTCGTCTCGTCCCAGTGGATCGGATTGGCGTCGCCGGCGACACCGCCGTAGTTGACCAGGTCGCCGCGGGACAGTCGGATGGTGTGCGGCGGGAGCTCGTCGCCAACGCTCAGGTCGTCGAAGCTCCGGGCCCCGGAGGTGCGACCCGTGTCATCGGCGGCCGGGACATCGCGCTCGGGGCGAACCGTTTTCACGTATCGTTGGGCAGCCTCGTCGTGGCTGAAGATGTTGACGTCGTGCATCATCACCTTGCGAACCGCACTGCTCAGTTCGGGATCGACCTCGTCCGCGGTCACGCCGACGACCGTGGTGTGCATGGTGTGCACTCGTTCGCTCGCGGCGTCGGTCATGGTGTTGGTCACGGTGATCAGGTCTTTGCCCGCGATCCGACGAACGCTGCTCAGCTCGACGTCGGTGGTCAGCTCGTCTCCGGCGACGATCGGCCGGTGCTGTTCGAAGACCTGCTCGGTCTGCACGTAGGTGTCATATCCGACGATGACCTTCTCGAAGAGTTCCCGGTTGGCCGCCATCGCCGGGATCGAGGTGAAGGTGAGCGGCGTGACGAGTCCCGAATAGCCCAGTGCGGCTGCGGCTTCGGGTTCCCAGTGCGCGCCGTGGTAGTCCTGGACCGCGCGGGCGTACTCGCGCACCTTCTCGCGTCCGACCTGGTACGAGCCGTCGAGGACGTAGTAGTGCCCGACTCGGGATTCGATCCCGGCGGGATCATCGGCGGTCGTGGCGGTGGTCGTCGGAGTGTGCGTCACCCCGAACACGCTAACGGTGTACCGATCCGAGTCCAACTCCGGAGTAACCTTCCGGTCGTCGCCGTCAGCGTCGGAGCCCCTTGCCGTGGGCGTACTCCGCCGGGCGACCCGAGGTCTGCCAGTCGTGCCAGTTCTCCCGATGGCGGCACATCCACTTCTCGTGAAGTCGACGGAATCGAGGTGAGAGTCGACGGGTGGTTTCGACGACGATCACCACCGGTAGTCGGAGCACGATGACGAGCATCCCCGGAACCGGACTGGGCATCCGGTAGCGCAGCCGCGTCGTGGGCAGCATGTAGACGCTCGAGTACGCCGCGTACATCGCCGCGTTGTATGTGCCGCGCAACCGCTGCAAGCCGCTCGACCCGCGCTTCGCGAACGCGGCCGGGAACGACTCGATGAGCTCTGCGCCGTCGGCCCCGGCGTCGTAGGTGCGGGTGGACGTGACGAAGGCCAGCAATCGCAACGAGTCGGCGATCGTTTCCGGATACCACTGCGTGCGCACCCCGAGTAGGTGGCCGAGGTAGCGCTGATAGTGCAGCAGGACGCGGATCTCGCGGGGTGTCGTCTGTATTCCGGTCAGCCACAGCGCCATCGCGGGCACCACGCTGCCGCCCAGCAGGGTCAGTAGTTGGTAGGACTGACTGATCGGGTCGCCCCAGCGTTGGCGGTCCCATTCCGGGTGTTCGGCGACGGTGCGCCGGACCCACACGTGCATGATGCGTACCCGCATCGCCGTCGCACGACCCTGCGACCCCGGCGTGAGCAACGCGTCGGGTTGCGAGACGTCGATCCAGAAACGCGAGGTCTCCAGGAACCGGCGCAGAGCGTTGTCGCCCGCATAACCCCCGGCCAGCGAGAGCGGTTTCGCGACCGCGGCCTCGGTGTACATCTCCAGGGTGATCCCCCCGGCGACGCTGAACAGGCCGGTACCCCACCGGCGCCAGATGGCCTCGCCCTCCGCGATCAGCTCGGGGTCGACCCAGTCGGGCACCGTCTCGAACTCCTCGAACAGGTCGACCAGTGCGGGCGGGGGATCGTCGATGCTGTCCAGGCCGTCGGTGAGTGCCTGATCGAGCAGGGCCCGGGCCGCCTCGCCGCCCAACGTGCCGTAGACCTCGTCGACGAAACGTTCGGCCACGGGGTCGGTGCGGAACATGTCCTCGGCGAAGGTGCGGAGGTTCTCCGGCTCCGGGAAGAGGTCTTTGCGGGTGAACTGCCGTACCAGCGCCCGCACGCCTCGCAGACGCTGGTTGGTCATCGCGGACTCGTAGGCGACCGCCGCCGGAAAGGCAGGAGTATCGGGTGGCAGCGAGGTGGACACGGGGACTCCTGACGTGAGACGGATTCCTAGATGTGTATCACCCGCGGTGCTCTGCTGACCAGTCGGCAACGGCGTCTTGACTTCAAGTGAACTCGAAGTTGCACCGTGGTGGGACATCCAACCAACTCGTGGAGGTATCGATGCGCCGCGTATTCGCCGACCTGTGGGAGACCAGCTCCGACAACCCGTTTCCGGGACTGACCACGCATGCCTACCTGTGGAGGTCGGCTCGAAACGTCCTCTTCTACTCGGTTGCGTCGGATTCCGAGTTCGATGAGCTCTACCGCCTGGGCGGGATCGACGAGCAATATCTGTCGCATCAGGATGAGGCCGGGCCGCTGCTGGCCGCGATTAACGAACGATTCGGGACGACACTGCACGCTCCTTTCGCCGAAGCGGACCGGATCGGCCGCTACGCGCGGATCGGGGTGGGGCTCGCGGACCGGCACACGGACGGCAACGGGGTCGAGGTGATCCCGACACCCGGCCATTCCCCGGGTAGCACGAGCTACCTGGTGCACGGCGCCGACGGCGACCGCTACCTGTTCACCGGGGACACCCTCTATCGCAGCGAGTCGGGGCGGTGGACCGCCGGGTATCTCCCGGGCATCAGTGACCCCGTCCAGCTCGCGGGGAGCGTCGAACTGCTGGCCACTCTTGCCCCGGACGTCGTCATATCGAGCGCGTATGCGGGGGAGTCAGCCGTTCACCGTGTCGACACGTCCACCTGGACAGCCGGTGTCACCGAAGCGATTCTCGGCCTGCAGGTGGCTGCGGACCGAAACGCCTAGTCGAACAGCCGCCGGAAGAGATTGGTCTCGGCGAGGTCGACCAGTTCGTCGCCGCGTCCGGACAGTACGGTGCGGAGCGCGTACAGCGTGAAGCCCTTGGCCTGGGCGGCGGTGATCGTCGGCGGGATGGACAGCTCCTGCCGAGCGGTGACGACATCGAGAAGCGCCGGACCATCGTGGGCGAGGAGCTCGTCGACCGCACCGGCCAGGTCGTCCGGCCGCTCGACGCGCCGACCGTGGATACCGAGCGACTCCGCCAGCGCGGCGAAGTCCGGATTCTTTAGGTCGGTTCCGTAGTTGACGAATCCGGCCGCCTTCATCTCGACCTCGACGAAGTTCAGCGACGAGTTGTCGAAGACGACGATCTTCACCGGCAGGTTGTTCTGCGTGATGGTCAGCAGCTCGCCGAGCAGCATCGCGAGCCCGCCGTCGCCGGCGAGCGCAACGATCTGGCGGTCCGGGAAGGCGGTCTGTGCGCCGATCGCCTGGGACACGGCATTGGCCATCGAGCCGTGGGTGAACGAGCCGATCAGGCGACGGGCCCCGTTCATCTCGAGGTAGCGCGCCGCCCACACCACCGGTGAGCCGACGTCGGGGATGAACACCGCGTCGCGGTCGGCTTTCTCGCTGATCAGGCGAGTCAGGTACTGCGGGTGGATCGGTGCCCGGTTGCGGTCGTTGTCGGCGAGGTCGTCGAGGCGGCGACGTGCCGTGGCGTAGTGGGCCAACGAGGTCGACAGGTGTTCGGAGTCGCGGCCGGTGGAGATCTTCGGCAGGAGCGCACGGGCGGTGTCGCCGACATCGCCGACGAGTGGCAGGTCGACGGGGCAGCGTCGACCGATCTGCTCGCCACGGATGTCGACCTGGATGATGGTCGCCTTCGACGGATAGAACTGTTCATAGGGGAAGTCGGTGCCCAGCATGAGCAGTGTGTCGCACTTCTCGATCGCCCGGTATCCGGACGAGAAGCCGAGCAGCCCGGTCATTCCCACGTCGTAGGGGTTGTCGTACTCGATGAATTCCTTGCCCCGCAACGCGTGCACGACGGGGGCCTGCAGGGCACGGGCGAGCTCGACGACCTCGTCGTGAGACCCCTGCACCCCCGCCCCGGCGAGAATAGTCACGCGCTCGGAGGCGTTGAGAGTGTCTGCGGCGCGGTCGATCTCGGCATCGGTGGGCCGGGTGACCCGCGGGATACGGCGGATGGGGGCGCCGGCGCGCCGTTTCGGGCACGGCGCCAGGAAGGTCTCGCCCGGGATGACGAGGACCGCCACATCCTGTTTCTCGACCGCGGTGCGCAGGGCGATGTCGAGCAGGCGCGGCATCTGGTCGGGCGTGCCGACCATCTCGCAGAAGGCGCTGCATTCCCGAAACAGCTGCTCGGGGTGGGTCTCCTGGAAGTATCCGGTGCCGATCTCCGTCGCCGGGATGTGCGCGGCGATCGCGAGGACCGGGACACGACTGCGGTGTGCGTCGAACAGTCCGTTGATCAGGTGCAGGTTGCCGGGCCCGCAACTTCCCACGCACACCGCGAGTTCACCGGTGAGCGCGGCTTCGGCGGACGCGGCGAACGCCGCCGACTCCTCGTGTCGCACATGTCGCCACGAGATGGTGTCGTTTCTCCGCAGGGCATCGGTGAAACCGTTGAGTGAATCACCGGGCAACCCGTGGACGTGCCGGACTCCGGCGCGCTCGAGTTCCTCGACGATCCTCTCCGCGACAGTGGGCGGCATGGCGATCCGTTCGGTCGGCGGCGGTGTGCCCCGACTATAGACGCGGCGCGCCGGTGTGACTTTCGAAGAATTCGACCCACCCTGATTCGCCGACATGTCTCCGCTGCCAGACGGTGTGAAAATCGATTGCATGCCACGACGCGGTGAACCACTCCGGAAGCTCGGTTTCCTGACGATCGGACGCTTCGACGGTGACGACCCGCGCCCCGGTCACCTCGAGACGCTCCGGATGATCGAGCTGGCCGAGCAACTCGGCTTCGACAGCGTGTGGGTGCGCAACCGGCATCTGCAGTGCGGCATCTCCTCGCCGGTGGCCCTGCTGGCGGCCGCGGCGGTGCGCACCAGTCGCATCGAGCTCGGTACCGCGGTGATCCCGCTCGGTCTGGAGAATCCGCTGCGGCTGGCCGAAGACCTGGCGACGGTCGACATCCTCAGCGGGGGACGGCTCAACCCGGGGGTCTCCGTCGGTGTGCCGATGCGCTACGACGACTTCAAGACCGCGCTGTATCCCGAAACCCATGCGCTGGAGAATTTCTCGAAGGACCGGGTGGTGAGGCTCCTGGACAACCTGCGGGGCGAACCCGTCAGCGACTTCGAGGGCACCGTCGGGATAGAGACGTTCTCCCGACGGGTGCAACCGCATTCGCCGGGTCTCGCCGATCGGGTCTGGTACGGAGGTGGATTGAGCTCGGCGATCTGGGCGGGCCGGCAAGGCATCAACTATCTGACGTCCTCGGTGGTGACCACCGAGGGCACGGAGTCGCGCGACTTCGCGACCATCCAGGCCGAACACATCGACGCCTACCGTGCCCATCACGTTAACCCCGACCGTGCGCGCGTGTCCCAAGGGCTCGTGGTGATCCCCACGGATTCCGCGACCGCGGACCAGATCCGCAAGTACCGGGCGTATGCCGACAGTCGGTTCGAGCGCACGCTCACCCCGCAGGGTCCGCGAGGCCTCCTGTTCTCGCCGGATCTCGTCGGACCGTCCGATGAACTCGCCGAGAGACTGTATGAGCACGCGGGATTCCAACGCGCCACCGAGGTGGCCTTCGCGTTGCCGTTCTCCTTCGACGAGCCGGACTACCTGCAGATCGTGGGTGATCTCGCCGGGCAGCTCGGACCGGCACTCGGATGGACGCCGGCCGGCGGGACTTCGTAACGAGAAACCCTGCTTTCAGCCATCTTTCGCTACGGGATGATGGAGGACGAGGACTCGACCGGTTGACGCAGCAGGGTCCGAAGTTTCTCCGGAGCTACTCGGCGGAAGTCGCTGAAGTAGATCTCATGGTGACGGCCCGACATGCGTAAGCCGTTGTCGGGTATGAACCGATCGTGCATCTCGGCCAGCGCCGGCCCCTCGTCGTCGAAGGGCCCGTGGTGCAGCGTCTGAACGCACGACCCCTCGTCCAACGACTCCGTGCGTAGATCGGCGAGACGCGGCGGCGGCTTCGTCGCGCCGGCCCCGAGAACAGCGGCGTCGAGCAGATCCTCGCCGATCCAGTCGGGAACCATCAGCATGAGCGTCCAACTCCAGCGGCACTTGTCCCGGGCGCCGGTGAAGGTGCTCATGTCGTCGGCCCACCAGAGCCCCTCGAGAGGCGGGACGACGTAGTCACGGCCGAGTTCACGACTGCTTGCGAACTTCAGCTTGTACGCGACCGGATACAGCGTCTCGATCGACGCCGCGAACTGTGGTGTCGAGTTGGGGTCGCCCGATCCGTCGATCATCAGGTAGCGCATGGCCGGAACGTCGAGAATGCGGAACTGGCCGCGCCGCGCCTTGTACGAGTCCAGCGTCTTCTTGAAGTCCACCTTCTCGGGCACGCCCTCGACACTATCCGGGAATGCGTCGCCGCTCATAGGTTCGCAGCGCGAGAAAGTCTGCGGCCCCGCCGATGGCGAGACTCCAGGCGAGCGAGGCGACAACACTCGCGGTGGGGACCGGGGCGTCGGTGAGGGTTCCGCGCAGGACCTCGATGACGGGGGTGAAGGGCTGATACTCGGCGAATTGCCTCAGGCCGGTGGGTAGGGATTCGGCCGGTACGAAACCCGTGCTGAGGAACGGCAGGATCGTGAGGAACATCGGTGTGTTGCTGGCGGTCTCGACGCTCTTGGCCGCCAGCCCGAGGTAGACCGAGAGCCAGATCAGCGCGACGGAGAACACGGAAGTCACGCCGAGCGCGCCCAGCCAGTCGAGCGGACCGGCCGACGGCCGGAATCCGATACCGACCGCGACGGCGAGGACCACGACGATGCTGAACAGCGCCTGCAGGAGGCTGGCGAGTACGTGACCGGTGAGGACAGCGGAGCGAGCGATGTCCATGGTGCGGAAACGGTTGATGATCCCCGAGGTCATGTCCATGGCAACGACGATGGCGGTGCCCTGAACCGCCGACGCGACAGTGACCAGCACGATCCCGGGCACCACATAGTCGAGGTAGGCGGCCCGCCCGCTGTCGCCGGACTGCGTGGTCATCCCGGCGCCGAGCTGGCCCCCGAACACGAAGACGAACAGCAGCAGGAAGACCACCGGGATGCCGACCAGCATCACGGTGAGCACCGGGAACTTGATGAGCCGCCGAACGTTGCGGCGGACCATGACCCGCGAATCCGACACCGTGTGTGTCAGGGTCGTCATGAGGCGGCTCCGGACGGATCCGGGTCGGTGGCACCGGGTTCGCCGGTGTCGGCATCGGCGGCCGCGGAAGCGGGATTGCCGGTGAGCGCGAAGAACACATCGTCGAGGGTCGGGGCGTGGACACCGACGTCGGTGACCGTGATGCCGGCGGCCTCCAGCTGGTTCAAGGTGGTCCGGACAGTGGTGACGGTGTCGTCGGTCGCGATGTCGAGGCGTCGTGCTTCGGGAACCGGACGCGCATCCGGCAGAAGCGAGGCCGCCTTGTCGAAGGAGTCGCGGTCGGCGAAGGTCAGGCGCACCTCGGAGTCGTGCACCCGGCTCTTCAATTCGGCGGCGGTGCCCTCGGCCACGATGTGGCCGTGGTCCAGGACGGCGATGCGGTCGGCGAGCTGGTCGGCCTCCTCGAGGTACTGCGTGGTGAGGAAGATCGTGACGCCTTCGGCGGCGAGCCGGGAGATGGTCTCCCACAGCATCCGTCGACTCCTGGGGTCGAGACCCGTGGTCGGTTCGTCGAGGAAGATCACTCGCGGAATGGACACCAGAGTCATGGCGAGATCGAGGCGCCGACGCATGCCGCCGGAGTAGGTCGACACCGCGCGGTCGGCGGCCGCGATCAGATCGAACTGCTCGATCAACTCCTGGGCGCGGGCCTGTCCGTTGCGTCGGCCCAGCCGTCGTAGGTCGGCCATGAGCACCAGATTGTCGCGCCCGCTGAACAATTCGTCGACCGCGACCGACTGGCCGGTGACACCGATCATCGCGCGCACCGCACGCGTCTGCGCGACCGTGTCGTATCCGCCGATCGTCACCGTCCCCGAGTCGGCGGGGAACAGGGTCGACGCGATGCCGACGGTCGTGGTCTTGCCGGAACCGTTCGGCCCCAGCAGGGCGGTCACGCTGCCGGCGGGTATCTCGAGATCGATGCCGTCGAGAACGCGATGTCCGCCATAGCTTTTCGTCAACCCGCGGATCTCGATGTCGGCGCCGGTGGTCAACCGATCGGGTCCGTCCGGCGGGCCGGTGCGCTCATCGGTCCTGCGCGTCGAGCCGGGCCGCGACCTCGGCGGGGAATCCGCCGGTGGCCACCGGACCCCACCTCGTCGGCGTGATGCGGATCAGCGACTTGCCCTGTGTTCGCATCGCCGCTCGGTACTCGTCCCAATCGGGGTGCTCACCGGAGATGCTGCGGAAGTAGTCGACGAGCGCGTCCTCGGCCTTGGGCATGTCGAGGACCTCGGCATCACCGTCGACCTGGACCCAGGCGCCGTTGAAGTCGTCGGAGAGCACCACGACACTGGCCACCGGCGTGTGCCGGAGGTTCGCCGCCTTCGCCCGGCCGGGATAGGTCGAGATGACGATGCGGCCCTGCTCGTCGACCCCACCGGTGACCGGCGACATCTGCGGGCTGCCATTGGAACGGACGGTGCTGAGGATCATGTGGTGGCGCGGCCGGATGAACTCCAGCAGTTCGGCACGGTCGACACCATCGGCTTTCGCGACTGTTCTGGCCATGCGCCGACCTTACGCCGGGACCGGGGTCTCAGGGCAGCGCGGCGATGAGGCCGGCCTGGACGGCGCTGACCGGGGTCGTCGACTTGCCGTCGACCGTCATCGCGTCGTCGGTGTTGATCACGATGATGATCGTCGTGTCCGAATCGTAGTTGTGGAACAACGAGGTGTTGTATCCGGGGAAATCCCCGTCGTGACCCCACCATCCGTCGCGGTTGCCGATACCGATTCCGTATCCGGAGGTGGCGGTGTTCGGTGGCGGCGAGGTGAGAATCGAATCCCGGCGCAGTTGCTGGGTCGCCGGATTCAGGACGCCCTGCCCGGTGAACAAGGCCTCACCCCAGCTCTGCAGGTCGTCGACGGTCGAGATGACGGCACCGGCGGTGGACGCGAAGGACGGATTCCAGCGCGTCGAGTCGACCGTCTGCCCGTCGGGCTGACCCTGATCGGTGAGGCCGTCGAGATGCGGATCGGGGATCTCGACCGACCCGCCGGGCCACGTGGACTCGTCCATGCCCAAGGGGGTGAAGATCCGGTCGGCGAAGACCTCGCCGATGGGTTTCGCCAGCACCTTCTCGATGACCAGGCCCAGCAGGACGTAATTCGTGTTGGAGTACTCCCAGCCCTGCCCCGGCGGAAAGCTCGGTGGCAGCGCCTTCGCGGTGTCCACCAGTTCGGTGGGCGTCCAGACGGATTCGGGGTCGGCGAAGAACTTCCGGTCGAAGGACTCGGACGCGGTGTACGACGGGATGCCGCTGGTCATGTCGGCGACCTGGCGCAGCGTCGCGCTGCCGTTAGAGGCGTCCGGGACGAACCTGTCGATGCGGTCGTCGAGCGAGACGCGGCCCTCCTGGACGAGCTGCAGCAGCAGGGTGGCCGTCATCGTCTTGGTGAGCGAGCCGATGCGGGTGTGATCCGCCGCCTGGATGGGATCGTCCCCGCCGGCCGCCCGGACCCCGGACGTCCCCGTCCAGGTTCCGGCCGGTGAGATGACCCGGGCGATGACGCCGGGGAGATTCCCGGCGGCCCGGGTGTCGTCGATCGCCTTCTGGAACGCCGCCGCGGTGTCGGCCGGCACCGAGGTCGTCTGACCCGAGCCGGGCGCTGCACTCGACGATCCCGCACCGGATGCCGTCTCCGAGGGTGAGCATGCGACGAGGCCGAGTACGGCCGCTGCACCGATCGTCACCATGCGGAGGAGGGCCGTGGCGCGCACGGGGTTTCGGCTCATGTGGTCACTCTAACGGCAGGTCGGCGCACCGAGGCGACTTGGCGCAAATGGGACAACGTCCGGGGCGGGTATGTCAGATGCGGTGCGCCAGCGCCGGCGAGACCGGGTAGATGTCGACGGCCGTGGCGAGCTTCGCGGCGACGGCCCGCTCCCGCGCCACCGGGTCGAAACCCCGCCCGTACGGCCGGTCCGGGACGGACGTACCGGAATCCACCACCGTCCAGTCCGAGCCGGCCTCGACCAGTGACCAATGTTTGGTGGTGTAGTAACCCGGCATCGCCGCGACCGCGATCCCGGGATCGCCCGCGGCCGCGGCCATCAGGTGCGGGTGGAACCGCGTGCTGATCCAGGTGTTGTGGTGACCGGCGGGCAACCCGTCGTTCCAGACGTCGCGGAAGGTGAGCACGGTGGCGCCGGCCAGACGCGCGCCGAGCCGGTAGGGAACCTCGTTGTCGTGTCCCGGGATTCCCTCGACGACGGTGACCGCCGAACCGGGCACGTCCCAGGAGTCGAGCGTTGCCCGCACGAAGTCGGCCAGGGCCTCGACGCCGGTCGCCCGCGGTCCGGCGAACTTCTCGGTGAGGTCGGACTGCAGGCACAGCACGACGCCGTTCTCGGCCGGTGTGTCCATCTCTCGATACAGCGGAGGCCGGGGCCGGTGGAGGGTCAGCCACGCGTCGTCCCCGGAATGACGTGCGCCGATGATGCCGTCGAGTACGTCGTACGACGCGGTGTCGCGCACGTCCACGACGTCGAATGCGGCGAACGCCTCGGTCAACGCCGCCCACGCGGCGCCCTGCAGCGCGGGAACGAGTCCCTGACCCGTCGCGGCGAGGCGCGCCCCGGAGCGCCGGGCCACCGCAGCAGCTGCGACGAACAACGAGACATGGTGTGGCCACACGGTATTGAGGTAGCCGCCGCCCAGGAGGTGGATGGTGGTCGCCGACTCCAGGAGGTCGATCCCGGCGGTCAGTCGCGGCGCCAGACCTGAGTCGAGGGCGGCGGCGCCGACCCACTCCCAGGGCGCGGGTTGTTCGGCCTCCGCGGCGTAAGTGGTCAATTGCCAGAGGGTGTCGACGACGAGCATGTTCGGGTGGGCATCGCGCAGCAGCGTCGTGGCCGTGCCCGGGCTGTGGCAGTCCAGCACGATCGTGGCATTCGGACGCACCCGGGTCAGGTGCCGCAACCAGGTTCTTGCGATCAGTTCGTCGCCGTAGTTCGGGTGGCCGGCCGGTGCCACCAGGTAGATCACCTCGCCGGCACCCATCGCGCGGCCGAGACGTGACTCGGCGGAGCGCTGCCGGACCGAGGTGCCGATGCGGTCGGCGAGCACGCCCGCGGCCCGGAACAGGGGGCGGTTGAGTGCCGGTCTGCTGGTCACGATCCCCAAGGTTACGGCGTGCGCGGCCGGTGGCCCCGGTCGGACAGAGATCGGACGACACGGCGCGCGCTGGTACGAGGTGTCGCCGCTACCCGAAGGTGCCCTCGAGGTGACGCAGCGCGGCCTTGCCGTCGGTGGTCGGCCCGCGGTACCCGACGTACCCGTCGGGACGGATGACGAACACCGTCGAACCGTCGGGGCGGTAGCCATCGGCGAAGCGGCCGTCGGTGTCCCGGAGCAGCGGTAGTTCGGTGCTGCCGACCTGCGCGGTCGGCGCGGCGATCACATGGATGTCGAGGTGGCCGTGCGCCCTCGTCGACATCTCGTCGGCGAGTGATTCGAGTACCGCGACCTCGTCGGCGCCGGCGGTGGGGTCGGCGTAGAGGACGAGCGAATGGTCGACGCCGCCGATCACGTCGAACAGTCGCAGCGGGAAATTGACGGAATCGCGGCTGAGGCCGGCGGCATCCGGTGCGCGTTCACCGGCACGCGGCGCGGCCGGCGCCGTGGGCACCGCCGACCCGGCGACGAGCGGACTGTCGGCGTAGGAGATCAGCAATTGGCCCTCGCGCCGCATGATGAAGTCCAAGTCGTTGGAATCGGCGCCGATGCCCTCGCGGGCGTCCCGGACCGTGCGTCCCACGACCTCCTCGCCGACGGGCCGACGTTCGAGGTCGTAGCTGTCGAGGAGCCCGTCGGAGCCGACACCCGCGACAGCGAGGGCGAGCTTCCAGGCGAGGTTGTGTGCATCCTGCACGCCGGTGTTCATCCCCTGCGCACCCGTGGGCGGGTGGATATGGGCGGCGTCGCCGGCGACGAACACGCGTCCACGACCGTAGGAATCGACGATGCGGTGACTGATCCGGAACACCGAGGACCAGCGCAGGTTCGACACCGTCGCGGGTTCCGGTGCGAGGCGGTCGACCACGGCCTGGATGTGGGACAGTTCCGGCGCCCGGGTTCCCTCGAAACCGTGCGCCACACCGTCTCCGCCGGTGGTCGGTGCGACCGCGAGTTCGTCGGGGACGAGCATCGACATCCGGTAGCGGCCGCGGCCGGGAAGGGGGATGCACACCAGCTGGTCGTCGGTCGTGCCGTCCGCGGTCTGGTGCATCGAGCGGATCGCGTACCCCTGGGGCATCGACCAGTCCGCCACGATGTCGCCGAGCATGTACTGCTCGGTGAAGGCGGCCCCTTCGAAGGACAGCCCGAGTCCCTTGCGCACCACGCTGTGGGCGCCGTCGGCGCCGAGCAGATAGCCCGCACGGACGGTGGTGTCCCCGTCCGGACCCGTGAGCGTCACGGTCACCCCGTCCGCGTCCTGGTCGAACGCGGACACGGCGGTGCCCCGGTCGACCTCGGTACCCAGATCGGTCAGGCGCGCACGCAGGATGCGCTCGGTCGCGTACTGGGGGAGCAGGTGGAATCGGTAGGGCACATCCGGTGGCGTCGACAGATCGACCCGCGAGACCTGACTTCCGTTGACGTAGACGAGTTGTCCGCGCATCTCGAGCCCGGCGTCGAGCACCTGTTTCACGACGCCCATGCTCTCGAAGACCTCGAGCGTCCGCGGTTGGATCCCGACCGCCTTGGCGTACTGCGGGGGTTCGAGGAGCGGATCGACGATCCGCACGCGAACTCCGCGCCTGCGCAGCTCGATGGCGGCGGTCAAGCCGATGGGGCCCGCGCCGGCGATCAGGACATCGACTTCGGTCATGGAATCCTCCCGTTGTCGGCAGTCGCCGACGCTCTGAGGATTATCGGGCGGGTGGCATCCCACCGCCACCAGAACGGAAAAATAGGACGTCAAACGGACGGTCGACTCCGGCCCGGTCACCTCGGGATGGCGGCGGGGCCGATCGTCCGGGCGCCCAGTTGCGCGACTCTGGCCCGCAATTCACGGTCGGCGGTGACGACGATGCGCTCGCGACGAGGATCCGAATCCGCGACGACGCCGACGATCGTGTCGTCCCCCGAACCCGGCGCGTCGACGATTCGGACCTGTTCGCTCGCCACGACACCGCGGGCCCGACCCTCGACGACGAGCACCACCTCGAGTGGCCCCGGCAGTCCTTCGAGTCCGCCGACGGCGACGGAATCGAGACGCGTCCGCAACCGTTCGGTGGCTCCGCGGCGATCGCGCCACCACCCGTCGGGCACCGAACCCACGACGTTGGCGGCGTCGACGACGAGCAGGGGCCGGTCGTTTGGGGTGCGATCGTGCCGGGGTTCGGACGGTTCAGACATGCCGACCATCAGTCCACATCCGGCCACCCGGGGCAAGTGCGCCGTCCGGTTGGCCGATCACAGGTCGCCGTGACAGAAGCGATTCGCCGGGTCGAGGGCGGCCTTGATCTCGTCGAGCCGGCGACGGTTGTCCGCGCTGAACGCGTCCGCGGCCCGGGCGACGCGTTCGGAGCCGGAGGTGAAGTTGAGGTAGGCGGCGCCGGTCACGTAGGGCTCGAGCTCGGCGCGGGTCACCCGCAACGTCGACTCGACGGCCAATGCGACGTGCGGATCGGCTACCGCCGCAACGAGTTCGAGAAGGAACCGGCCCTGTCGCCCCCGATCGTTGGGCGCGTTGTCCGCGCTGCGAGCGATCGCTCCACCGGCGTGGCGGATCTCGCCGCACACGATGAGCGGCGCCGACGCCGGGGCCGGTCGGACCCGCTCGGCGACGATGTCGACGGCCTCGTCGGGGAGATCGTCGAACAATTCGGTGGTGACCATCACCGGCATCGGCTCGGTCGGGTCCATGCTGACGGCGTCGATCGCCGAGAACGGCAGCGCACCCCACATGTCTACGACCGGCGTCCGCCACTCGCGCCATTCGTCGACGACCGCGCGACCGGCGTCGAGATCCCCGGACCAGCAGCCGCGCACGACGGCGAAGCTCCGGCCGCGGAGCGGCGCCGGGACGTCGTCCGTGGGCGGGAGGTTGAGAATCGCGACGGCCGACGTCAGCTCCTCGGACTGGGCGGGCGCCCAGTCGCGGAACCGGCGGATGATCTCCTCGGCGTCGGCGGCCGGATAGAAGAGATTGCCGGCGTACACGGTCGACACCTCGACGAGCGCGATCTCCATGGACGTCACGACACCGAGACCGCCGGCGCCGGCGCCGCGCAACGCCCAGAAGAGGTGCGGGAAACTGGTATCGGTGACCCGGATCGGTGTCCCGTCCGGAGTCACCAGGTCGAACGAGAGCACGCGGTCCGACGAGAGGCCGTGGCGTCGACCGAGCCAGCCGAAACCGCCCCCGAGCGTGTAACCGACCGCCCCGACCCCGCCGGCCGAGCCCATCAGTGGCGCGAGACCGTACGGCGCCGCCGCGTCAACGACCGTTCGCCATGGGGCGCCGGCGCCGACCCGGGCGGTCCGGGTGACGGGGTCGACGCTCACCGACGAGAGCCGGGAGGTGTTGATCAGCAGTCCGCCGTCGGCCGGTCTCCCCGTGCCGTGACCGGTCGCCTGGACGGCGACGCGTAGATCTTCCTCGACGGCGAAGCGGACCGCCTCGACCACGTCGAAATGATTGTCGGGCACGGCGATCACGGCCGGGCGGTGCACGTCGAGCCGGTTGAAGCCGGATCGCGCGTCGAGGTAGCCGGCATCGCCGGGGCCGAAGACGTCGCCGGCGATCCGGTCGCGTAGTTGCGCGAGGACCGAGGTACGGGTCCGGACGGTGAGGCGCTCGGCGTGCTCGGGCAGGGAGGAGGCGGGTGTTGCGGGCATCGGCAGGTCCTCGGTCGCGGCCGGAACGATCCGGCGGAATTCGTCGGGCTCCGGACGACGCCGGAGTCCTGACCAGGGTCGCCGACGGCGCTTGAAGGCGACTTGAGGCGGACTTGGCGACTCAGGTCGGGGACGTCAGACCCCAGGTCGTGGCCAGCGAATCGATCCGTCGGATCAACCCGGCCGCCTCCTGCGCGCGGGCGGTGTCGCGCGCGGTCGCCAGCGTGGCGCCGACCACGGACGCCGGACGCCCGTTGGCGTACTCGTAACGTGCGCGGACGAGGAGGCGGTGGGCGTCGGCATAACGTTCACCGGTGCGGTCGGCGAAGTCGTCGGCCCGGTCGAGCAGTGTGGCGGCGTCGGTGAGCTTGCCGGCGACGATGAGGACCTCGGCGTGCAGACCCAGCCAGTAGCCCTCACCCGTCCGCGGGTGATCCTCCATACCGACCTCGTCGGCACCCAGTCGCTCGATGTGCTCCAGGGCGTCGTCGAGGTCGCCGGTGAGGGCGCGCGCCCACCAGTACATGCGTTCGCCGCCGCGACGGAGGTAGGCGAGGGGCCCGACGCCGTCGGACGTGATGGCCGGGCCCGCGTCCAGAACCCACCTCGTGTCGCCGAGCATCGACGCCCCGCCGACGGCGAAGATGGCCATGGCGAGCCGGGACCGTGGATCGGGATGGGCATCGGCCATCGCGGCGAAGAGGTCTCGGCCGGCGTCGACACCGCGATGCACGGTCGCCGCCCAGGCGCGGAAACCGCGGGCCATCGCGAGCTGATCGTCGCGGAGACCGTCGACGACGACGTCGATCGGCGCATAGTCCTCCAGGATGCGATGCGCCGCACCGAAATTGCCGCGTGTGAACTCGTCGATGCCGGCGGCGTGCATGCCCAGATGGGTGACGACCGGGTCGTCGGATCTCTCGGCGCGCCGACGCAGATCCTCCGCGAGACGGTGGCCGGTGTGTGCATCCGCGATCTGGATGTGGGCCGCGCAGCGGGCGTAGTCGAGGGTGGCGAGGAGCCGGGCGTCGCCGAGGGCGGAGGCGAGTACACGGGCGCGGTCCTGCAGCTCGGGATCGGCGGCGAAGTACCCGTGCGCCGCGACGTCTCCGGCCAGTTGGGTGGTGATCGCGACGAGCTCCGCCTGCTGGTCACCGGTCGCGCGGGCGAGCGTCGCCGCATCCCCGAGATGCCGGCGCGCCCCGTCGAAATCGTAGGTGCGCAGCGCGATGTTCCCCGCCGCGAGGAGGGCGGTCGTGGTGCGCTCACGGTCGGCCAGCGGCCCGGCGGACCACAGATGCCGCGCGACTCTCGCCACGGCATGCGGCGACGAGTTGCCGGCGAGGGCGTCGGCGATCGCGAGATGCAGTCGCCGTGCGCGCATGGCGGCGATGCCGTCCGCGATCGCCTCCCGGATGATGTCGTGACTGAAGCCGAATCCGAACGGATCCTCCGGTCCGAGATCGATGACACCCGCCTCGCCCGCGGGTTCGAGGAGGTCGAGCGCCTCGTCGACCGGGCGCTTCGCGGCGGTCGCCAGCAGGACCAGGTCCACGCGGGTCCCGATGAGGGACGCGAGTTCGAGTAGTTCGGTCGTCGCCGCGGACATGCCGACCAGTCGCTGGCGCACCACATCACGGATGCCGGACGGGACGGCGCTGCCCGCGATGGACCCCCGGTCGGCCAGGATGCGGGCGAGTTCGCGCACGAAGAAGGCGTTGCCTCCGGTGCGTCGCTGGATCGACGACACGGTGGCGACCTCCGGCCACTGCCGGGTCTCGCGCCGGATGAGCTCGGAGATGTCGTCGCCGCCGAGCGGGCCGACGTGGAGGCGGCGATGCTCCGGCAACCGGGCCAGCGTCGCCAGGGTGGTGGCGACGACGGGCCGGTTCGACGGCGAACGCAACGAGGCGAAGAACGTGACCCCGGCGGTGCGTCGGGCGGCCATGTGCGCGAACAACTCCAGAGACGCACCGTCGGCCCACTGCAGATCGTCGAGCACGATGATCAGCTTCGACGTCGCGGCCACCCCCTCGAGGAGATCGGCGGCCTGGTCGTAGAACTGGAATCGAGCGGCCGCGTCCGGCATCTGCCGGGGCGGCGGGATCACGTTGACGCCCTCGGTCACCATCCGGCCGAGTGAACTGTCGAGGAGTCGTTCCCGATCGGCGGGGTCGAGCCGGGGGAGGACCGCACCGAGGATCTGCACCCACGGCCACATCGAGGGTGCGGCCGGGTCGTCGACGCAGCGCCCCCACAGGACCCGGAGGTCGGCGGCGCCCGCGGCCCGACGGCCGGCTTCGTCGATGAGCGCCGTCTTGCCCGCGCCCGGTTCGCCCTCGACCACGACCACGCCGCCGTGTCCTGTCATCGAGGCGAGCACCGCCCGATGCAACGCGGCGAGTTCGTCGGTCCGGCCGACCACCGACGGGGCGTCGTCGAGGTCGGCGTCGTCGACCGATTCGTCCGTCGTCGACTGCGCCGACGTCCGCGGGCCCGGTGTCGGGACGTCCGGCGCAAGCGTCACCTTGCCCGCGGCGGTGGCGGCCGGGGCGTCGAGATGCGGAGCGTGGTCGAGGATGTCGCGTTCGAGGGTGCGGAGACGGGGTCCCGGGTCGACGCCGATCTCCTCGGCGAGGGTCCGGCGGGCGGTGGCGATCGCCCCGAGTGCGTCGGACTGACGGCCGAGTCGGTAGAGGGCGGTGGCGAACAGCACCCACAAGCCCTCGTCGAGCGGCGCGCGTTCGACCTCGGTCTCCAGTTCGGTGACGAGCAGGCGGTGGTCGCCGTCGGCCATGCGGGCCTCGAAGGACATCTCCCGCGCCGCCTGCAGCATGCGGTCGAGGTGATCGGCGGCCTCGTCCCGGAAGGCGAGGCCCTCGAACTCGGGGAGCAGGGGACGATAGTCGGCGAGCACCTGGTGCAGCAGCGGTGCGGCACCCGCCGCGTCGCCCTGTTGCATCAATGCACGAGCATCGCCGACCCGGGCGGTCAGCCTGCGCACGTCGACGTTGTCGGCGGCCGTCGGGAGGCTGTACCCCGTCCCGTGGGTGAGCAGGACCGTGGAGGGAGTCCGAGGCTTTCGATGCGGCTCGAGGACTTTGCGCAGGCCCGAGATGTAGGACTGGAGCGACACCTCGGCGCGCTCCGGAGGCGAATCGCCCCAGATGCCCTCGATCAGACTGTCGGCGCGCACCGGAACACCCTCGGCGAGAATCAGCTGAGCGAGTGTCGCCCGCTGCTTGCGCGTGCCGAGTTCGACGGGGTCGGAACCGATCTGAGCCCCGAGGCCGCCCAAGACCGTATAGGAGATTTCGAGCATCAGCGTGAGTGTAAGTGGTGATCGGGTCCTTCCGGGCGGCTAGCGGCGAACGTGCCGACGATCTGCCCGCGACCGCCCGGGGATGTCGGTGGCCGGGAGTAGCTTGGCAGGCATGAGTCTCGCACTGGGCATGATCACCGTCGACGCACTCGCGCCCGCGCCCCTGGCGACGTGGTGGGCCGAGCAGCTCGGCGGCCGCATCGTCGAGGACAACGACGGTTACTTCATCGTCGTCGCGGTCGGGGAGGGCGGGCCGCTGTTCGCGTTCCAGCAGGTCGAGGACCCCACGCCCGGCAAGAACCGCGTCCACCTCGACCTGACCACCGACGATCTCGAGACGGAGGTGGATCGACTCGTGGCGGCGGGCGCGAGCCGGATCGCCGATCGTGAGATGCCCGGCTTCGTGTGGGTGACGCTCGCCGACCCCGACGGCAACCAGTTCTGCGTGTCGGCCCGACACGGTGCGGAGACGGCATCCTGACGCGTTCCCGCATCGCCCGGCCGGATACCCGGTGTGCCTGATGGGATTCACCCGGGCCGACCTGCTCGCCTACCGAGACCGCACCGTCGACGACCTCGTGGGCGAGGGCTGCAAGCTGCTGTTCGTCGGCATCAACCCCGGCCTGTGGACCGCGGCCACCGGTGCGCATTTCGCCCGGCCCGGCAATCGGTTCTACCCGGCGCTCGCCCGGGCCGGCATCGTCGACCACGTGATCGACGCATCGACGGGCATGTCCGACGCCGACCGGACGATGCTGCTCGACCGCGGCGTGGGGATCACCAACGTCGTGCCACGCGCCACCGCGACCGCCGCCGAACTGACCGTCGAGGAGTTCCGCGAGGGGGGACGCCGCCTGCGCGAACGGGTTCGTGAGATCCGCCCACGGGTTGTCGCGGTCGCCGGGATCACCGCGTATCGCAGCGCGTTCGGGCGCCGCGATGCCGTGCCGGGGCGGCAGGACGAGACGTGGGACGGGGCCGAACTCTGGGTGGTCCCCAACCCGAGCGGACTGAACGCGCACGAGACGGTCGAGTCCCTCGCGGCCGCCTACCGCCGGGCCGCGGCTGCCGCCGGGGTCGTCGACGACCTCAGAAGTCCTCCGAGCTGACGACCCGGCGTCGCACCGACAGCAACTCGACTTCGGGATGGGCTGCCGCAGAACGTTCGACGGCGTCGAGCACGTCGACGACATGTCCGCGGTCGGCGGCCACCGCACTGACCCCGATGACGGTTCGCCGATGGACGTCGAGGTGTCCGACCTCGGCAGCCGAGACCGTGTACCGCTTGCGCAGGTCGGCGACGATCGGTCGCACCACGGACCGCTTCTGTTTCAGCGAGTGCACGTCACCGAGCAGATAGTCGAACTCGCAGAACCCGATCCACATCAGTGGTCGGTGCGGATCAGCGTCGCCACGTGGTCGGGTACGTACTTGGACAGCGAGCGCGGCGGGCGGTGATAGTTGCCCGACTCGATCGGATGCTTGGGCAGGGACACGCGGGGGCGGGGGACCTCGGCGTACTCGATGGTCGACAGCAGATGCGAGATCATGTTCAGGCGAGCATGCTTCTTCACGTCGGATTCGACGACGTACCAGGGACTCAGCGCGGTGTCGGTGTGGACCATCATCTCGTCCTTGGCGCGCGAGTAGTCCTCCCACCGGTACACCGACTCGAGATCCATCGGGCTCAGCTTCCATTGCCGCACAGGGTCGTTCATGCGTGACCGGAACCGCTTGAGCTGTTCGTCGTCGGACACCGAGAACCAGTACTTGCGCAGCAGGATGCCGTCGTCGATGAGCATCTGCTCGAAGATCGGGGTCTGCCGCAGGAACCGCGAGTGCTCCTCGGGGGTGCAGAAACCCATGACCTTCTCCACGCCGGCGCGGTTGTACCAGGACCGGTCGAACAAGACGATCTCGCCGGGCGCGGGCAGATGCGCGACGTAACGCTGGTAATACCACTGTCCGCGTTCACGATCCGTCGGCGCCGGGAGCGCGGCGACCCGTGCGATCCGTGGGCTCAGATACTCGGTGATGCGCTTGATCGTTCCGCCCTTGCCGGCAGCGTCACGCCCCTCGAAGATGACCACGACGCGGGTGCCGCTGTCACGGACCCATTCCTGGAGCTTCACGAGTTCGGTCTGCAACCGGAACAACTCCGCCTCGTAGACCTTGTTCCCGATCTTGGCCTTTTTCGCCTTGTCCTTCTTCGACATGAGCAGAAACACTACGGGGTGGACACGGCCTCGCGCTCGGATTGGAGTTCGGCGACCGACGCGTCGATCCGCGCCCGCGAGAACTCGTTGATGTCGAGACCCTCGACGATCTGCCACCGGCCGTCGATCGAGCGCACCGGAAACGAGCACACGAGTCCCTCGGGGACTCCATAGGCTCCCGGGGACGGCAGCGCCACCGACGTCCAGTCGTCGGGCGGTGTCCCGAGCACCCAGTCGTGGACATGGTCGATGGTGGCGTTCGCCGCCGAGGCCGCCGACGACGATCCGCGAGCCTCGATGATCGCGGTGCCACGGCGGGCGACGGTCGGGATGAAGTCGTCGACGAGCCAGTCACGGTCGGCGGCGATGTCCGCGCCGCTTCGGTTGCCGACCCGGGCGTGGAAGATGTCGGGGTACTGCGTGGCGGAGTGGTTGCCCCACACCGTGACCCGGCTGATCTCGGCGACGCTCGCGCCGGTCCGGCGAGCGAGCTGGGCAATCGCGCGGTTGTGGTCCAACCGGGTCAGCGCGGTGAACCGTTCAGGCGGGACCTCGGGTGCGTTCGCGGCGGCGACCGCCGCATTGGTGTTGGCGGGATTCCCTACGACGATCACCCGGATGTCATCCGCGGCAACGTCGTTGATGACCGACCCCTGGGCGGCGAAGATGTCGGAGTTGGCGGCGAGAAGATCGGCGCGCTCCATTCCCTTGGTGCGGGGTCGCGCCCCGACGAGCAGGCCGAAGCTCGCGCCGTCGAACGCCTTGCGCGGATCGTCGAGGACGTCGACGGACTTCAGGAGGGGGAACGCGCCGTCGTCGAGTTCCATCGCGGTGCCCACTGCGCCGGAGACCGCCTGCGGCAACTCGAGAAGGCGCAGGGCGATGGGCTGATCCTTGCCGAGCATCGCCCCGGCGGCGATCCGGAAGACGCTGGCGTACCCGATGCTGCCGGCCGCGCCGGTCACGGTCACGGTGACCGGTCGGCGGTTCACGAGGGCTTCTCGGTGAGCAGGACCTGCGCCGCGGGGCCGACGAGGACGAGCGCGTGGCCCACCGAATACCAGGTCAGCGGTTCCTTGGTGAACGTGGTCACCCAGGCGTCGGCGCCGGCGTGCGGACCGGGGCAGGCCATCATCGTCGAGGCGAGGGAGCCGAGACGCAACAGTGAGTCGTCGACGCGGAGATCCCCGATGTGCCGGTTGCAACCGGCCGACAGCGCGATCCGATTGGCGGCCGGGAAACTGATCTCCAGGGGTCCACCGCCGGGGATCTGTTCACCGGTCACCGCGGTCGAGGTGTAGGTCTTGCCGACGAAGCCGGGGGCGGGGGGAGCGGCGACCGCGGACCCGGGGCCGACGAGCATCGTGCCGACCGCGGCGATCACCGCGCTGAGCAGTAAGGCCATGCGTAAGCTGATGCGGTGTTCGCGGGCCGGGGATCGGTCGCGCGCGGGTAGACGTCCCGCCTCGGATTGACGTCGCTGCGCCGGTTGACGGCGTTCGCCGGAGCTCACGCGCACAACGGTAGCCGACCGGACAGGGGTATGGATATGACGAATGTGGGCACCATGGTCCCGGTGACGTGTCGGACTGAATACCTGACCGGTCGCCACCACCGCTCGGCCACCGCAGCCTGGGTTCTCATGGTCGTCGCGATGATCGCGCTCGTGACCCTCAACATCGCCGGCGTCGACGGTCTGATCACGTCGGCGGTGGTCGGTGGGGCCATCGTGGCATCGCTGCTCGGAGCGGCCTACGGCCGGCTCGGCGAACGAGGCGCCGTCCTGCTCACCGTCGACGACGACACGGTCTACTTCGGCAACGAGGACCGCACACTCGTCGGGTACCCGCTCTCGTCGCTGGTGACGGTCGCGGTGGGAGGTCCGGCGGACTCCACCTCGGACATGGCCGGCGAGCGTGCGCGTCACCTGACGGTCGTCGGACAGAAGTATCTGAAACTCACCTTCGCGAGCCGGGACGGTGAGCCCGTTCCCGCCGACCGGACGCCACCCAGCTCGCGGCACGAGTCCGACGATACGCCCGAGACGGAGTTCTGGCGGGTCGCCGTCGTCGAAGGAGACCCGGCGGTCGCGGAGATCCTGGCCCGACTCCGGCGGCACGCGCCCGAACGCATCGCCACGAAGAAGAAGGGCGCCCCGACGCCGGCCGGGTCGCGGGCGGCAGCGGCGAGTGCCCCGCCGGACGAACCGGTCGACCTGACCCGACCCGCATCCGGCGGGCCCCGGATCGCCGACGCGGGCTCTGACGAAGCGGCGCAACGGTTGTGGGAGGAAGCGGCGCGTCGCCACGACGAGGTCCTCGGCGCCTACGGAACCTACGAACTCGATCCCGCCATGCTGCTGAGGTATCCGGCCGTGACCGACGTGACGGTCGAACAGACGCAGACCTTCCATCTCGCGCTCGACGAGGCGATGGCTCTGCGGACCGACGACTACCCGGGCAACCGCTCGCGCGCCGACGCCTACCAGCAGTCCGTCGCCAGACTGCGGCGGGCCTGGATCGCCTGCGAGAAGAACGGCCGGCGGGTGGGCGCAAGCTACCTGGAGCAGACCGATCAGGACGACCTCGATCGCGCGCTCAAGCTCTACAACCACGCCGCCGCCAGCAGCACGCCGGCCGAACAGGCGACGTACTACGGCCGCGTCCGCGACATCGTCACCACGATGACCGATCGCGGGGTGCTGCATCCGCCCGAAGCGGCGGTGGCCGAACTGCAGGCCGTTACCCGGAGGGCGCTGGAAGCGGGGACGCCGAAGGTGTGAGGCCGGCCAGTGTGGTCGCGCCGGCCGGCTCCGGTGTCAGTACCGGCCTTCCTTGATGAAGCGTCCGTCCAACGAATAGACCGCCTCGGCGTCGTCGGTGTTGGCGATGTCCATGCGGATGACGAACTGCGAAGCCTCGTCGATGCGGTTGCGTTCGACCTCGACGCCCACCGCATCGCGGTCGTACTCCGGGACCGACGCACGTCTCATCAAGTCGGCCCTGACCTGGTCGAGGGTGTCTGCCGAGATGCTGTCGAAGCGGAAGCCTTCGCTTCGGTAACGGCCTTCGCTGACAGAGGCCACCGGGAATTCGCCGGGCGCGACGGCGACTTCGCCGCCACGGTCGCCGAGCCGGTACCGGACCAGGACCCCGCCAGAGTTCTGGATGATGCTCGCTGTGACCGGGGACACACCGTCCGCTGTCCCCTGGATGATGAACTCCTCGATGACGGGTGCGTCCAGAGGGACACGCGCAGCCGCCAGTTCACGTCGTGCCAGTTCAAACGACTTGGCGAAGTCCGCGGGGTCGAAGAACTCGGCGACGGTGCCGTCGGGTGTCGCCTGGACAACGTAATCATCGACGACGCCCTCGTCGGGTTCGATGGTCCCGGTGATCAATACCGGACCGTCCGGTCCGCGCCGTTCGATGACCACCTTGTCCAGTTCCGGTTCGGTGGAGTACGGCCGGACCGCCGCCACCATCGGGTCGGCGAGTGAGCCAAGCGTGTTCGGGTCGATGGCCGCGGCGTCGAAGGTCTTGTTCGCTCTTTCGGTGTTGGGCACGACTGACGAATTCGAGTACCCGTCACCGATGTTGATCGTCCTGGCACGGCCGGTAGTGGGATCGAAGACGCGCGCAGAGGCCGACGGAGAGCCGATCTCGTAGTCGAGTTGCAGCACGTTGTGTACGCCCTGCGGGCCTACGTATTCAGCGATTGCATCCAGCATCCGCCGATGGTGATCGGCGAGAGTCGCCGCGTTGTCTTCGTCGGCCTCGTCGCCGGAATCGATCGCGGAATCGAACCCGGAGAGCGACGGCCCCTCGACGTGCCACCCGCCGGCGACGCCGAACAGCAAGGCGCCGGCCACGAGCAGGGTGACCGCGGGATAGACGAGCGCCCAGCGGCCGGGCTGGTCGTCGAATTCGGGGGTCTCGGGCTGGTCGCGGGGCGGGAGAGCATCCGGCGGCAGTGTCGTGAACGGGGTGTCGGTCAGCGACTGGAAATTCCCCTTGGTCATCGAGGTGATCCAGCGCGCCCGGTACGCGGTGTCGTTCGGTGGGTTGATCGTCGCGGTGACCATGGTCGGTTGCGAGTCGTCGGCGGTGAGGCTGCTGCGGGTGAGCGCCTCCACCTCCACCTGCGGGGCGTCCGGCGACGTCGCGCGGCGGAACTCCGGCAGTTCCGACACCCGGGAAGCGCGGGGACTGACCGCGATGCCGGCGAAGACCAGGGGGATCCCGAAGAACAGCGCGACCCACCAGTCGTTGAATGCACCGAGGCCTACCCCGACCGCGATGAGCGACCCGGCGATCGTCGCGCGCAGGAGACGGAGTCGAACCCTGGTCCGGCGAGTCCTGGTCATGGGCCGTCCTTAGTCCTCGAGCCGAATCGGGTGGACTGATCATAATGTCGGCGTTCTCGGTCGACCAGCGGCCGCGTACCGTTGTTGCTGACCTGACCCGCCCGGAGGGGGTGGGTCGCGACGGAACCGGGAACGATCAGGAGAAATGTTTCGGTGGGAAAGCTGAGCAACAGCATGTGGCGCCTTCTGGGCGCCCAGTCGACTCGCAACCAGTCGAAGTCGTTGGGTGTGATCAAGGACGCCGAAGCCCACACCGACTGGGCCGCCGAACTCGCCGACGACGCGTTCGGCGCGGAGGCCGAGAAACTCGACATCGCCGAGAAGCCCGCGGACCGCGCGAAGTTCCTCGCCCTGGTCCGGGAAGCCGCCGACCGCACCATCGGCCTGCGGCCCTTCGATGTCCAGTTGCAGGGCGCCCTCCGACTCCTGGAGGGCGACATCGTCGAGATGGCCACCGGTGAGGGCAAGACGCTCGCCGGCGCCATCGCCGCGATCGGCCATGTGCTGCAGGGACATCAGGTCCACGTGATCTCGGTCAACGACTATCTGGCGACCCGCGACGCGGAGTGGATGAAGCCGCTGTTCGACGTCTTCGGCATCACCGTCCACGCGGTCTCGGAGAACTCGAGCCGCGAGGAACGGCGACGCGCCTACACCGGTGACGTCACCTACGGGTCGGTCAACGAGATCGGCTTCGACGTCCTCCGTGATCAGCTCGCCCTGTCCGAAACGGACCTCGTCTCGCCGACACCCGACGTGGCGATCATCGACGAGGCGGATTCGGTGCTCGTCGACGAGGCGCTCGTGCCGCTGGTGCTCGCCGGTTCGACCGAGACCGAGGTACCGGACGCGGCGATCCACGACGTCGTGTCGCGGATGAAGAACAAGCACTACGAGGTCGACGCGGAGGGCCGCAACGTCACCCTGACCGACGAGGGCGCGGTGTTCGTCGAGGAAGAACTCGGCGGCATCGACCTCTACAGCGAGGAACACGTCGGCACGACGCTCGTACACGTCAGCATCGCCATGCACGCCCACTATCTCCTCGAACGCGACATCCACTACATCGTCCGCGACGGCGGCGTGCACCTCATCAACGCCTCGCGCGGCCGCGTCGCGCAGCTCCAGCGCTGGCCCGACGGGGTGCAGGCCGCGGTCGAGCTCAAGGAAGGGCTGACGCAGACCGATTCGGGAGAGGTCATCGACACCATCACGGTGCAGGCCCTGATCGGCCGCTACCCGAAGGTCTGCGGCATGACCGGCACCGCGCTCGCCGCCGGCGAGCAGTTCCGCCAGTTCTACGAACTGCGCGTCTCGCAGATCCCGCCGAACACCCCCAACGTCCGGACCGACCTGCCCGACCGGGTCTACGACACCAAGGCCAACAAGGTCGAGGCGATCGTCGCCTACGTCAAGGAGATCCACGAGACCGGACAACCCGTCCTCATCGGTACCCACGACGTGGCCGAGTCCGAGGAACTCGCGTACTTCCTCGACAAGGCCGGGGTGTCGTCGGTCGTGCTCAACGCGAAGAACGACGCCGAAGAGGCGAAGATCATCGCCGAGGCCGGCGCCCGGGACGCCGTCACCGTGTCCACCCAGATGGCCGGACGGGGCACCGACATCCGCCTGGGTGGTTCGAAGGACGACGCGGACGCCCACGACGAGGTCATCGAACTCGGCGGGTTGTGCGTCGTCGGCACGGGCCGCCACGACACCGAACGTCTCGACAGTCAGCTGCGCGGACGCGCGGGGCGTCAGGGCGATCCCGGTACGTCGGTGTTCTTCTCCAGCCTCGAGGACCCGGTCGTCACCAAGAACCTCGCGTTCAAACGAGATCCCGTGTCGCCCAACGAGGACGGTTCGATGGGCAGCAAGGGTGTCGACCTCATCGAGCAGGCCCAGCGGATCGCCGAGGGCGTGATGCTCGAACTCCACGCGAACACCTGGCGTTACAACAAGCTGGTCAATCAGCAGCGGGACATCATCGTCGAACGTCGTATGCAGATCCTGACCACCGACGCCGCGCTCGAAGAGCTGGCGGATCTGGAACCGGACCGCTACGCGCAGTTGACCGGGAGCACGACGACGGTGGAGACCACCACCGATGAGGCCGACGCCGAGAAGGCCGACACCGAGAATGCCGCGACCGAGAATGCCGCGACCGATCACGAGGCCACCCCCGCCGTCGCGCCCGTGCCTCGCGAGGTGTTGTCACAGGCCGCGCGCGAGATCGTGCTCTACCATCTCGACCGCGCCTGGGCCGATCATCTCGCCTTCGTCTCCGACGTCCGCGCCAGCATCCACCTCCGGTCGCTGGGCAAGGAGAGCCCGCTGGACGAGTTCCATCGGCTGATCCTCGCCGAGTTCGCCGATCTGCCCGGTACGGCCCTCGCGAAGGCGCGCGAGACGTTCCGGGAGGCCGACATCACCCCCGACGGCGTCGACCTCGGGTCGGCGGATCTGCACCGGTCGACGACCACCTGGACCTACATGGTCCACGACAACCTGTTCTCCTCGGGCGGAGCGAAAACCTTGCAGGGCATCATCGGGATCTTCCGGTGACCGAGCCGGAGGCGGCGACCATGCCGGCTCCGGACCGGATCGTCACGGTCCCGAACGCGCTGAGCGTGCTTCGGCTCGCACTCATCCCGGTGTTCGTGTGGCTGCTCCTCGTCGAGAAGGCGGATGGCTGGGCCTTCGCCGTCCTGATGTTCTCGGGCTTCTCCGATTGGGCCGACGGCAAGATCGCGCGACTCCTCGACCAGTCGTCGAAGATCGGTGCGCTGCTCGACCCGGCCGCCGACCGGCTCTACATCGTGATCATCCCGATCGCGTTCGGCATCCGGGAGTTCCTGCCGTGGTGGCTGATCGGTGTGATCATCGCGCGCGACGTCCTGCTGTTCGCGTCCGCTCCACTGTTGCGATCGCGGGGCGTGCTGGCGCTCCCGGTGCTCTACATCGGCAAGGCGGGGACCTTCGCGCTGATGAGCGCATTCCCGTGGCTTCTTGCCGGACAGCTCGATTCGATCGTGGGGACCATCGCGTACCCGATCGGCTGGGCTTTCATGATCTGGGGCGTCGGACTGTATCTGTGGTCCTTCGTCCTGTACTGGTATCAGACGATCCTGGTGATGCGGCTCATGCCGCCGCGTCACCCGGCAGGCGACTCGGCAGACAGTAGAGTCTGACGAGGACGAAAGGGGTTCGCGTGACCGACAGCAAAGTGCCAGAGACCTTGCGCTACACCGCGGAGCACGAGTGGATCGAGCGACTCGGGCCGACGACGGTGCGCGTCGGGATCACCGACTACGCCCAGGACGCCCTCGGCGACGTGGTGTTCGTCCAGCTACCCGAGAGCGGTGCGGAGGTGACCGTCGGCGAGTCGTTCGCCGAGGTCGAGTCGACGAAGAGTGTCTCGGACATCTTCGGGCCGCTCGCAGGCACGGTGTCGGCGGTGAACGACGCCCTCGACGCCTCGCCGGAACTGGTCAATTCGGACCCGTACGGCGAGGGGTGGCTGGTCGAGATCGAGGCGGCAGACGAGGCGACCCTCGACGAACACCTGGGTGAGGTACTCGACGCCGCGGGGTACCGCGCCGTCATCGAGGGGTGAGTTCTCCCGGCCGTGAACGGCCGGAGCCCCGATCGACCCGGCTGATCGCCTCCGGAACGATATGATCGTCGATGCCGGAGTCGACTCGCGCGCCGGTGGGATCGGCAGGACCGGTACGGTTACGGCAGTGGGAACGAGGCGCGACGTGACACCGATGCTCACGATCTCGCGCCGAGAACTACCCGGCCGCACAAGTCATGTAGATTCGACCGGCCATCGTGGCGAGAGCCGACGGGCACCGTCCCAGGCGTTGCCGGCGGTTCCGAGAACGAGGTTGGCGACTGTGCGGTCGGCACTGACGACGACGAAGGAGAAGTGGTGAGCGAAAACGACAGGGACTTCGAGGCGCCGGTGGAGACCACATCGGTGTTCCGGGAGGAGTTCATCAATGAACTCGATGCCGGGACCAGCACCTCGAGTGAGCCGGCCGACACGGGGGTCGAACGACTCGCTCCCGGGACCGCGCTGCTTGTCGTGAAGCGAGGACCCAATGCGGGGTCGCGGTTCCTCCTCGATCAGCCGACGACCTCGGCCGGCCGGCACCCCGACAGCGACATCTTCCTCGACGACGTGACCGTCAGCCGTCGTCACGCCGAGTTCCGTCTCGGCGACAACGACTTTCAGGTCGTCGACGTGGGCAGCCTCAACGGCACGTACGTCAACCGCGAGCCGGTCGACACCGCGTCGCTGAGCAATGGCGACGAGGTTCAGATCGGCAAGTTCCGTCTGGTGTTCCTCAGCGGTCCCCGCGACGAAGCAGACGCCTGACACCCGTGACGGCGTCCACGGCCCCCCGCGGCGAAGGATCGATGTCGATCGGCACGGTCCTCGCCCAATTGCGTGATGACTTCCCGGACATCACGATCTCGAAGATCCGATTCTTGGAGTCGGAGGGTCTGGTGACCCCGGAGCGGGCTCCGTCGGGGTATCGGCGGTTCAGTCAGGCCGACTGCGAACGGCTGCGGTTCGTGCTGACCGCGCAGCGGGACCGGTATCTCCCGCTGAAGGTGATCAAGGAACAGCTCGACGCGATCGACAACGGCAACGGCGGCTTCGGTCCCGGCGGAACGCGCGTGCTGTCCGCGGCCCGCGGGACCGTGGCGCCGGCCACCGACTTCGGTGCGCGCGCCGGACGCGTCTCCCGGGAGTCGCTGATCGAACGCACCGGGGTGGATTCGGCTTTCGTCACCGAACTCCAGCGCAACGGCCTGTTGACCGCCGGGCCCGCCGGGTTCTTCGACGAGGACGCCGTACGGCTCGTCGAGGCGGCCGCGGCCCTGGCCAGTTACGGCCTGGAGACGCGTCATCTCCGGGCATTCAAGGTGTCCGCAGATCGCGAGGCGGGCCTCGTCGCCCAGATCGCCAACCCGATCGCCAAGGGCAAGGGCACCGGTGCGCGGGACCGCGCCGAGGAACTCGTGCGCGAGATCGCGGCCTTGTCGGTGACGCTGCACACGCAGTTGGTCAAGGCGGCCGTCAAGGGTGCGCTGGACTGAGATCGCGGTGCGCGCGTGCGACCGCCGCACCGGACTGAACAGCGACGATCCGTCGAGGGCATCCGCTGAGGGGATCCGCTGGGGCGCCGCGAGTCGGCCGCCGCTGTCCGCTCAGTCGGTGTAGCGTCGAGGTCACTGAATCGAGCGCCGTACAAGGCGTCTGGGAGGTGCGAGATGAGCGAGATGCGTGTGGTGGGCATCAGGGTCGAACCCCCGCAGAGTCAGCCGGTGTTGTTGCTGCGCGAGGTCGAGGGCGAACGCTACCTGCCGATCTGGATCGGACAGAGTGAAGCTGCGTCGATTGCGCTGCGGCAGAAGGGGATCGAGCCTCCTCGTCCGTTGACCCACGATTTGATCGTGAACCTCATCAAGGAGTTCGGGCAGACCCTCGTCGAGGTCCGGATCGTCGACATGCAGGAGGGCACCTTCTACGCCGAGATGATCTTCACCGGCGATCTGCGGGTGTCGGCGCGGCCGTCGGATTCGATCGCGGTCGCGATGCGTGCCGAGGTGCCGATCATCGCCGACGAAGAGGTTCTCGCCGAGGCGGGGTTGCTGATCCCGGACGAGGATTCCGACGAGTCCGCCGAGGTGCAGCCCGAAGAGGTCAAAGAGGACGAGGTCGAGAAGTTCAAGGAGTTCCTCGACAACGTGTCCCCGGACGACTTCAAGGCAAGCGGCGCCTGACCGGTTCGTGGAATCCGTCGACGAACGTGTTCGCCGACCGGAACCGAAACTCAGATCACGGAATCGACACCGCCCGATCACCATTTGTCTTGATCTCAAGTTGAGGTTGAGTGTCGTGGCGAGTCGCGTTGATCCACCGTCCTCCGCCGCATAGCGTCATCAGCGACATCGAGCACCGGACACGGGCCGATGAAGATGATCGGCCGACCGGAAACAGCCTGGACCGCGTACTGTGGACGTGGACGTCAGGCACCGTGGTGCGGCGTCCGATCCGAGCTTTGCGAGGGAGTCAGAAGTGGGCGATCGTCCGGTCGACAGCGAAATGACGTCGAGCGACCAGTCACCCGATCGTCCGGTGGGCGAGCGTCCCGACGCCGTCCCGACCCAGGGCAGTCTCGGCGACATCGCCCCGGGCCTCTTCCCGGACGACACGGTGCCCGACGAGCTCGTCGGCTACCGGGTGCCGAGCGCCTGCCAGATCGCCGGGATCACCTACCGCCAGCTCGACTACTGGGCCCGCACCTCGCTGGTCGTCCCGTCGATCCGTGGAGCGGCTGGTTCCGGAAGCCAGCGCCTGTACTCGTTCAAGGACATCCTCGTCCTCAAGATCGTCAAGCGTCTGCTCGACACCGGGATCTCCCTGCAGAACATCCGCGTCGCCGTCGACCACCTCCGTCAGCGCGGTGTCGAGGACCTCGCGAAGATCACCCTGTTCTCGGACGGTACGACCGTGTACGAGTGCACCTCGGCCGAAGAGGTCGTCGACCTCCTGCAGGGCGGGCAGGGCGTGTTCGGCATCGCCGTCAGCGGCGCGATGCGCGAACTCACCGGCACCATCGCCGACTTCCCCGGCGAGCGGGCCGACGGCGGTGTCAGTGAGACCGCACCCGAGGACGAACTCGCTGCGCGACGCAAGAACCGCGCCCGTCGCACCGGGTAGTCGAGACTCCGCGTAGACTGGCCCCGCGTCGCTACGCTGCGGGAGAGCGCCGTCGGATACTCATCGCCGGCGGCCGCCGAAGGAGCAACACCTCTCCGTCAAACTCTCAGGCACCCAGGACCGCGGTGGTGACGACGTCTCTGGAAAGTGACGATCCGTCGTCCGCCCACGGTGAAAGGCGATCGCGCAGAGTTGCGCAGCGCCGAATCTCTCAGGCGTCACATCGGCTGTGGCCGAAGACATGACAGAGGGGGAGGGTCAGCAGCCGGTCCGTGTACCGGCGCCTGCGAGAGGTTGCCCGCCACCGTGTCCACCACTGAAGCGACCCCGTCCGACGCCCCAGAAGGATCCAGCCCAGACGGATCCAGCCCGGACCCCACACGGGCCGCTCCCCAGCTGTCGGCCGCCTTCGTCGACCGCCATGTCGGTCCGGACGCCGACGAGACCCGCCGGATGCTCGAGGCGATCGGCGCGGCTTCCCTCGATGATCTGGCGCACCGTGTCATACCCGCAGTCATCGCCGACGAACTCGATTCCGATGTCCTGGGGGCGCTGCCCGCACCGCTGAGCGAGAGTGCGGTCCTCGCACAACTCGGTGACCTCGCAGCCCGCAACACCGTGGCCCGGTCGATGATCGGGCTCGGCTACTACGGAACCCACACGCCCGGCGTCATCCTGCGCAACGTGCTGGAGAACCCCGCCTGGTACACCGCGTACACGCCGTATCAGCCGGAGATCAGCCAGGGACGTCTCGAGTCGCTGCTGAACTTCCAGACCATGGTCGCCGACCTCACCGGCATGGAGGTGGCCAATGCCTCCATGCTCGACGAGGCCACCGCGGCCGCCGAGGCGATGACGCTGATGCGTCGCGCGGGCAAGTCGAAGTCGAACCGCGTGATCGTCGACGCGGACCTGTTCCCGCAGACGCGTGCCGTCCTCGACACGCGCGCCGAGCCCCTGGGCATCGAGGTCGTCGAGGCCTCGTTGCACCCCGATCTGCCCGGATGCGGACTGCCGGACGGCGACTTCTTCGGCGTGATCCTCCAGGTGCCCGGCGCATCGGGTCGCATCGTCGACGCCACCGCGATCGTCGACGCCGCGCACGAGCGCGGCGCTCTCGTCGCGGCCGGTGCCGATCTCCTGGCGATGACACTGGTCACGCCGCCCGGCGAGCAGGGAGCCGACGTCTGCTTCGGCACGACGCAACGCTTCGGTGTGCCGATGGGCTTCGGCGGACCGCACGCGGGTTACCTCGCCGTCGGGTCGAAGCACGCCCGACAGCTTCCCGGGCGGCTCGTCGGCATCTCCAAGGATGCCGACGGCAACCTGGCCTACCGACTCGCGCTGCAGACCCGCGAACAGCACATCCGCCGGGAGAAGGCCACGAGCAACATCTGCACCGCGCAAGTGCTGCTGGCGGTGATGGCCGCCATGTACGCCTCGTACCACGGGGCGGACGGCCTGCGTGCCATCGCACGACGCACCCACGACGCAGCGGCCCGGATCGCCGACTCGATCGCCGCGGGCGGGTTCTCGGTGGCACACGCGAACTTCTTCGACACCGTCGAGGTGCACGCACCCGGTCAAGCCGACACGATCCTCGCCCGCGCCCGCCACGACGGGATCAACCTGCGACGCGTCGACGCCGACACCATCGGCATCGCCTGTGACGAGACGACGACCGACGCCGACATCGATGCCGTCCTGCGGGCCTTCGACGTCGCCGGCGTCACCCCGCGGGCACTCGCGCAGCCGATCGAGAATCGCACCAGCGAGTACCTGACCCACCCGGCGTTCAACCGGTACCGCACCGAGACCGCGATGCTGCGTTACCTGCGGGCCCTGTCGGACAAGGACATCGCGCTCGACCGCAGCATGATCCCGCTCGGGTCGTGCACGATGAAACTCAACGCCACCACCGAGATGGAACCCATCACGTGGCCCGGCTTCGCCCAGCTGCACCCCTTCGCCCCGGCCGACGACACCGCGGGCATCCGCGAGCTGATCACCACGCTCGAGGGCTGGCTCGTGGCGGTCACCGGTTACGACCGCGTCAGCCTCCAGCCCAACGCGGGTTCACAGGGGGAGTTCGCGGGACTGCTTGCCATCCGCGGCTACCACCTCAGCCGCGGCGACGTCGACCGGGATGTCTGCCTCATCCCGTCGAGCGCCCACGGCACCAATGCCGCGTCGGCCGTCATGGCCGGAATGCGCGTCGTGGTGGTCGGGTGCCGCGAGAACGGCGACGTCGACCTCGACGATCTGCGCGCCAAGATCGCGGCAAACGAAGGCCGGGTCGCGGCGATCATGATCACGTACCCGTCGACGCACGGCGTCTTCGAGCACGACGTCCGCGACGTCTGCGGCGCGGTGCACGACGCCGGCGGCCAGGTCTACGTGGACGGCGCCAACCTCAACGCGCTCGTCGGTGTCGCACGGCCGGGTCATTTCGGCGGTGACGTCAGCCATCTCAACCTGCACAAGACGTTCTGCATCCCGCACGGCGGCGGCGGGCCCGGCGTCGGGCCCGTCGCGGTCCGGGAGCATCTGGCCCCGTTCCTCCCCGGACACCCGCTCGCCGACGAGCTGCCCGGGTCGGCCACGATCGCCGCGGCCCCGTACGGCTCGGCGGCGATCCTGCCGATCACCTATGCCTACATCGCGATGATGGGCGCAGACGGTCTCCGGCGGGCGACGCTCACGGCGATCACCGCCGCCAACTACGTCGCCAAGCGGCTCGGTGAGCACTATCCGGTGCTCTACACCGGCGAGGACGGCTTCGTCGCCCACGAGTGCATCCTCGACCTCCGGGCCATCACCAAGGCCACCGGCGTCACCGTCGACGACGTGGCAAAACGACTCGCCGACTACGGTTTTCACGCACCGACCATGAGTTTCCCGGTGGCCGGCACGCTGATGGTCGAGCCCACCGAGAGCGAGAACCTCGACGAGATCGACGCGTTCTGCGATGCGATGATCGCCATCCGCGGCGAGATCGAACTCGTCGGACGAGGGGAGTGGCCCGCCGAGGACAATCCGCTCCGCGGCGCCCCGCACACGGCCGAGTCGCTCGTCGGCGAGTGGGACCACCCGTACTCGCGGGAAGTCGCCGTCTACCCGCAGGGACTGCCGTCCGCAGGCGGCCGGGCGAAGGTGTGGCCGGCCGTCCGGCGGATCGACGGGGTGTACGGCGACCGCAACCTGGTGTGCAGCTGCCCGCCGATCGAGGCCTACAGCAGCTGACTTCTTCATCGTCTTAAGCTCCTCACCTGTTCGTTGAGCAGGTGAGGAGCGCAGCCACGAACCGTGTCGAAACGACCCGTCCTCGCGAGCTCTAACCCCCCGCGCTTCCCGACGGCACCGAGGGCGGCGTGGAGCTCGCCGGAACGCTGGCCGGCCCGTAGACGAGCCGGTTGATGGCGACGATCGCGCCGTTCTCGGGTGTCGGCATCGGATCGGGCGTGCGCGGGAACGTCACGGTCGGGGTCGGGGAGGGCATCGGGGCGTCGCCGCGGAAACCGAGCTCGGTCAGCAACTGCAACTGCTCGGGCTCCGAGGCGAACTGGATGAACTCGGCGACGGCATCGGCTGCCGACTCGGAGACCTCGGGACCCGACATCCGGATGACAGGGTAGTCGGCGATCGGCGTCGGACCCGACGGGATGAGTTCGGCCAGGCGTGCGCGGTCGTCCTCGCGGGTCATCTGGAACAGGCGTTGTTCGGTGATGGGCACGACGTGGATCTCCGCTCGGGCCGCGTCCGGCGCGTCGGCGATGGCCGTTGCCGCGCCCTGGGGTGTCCCGTCCGGGGAGAGCGGCGCGCCCTCCAGCATGGCGCGGACACTGGAACTGACCCGCGGCGACTCGGCGTCGGCGGTGGTCAGCGGTCCGGTGGTCCGGGTGACGCGTGTCGCGACCGCCTGGGCGGCCAACGCGCTGGCGTCGGACTGTGCTCCGATCGGCATCGCCATGCGCAACGATCCCCAACCCTGGAGTCCGAAGTCGGCGAGTGAGTTGTCGCGGCGCTGCAGGGTGGGGATCTGTGACCAGTCGAGGCGGCCGGTCAAGGAGCTGTTGAGCTCGGGGGACACCGCCAGCACGACCGGCGTCGAGACCAGCGATCGGGTGTTGCCCTCGATCGCATCGGGTTTCGCCGCCGCCAGATCTGCCGACCACACCGACGACTGCGGCACCCAGGCGGCCGGGTACGCGCCCATCGACATGGTGTCCCACGACCCCGACAGACCGTCGAGGGTGATCTTCGCGTCGCCCGGCCGGACGTCGACGCTGACGCATTTGTCGCGCACGACGGGGTTCGTCTCGCCGAAGTTGCGGGCGACGGCCGCCAGTCCCGGCGCAATATCCGGATCGGCGACGATCGGTACCGACTCACGACCCTCGACGCACTGCGCGGCGGCCTCCTCGGCCTGGCGATCGATCTGATCGCCGAGGTCCTGCCAGATGACGACGACGGCCGCGACGAGCAGGATCGACAAGAGTGCGGCGACGACACCTCGGCTCACGCCGCGGCTTCGGATGCTCTCCCCGCCGCTACTCCGGTGATGTGCCAACGCCGATGCCCTCCCTGCTCGGTGCGTCCCTCGCCCGGTCGGCCGTGGCGAGCCGGTGCGCAGTGCAGGGTACGACGATACGCCGTGCCGATCCTCGGCAGTTCGGCACGGTCGTATCGCCTACGTGGAACCCGGTGCTCAGCCGGCCGGGTTCGCCGCCTTGTACTCGCGGCGACGGCGGTGCAGGATCGGCTCGGTGTAGCCGCTCGGCTGCGTCGTGCCCTCGAGGATCAGCTCCTTGGCCGCCTGGAAGGCGATGTTGGAGTCGAAGTCCGGCGCCAGCGGGCGGTAGGTCGGGTCACCGGCGTTCTGCCGGTCGACGACCGGGGCCATCCGCTCGAGCGAGGCCACCACGTCGGCCTCGCCGACGATGCCGTGGCGCAGCCAGTTCGCCAGCAGCTGGCTCGAGATCCGAAGCGTCGCACGGTCTTCCATGAGAGCGACGTCGTGGATGTCGGGGACCTTGGAGCAGCCGACACCCTGGTCGATCCATCGCACCACGTAACCGAGGATGGACTGGCAGTTGTTGTCGAGTTCCTGCTGCTTCTCCTCGTCGGACCAGTCCGTCTTCGGCGCGAGCGGGATGGTGAGGACGTCCTCGACCCGGGCGGGATCGCGCTTGGCGATCTCGTCCTGGCGCTCGAAGACGTCGACGAGGTGGTAGTGCAGCGCGTGCAGTGTCGCAGCCGTCGGCGAGGGGACCCACGCGGTCGTGGCGCCGGCCTTCGGATGCCCGATCTTCTGCTCGAGCATGTCGGCCATCAGGTCGGGCATGGCCCACATGCCCTTGCCGATCTGCGCCTTGTGCTGCAGGCCCGCGTGCAAGCCGGTGTCGACGTTGAAGTTCTCGTACGCGCCGATCCAGGTCTGCTGTTTCATCTCGGCCTTGCGGACCATCGGCCCGGCCTCCATGGACGTGTGGATCTCGTCGCCGGTGCGGTCGAGGAAGCCGGTGTTGATGAACACGACGCGCTGCTCGGCCGCCTTGATGCAGGCCTTGAGGTTCACCGTGGTGCGGCGCTCCTCGTCCATGATCCCGACCTTGAGCGTGTTCTCGGGCAGGCCGAGGACCTTCTCCACACGGCCGAACAGTTCGACGGTGAAGGCGACCTCGTCGGGGCCGTGCATCTTCGGCTTCACGATGTAGACCGATCCGGTCCGCGAGTTCTGTAGACCCTCTGCTTGCGATCCATTCGGCCCGCTCGCTTCGCTCCCGGCGCCGCTCAAACCGTGGATGCCGATCAGTGACGTGATCAGACCGTCGAGGATGCCCTCGGGAACCTCGTTGCCATCGGCGTCGAGAATCGCGTCGTTGGTCATCAGGTGGCCCACGTTGCGGACGAACAGCAGCGAACGCCCGTGCAGGTCGAAGGTGGTGCCGTCCGGCGCGGTGTACTCGCGGTTGCCGTTGAGCACGCGCGTGAAGGTCTTCCCGCCCTTGGTGACCTCTTCGGACAGGTCGCCCTTGTTGAGGCCCAGCCAGTTCCGGTACCCGACGACCTTGTCCTCGGCGTCGACCGCAGCGACCGAGTCCTCGAAGTCCATGATCGTGGTGATCGCGGATTCGACGACGACGTCCTTGATTCCGGCCGGGTCGGTGGACCCGATGGGCGAGGACGGATCGATCTCGATGTCGAGGTGAAGGCCGTTGTTACGCAGCAGGATCGAGGTCGGCGAAGCCGCGTCGCCGCGGTAGCCGACGAACGCGGTCGGGTCGGCCAGGGTGGAGGTCTTGTCGCCGTCCAGCGTCACCTGCAGCGCGCCGTCGGTGACGGCGAACGCCCGCACATCGGTGTAGCTGCACTGTTCGAGCGGCACGGCCTGGTCGAGGAAGTCCTTGGCGTAGGCGATGACCTTGTCACCGCGCACCTTGTTGTACGACGAACCCTTCTCCGCGCCGTCGGCCTCGGAGATCGCGTCGGTGCCGTAGAGCGCGTCGTACAGCGAACCCCAGCGGGCGTTCGAGGCGTTCAGCGCGAACCGCGCGTTGAGGATCGGGACCACGAGCTGCGGGCCCGCGGTGTCGGCGATCTCGCGGTCGACGTTCGACGTGGTGATCTGGAAGTCGGCGGGGACCTCAGCGAGGTAGCCGATCTCGGTCAGGAACGACTTGTAGGAGTCGAAGTCGGCGCTGCCGGGGGTGAGGTCGGCGTCCTTGTGATCGCGGTGCCAGGCGTCGAGCTTGGTCTGCAGGTCGTCGCGGACGGCGAGCAGTTCGCGGTTGCGCGGGGCGAGATCGGCGATGACCGAGGCCGCACCGGCCCAGAAGGCGTCCGCATCTACACCGGTACCGGGCAACGCCTCGTTGTTGATGAAGTCGTGCAGGACGGTAGCGACCTGCAACCCGTTGACGGTGATCCGGTCAGACATGGCAGCCTTTCTCGAGCGAATGACGACGCATACATGCTACTCGTCGGTAACGGCGGACGGCAGGCGCCTCCCGCCGGGCACGGTCGCGAGGTCCGCGAGCTCCGTACAGATGGTGAGCAACCGCGTCCGCAGGGTCATTCCCCGTTCGGCGATCGCCGACTGCTCGCGCACGTAGTCGGCCCTGCCGGCGGCTGTCTCGATGCGGACCGGCTCGTAACCGAGGTCGCTGAGATCGTAGGGACTGGCGCGCATGTCGAGGTCGCGGGCTCGGAGTGCCAGCGCGAAGCAGTCGAGCGTCAGGTCCGACGGCACGAGCGGCGCGAGGGTGAAGCAGTACCGGTAGAGGTCCATCGTCGCGTGCAGGCAACCCGGTTGTTCGTGCGCGATCTGCGTCACCCGGCTCAACGTGGTGTCGTTGCGCGGACGCGCCGGGTCGGTGAAGAACCGGTAGGCATCGAAGTGGGTGCACCGCAGCGGCATCGACTCGACGACCGCGTCGGTGCCCGCGGACCCCAATCGCAGCGGCAGGTCGTGCCGGGTGTCGTCGGTGCGGTAGACCATCGCCCACTCGTGCAGGCCGAAACAGCCGAGCCGAGCGGTTCGTCGGGCGGTGGCGCCGAGCATGTCCACGGCGGCGGCGAGCGCTTCGCCGCGGTGCCGGAGATAGGCGTCGCCGACGCTCACACCGGCGGCGGTCTGCTCGTAGCCACGCAGGCCGAGGAACTCGTCGCCGTCCTCGATCGTCACACCGAACCCGGGATGCCAGCGCAGCACGTGCGCCGGACGTGACGAGTAGTAGGTGAACAAGAAGTCGATCACCGGGTGACGGGCGCCGCGACGCCGGGCGTCGAGGTAGGGGCCGATCAGCTCCTCCACCGCCCGCCGATGGGCGTCGCGGCGTGCTCGCCACTCGTCGGCGTCCAGGACCTGCGCCGCCAGGTCGAGATCCGGATGTTCCAGTTGCGCGGTCATCGTGGTCACACCCGGTGTGTCTCGTCGCGGACGTTGCCGACGAACTCCTCCACCAGGTCGGCGAGCGGGACGATGCCGATGGTGCGGCCGCTGTCGTCGACCACCGCGCCCAGATGCGAACTGGTCCGCCGCAGCACTCCCGTGGCCTCGTCGAGGGGCGTCGTCGAATCGATGACCGGCAGCGGCCGGATCTTGTCGACGCCGATGATGGTGTCCGGTCCGACGTGCTCGTCGAGGATCTCGTCGAGTACGTCCTTGAGGTGCAGATAGCCGGTGAAGGTGCCGTCGGGTCCGCGGACGGGGAACCGGGAGAACCCCGTCTCGCCGACCGCTTTCTCCACCGCACCCAGGGTCGGTCCGATGCCGCCGGAACCGGACACCTGCACACCGACACTGCGCATCTGGTCCAGCGGGATCATCACCTCCGACACCGTGCGGCCGATGGATTGCAGGGCGCGGGTCAGTCGTTCGTGCTCCTCGGCGTCGATGAGGCCTTCCTGCTTGGACTCGCCGACCATCTCGGCCAGCTCGCCCAGCGACACCGTGGACTCGAGTTCGTCCTTCGGTTCCACTCGGAGGAGCCGCAGGGAGATGTTTGCCAGCCAGTTGTAGAACGCGATCAACGGCCGGACCAGCCGGATGAACATCAGATGTGCCGGCACGAGGAGCATTGCGGACGACTCCGGGCCGGCCAGCGCGATGTTCTTCGGGACCATCTCGCCCAGCAGGATGTGCAGCACCACGACGAGCGACAGCGCGATGGCGAACGAGATCGGGTGGAGGAGGGCATCGGGAACGTGCGCCAGGTGCAGCGGCGCCTCGATGAGATGCGCGACCGCGGGCTCGCCGACCCGGCCGAGCAGGATCGAGCAGATCGTGATGCCGAGCTGTGCACCGGCCAGCATCAGCGACAGCCGTTCGCCGGCGTAGATGACGGTTCGCGCACGGCTCTTGCCGCTCTCGGCGAGGGCTTCGAGGCGGTCGCGTCGAGCCGAGATCAGGGAGAACTCGGCACCCACGAAGAACGCGTTGCCGGCCAGGAGGACGACGGTCAGCCCGACCGCCCACAGATCACCGCCCATGCGGGTCCTCCTGGATGTTCGACGGTTCGCCGTTTCGTTCGGCAGCGATGGAGAGGTCTCGATCCGCGTGAGCCGGCCGGACCTGATCCGCGGGAGCCGGCCGAATCGCGACCACGTCGACCCGGCGTCCGTCCATCTGGGTGACGGTCGCACGCCAGGTGACGTCGGGGCCGCGGTCGGGCGACTGGGCGGTGTCGTCGTCGGTCTCGCCGACGGCCGAGCGTCGTGGGAGGTCCACCTCGTCGTCGACGGTGGGAATGCGGCCCAGGCAGTACATGACGAGTCCACCCAGCGTGTCGTAGGGCCCTTCGGGGGCGTGGTAGCCGACGGCGTCGTACAGCTCGTCGATGCGCAGCAGTCCGGCACAGAGGTAACCGTTGCCGTCGACCGCGACGTCGGCGCGTTCGTCGTCGTGTTCGTCGGTGACGTCGCCGAGGATCTCCTCGATGAGGTCTTCGGTGGTGACGATGCCGGCGGTCCCGCCGTATTCGTCGATCACGACGCACAGCTCCATCCCGTCGGCGCGGATGCGTTCCATCAGCGCGTCACCGTCGAGGCTGGCCGGCACACGTGGCACCGGCCGGGCGATCGAGGTGACCGAGGTGGTGGCCTGTCGCTCGGGGGGAACGGTGAAGGCCTGTTTGATGTGCACGACCCCGACGAGGTCGTCGAGGTCGCCGTCGATGACGACCGGGAAACGGGAGTGCCCGGTGCGCGACGACGCCATGACGAGGTCGCGGACGGAGTCGGCGCGGTCGAGACAATCGATCGTCACGCGGGGGGTCATCAGGTCCTCGGCGGTGAGTTCGCCGAAGCGCAGCGAGCGGTCGACGAGGGTCGCCGTCTGCTGGTCGAGGGCACCGCGACGCGCCGAGTTACGGACGAGCGAGACGAGTTCCTGGGGCGACCGCGCGGAGGCCAGCTCATCGGTCGGTTCGATGCCGAGACGGCGGACGATCCAGTTCGCCGTGCCGTTCAATCCGTTGATCGCCCAGCGGAAGACCGCGGAGAACACGGTCATCGGGCCGGCGGTGGCCCGCGCCACCGCGAGCGGCTTGGCGATCGCGAGGTTCTTCGGGATGAGCTCGCCGAGCACCATCGACAGGGAGGTCGCGATCACCAGCGCGAGGATGAGCGAGGTCGCCGAGGCCACCGACTCGCCGACGCCGAGTGCGGTCAGCGGCGGCCGGAGGATCCGGGCGAGGACCGGTTCGGCGATGTAGCCGGTGATGAGGGTCGTGATCGTGATGCCCAGCTGTGCGCCCGACAGCTGGAACGACAGGGTGGAGTGCGCGCGTTGGACCATCCGAGAACGACGGTCCGCACGATCGGCCACGTCGGCGGTGATCGTCGACCGCTCCAACGCGGTGAGGGAGAACTCGGCCGCCACGAACAGCGCCGTCCCGAGCGTCAGCGCGATGAATCCGACGAGACTCGCGACCAGGAGCAGGATCTCCACGTCACCACCCGCCCGGCAGGGGCCGTCCTTCGGCGAAGCCGGCGGGCGACTGGATGCCCAACACCACCTTGTCGTGGAGTTCGCGCAGGTTGCGGGCGCCGGTGTACGTGGCCGTGCTGCGGACGCCCGCACAGATGTGGTCGATGACGTCCTCGACGCCGGGCCGCTCCGGGTCCAGGCGGATCCGTGAACTCGAGATGCCTTCTTCGAACAAGCTCTTGCGTGCTCGGTCGTAGGTGCTGTCGCCGCTCGACCGGGCCGCGACCGCCCGCTTCGAGGCCATGCCGAAACTCACCTTGTACGGACCCCGCTCGTCCACGAGCAGGTCGCCCGGTGACTCGTGGGTCCCGGCGAACCACGAGCCGACCATCACGTTCGACGCCCCGGCGGCCAGTGCGAGCGCGACATCGCGCGGGTGTCGGACACCGCCGTCGGCCCAGACCGCTGCACCGTGTCCCGAGGCGACCGCGGCGCATTCGGCGACCGCCGAGAACTGGGGACGCCCGACGCCGGTCATCATGCGGGTGGTGCACATCGCGCCCGGCCCGACACCGACCTTGATGATCGACGCGCCGGCGTCGATGAGGTCGAGCGTGCCCTCGGCCGACACGACATTGCCGGCCGCGATCGGGACGCCGAGGTCGGCGTCGGCGACCGCGGACAGCGCGGTGAGCATCTTCTCCTGATGGCCGTGCGCGGTGTCGATCACCAGTAGATCCGCTCCCGCGGCGACCAACGCGCGAGCCTTGCCCACGACGTCGCCGTTGATGCCGACGGCCGCCGCGATCCGCAGGGCGCCGGCGGAGTCGAGGTTCGGCGTGTAGATCGCATGCCGCAGGGCACCGACGCGGTTGAGCACCCCGGTGAGCCGGCCGTCGGGTTCGACGAGCACGGCCAGGCCCAGGTGCAGGTCACCCAGCGCGTCGAAGACCTCGCGGGGCGGGGTGTCGACGGGCAGCGTCACGATGTCGGGGTCGGCGATCTCGCGGACCCGGGCGAACCGGTCGACGTCGCGGCACCGTCTCTCGGTCACGACACCCACCGGCCGGCCGTCTTCGACCACGACGGCCGCGCCGTGGGAACGCTTCGGGATCAACGCGACCGCATCGGTGACCGACGCGTCCGGGTCGAGGGTGACGGGTGTGTCGGCCACCAGGTGCCGTGACTTCACGAAGGCGATGGACGCGGCGGCCGCCTCGATGGGCAGGTCCTGGGGGAGGACCACGAGCCCACCGCGGCGGGCCACCGTCTCGGCCATGCGCTTGCCCGCCACCGCCGTCATGTTCGCCACGACCAGCGGGATCGTGGTACCGCTGCCGTCCGACGTCGACAGGTCGACGTCGAATCGGGAACTGACATCCGACCTGCCGGGGACGATGAACAGATCGTCGTAGGTCAGATCATGTGTCGGCCGGTGGCCTTCGATGAATCGCACTGGGGTTCGCAGGCTCCTATTCGGTCACTTCGGAGCGGTCGCCGCTCCACAGTGTGTGGAACGTGCCCTCCTTGTCGATGCGCTGGTAGGTGTGCGCACCGAAGAAGTCGCGCAGACCCTGGGTCAGCGCGGCCGGCAGCCGTTCGGCGCGCAGACCGTCGTAGTACGACAGCGACGACGCGAAGGCCGGCACGGGTATACCGAGCAGCGTCGCGGTCGAAACCACCCGGCGCCAACTGTCGATGCCGACCTCGACGGCTTCGCGGAAGTACGGCGCGAGAAGCAGGCTCGGAAGGGCGGGGTCGTCGTGGTAGGCCTCACGGATGCGGTTGAGGAACTGTGCCCGGATGATGCAGCCGCCGCGCCAGATGGTGGCCAGTGCTCCGCGGTCGACATCCCAGCCGTACTCGGCGCTGCCGGCGGCGATCTGATCGAAGCCCTGGGCGTAGGCGACGACCTTGGAGGCGTATAGGGCCGTCTTGATGTCGTTGACGAAGCTCTCGCGGTCGGCGGGGGCCGAGCCGAGGTTGCCCGACGACAGGCCGCGCGCGGCGACGCGCTGATCGGTGGCGCTCGACAGGGCGCGGGCGAACACGGCCTCGGCGATCCCGGTCGTCGGGATGCCCAGGTCGAGTGCGGACTTCACGGTCCAGCGGCCGGTGCCCTTCTGACCCGCGGCGTCGACGATGACGTCGACCAGCGGCTTGCCGGTCTCGTCGTCGACCTGGCTGAGGACCTCCGCGGTGATCTCGATCAGGTAGCTCTCGAGTTCGGTGGTGTTCCAGTCGCGGAAGACGTCGGCGATCTCCGAGACCGGCATGTCCAGGGCCTTGCGCATGAGGTCGTAGGCCTCGCCGATGAGCTGCATGTCGGCGTACTCGATGCCGTTGTGCACCATCTTGACGAAGTGGCCGCTGCCGTCGGGCCCGATGTGGGTGCAGCACGGCTCGCCGTCGACCTGGGCGGCGATCGACTCGAGGAGGGGCCCGAGCGACTCGTAGGACTCGGCGGGTCCGCCCGGCATGATCGACGGGCCGTTGAGCGCGCCCTCTTCGCCGCCGGAGATGCCCGCGCCGACGAAGTTGAGTCCGCGGGCCGACATCGCGGCCTCGCGCCGGATGGTGTCGGTGTAGAGGGCGTTGCCGCCGTCGATGATGATGTCGCCCGGCTCCATCGCGTCGGCGAGTTCCTCGATGACCGCGTCGGTCGCCTCGCCCGCCTTCACCATGATGAGGACCCGGCGCGGACGCTCGAGTGCGGCCACGAAGTCGGCCACCGTCTCGGTGCGGATGAAGTTGCCGTCGCCGCCGTGGTTTTCGAGCAGCGCGTCGGTCTTGGCGATGCTGCGGTTGTGCAGCGCGACCGTATACCCGTGACGGGCGAAGTTGCGTGCGATGTTCGAACCCATGACGGCCAGGCCGGTGACACCGATCTGGGCCTTCGCGGAGGAGGACGATGCGTCGACATTGTTCATGCGGACAGCCTATTGCCTCTGTGTCCGAAGCGGCGATCTGCCTCCACGTGTGACGGCGGGCAGATGAGGCCGGGGGGCAGGAGTCGTCAGAACGCCGACATGAGTCGGTTGAGCTCGGTCAGCCACGGGATCGCGACCGCGAGTGTCGGCAGGACCAGGATCGCGGCGGCGGCGATGTAGGCGCCGGCCGCGAGAACGCGTGCGGGACGGTCGTCGCGGAGCCGGTGGACGCGGGTCAGGGTGGTCGGCCCGCCGACCGCCATCGCCCCGCGGGGAGCCACCGCGTCGGCGCACGCGACCAGTGCGCGACCCAGTGTCGTCGGGGTGGTCGCGCGGACGGCCTGGTCGTCGGCCAGTGCCTCGACGAGCAGTTCCGCGGCGCCGAGCGCCGAGCTGCTGCGGACGAAGCGGGGGAACGCCTCGTGCAACGCGATGAAGGCCTCGAGGACGAGGTCGTGGCGGGCGCGGAGGTGCGCGCGTTCGTGGGCGATCACCGCGACGAGTTCGTCACGGGTGAGCCGATGCACCACGCCTTCGCTGACCACGACGCGCTGACGCAGCCCGGGCAGGCAGTAGGCGAGGGGTTGTTCGACGTCGATCATCCGGACGTCGCGGGCGTAGAGCGGATCGTCGGCGTCGTCGGTCCGGTCGCAACGGTCGAGGATGTCGATGAGCTGACGGTGCGCCTTGCGCCGGGCGCGGGTGCGCAGGCCGACGCGGATCACGGTGTAGAACAGCCGCGCGCCGACGAGCAGGGTGAGCACGAAGACCCCGACGCAGAGGAGCCACAGCGGCCAGCCGAGGCGTTCGATCTCACGGACCGGGTGGGTCGTCGGGGTGCCGTCGGGACCGATCACGAGGATGTTCGCCGCGATCGCCAGGCCACAGCTGAACGCCGACAGCACGGCGGCCAGGGCAATGGCCTGCCACAGCGTCATCGCCGCGCGTGGTGCTCGGATCGGCCAGCGGGCCCGGGACAGTGCCTCGGGTACGGGTCCGGCGAGCACCAGGCTGACGATGCCGAAGAGCAAGGCGGTCATCTGGTGATTCCTCAGGGTGGGCTGCGAGTGGTGGTGCCGCGAATCTAGCCGGTGTCGCTCGTTCCGCGGGCGGCTTCGAGTTCATCGAGTGCGGAACGGAGGGCGGCCGCCTCGTCGGCGCCCACGCGACCGACGAAGGACACCAGGGCCGCATGTCGGGAGCCGGGAGCGGCGGCCTCGCTGAGCGCGTCGACCATGAGGCTGGCGACCAGGTCCTCGCGGGGATGGGTGGGGACGTACTTGTGGGCCCGGTCGTCGCGGATCTGCGTCACCAGGTTCTTCTTCGCCAGTCGCTGCAGGACCGTCATGACGGTCGTGTACGCAAGGGAGCGGTCCCGGGACAGTGCGGCGTGTACCTGCCGCACGGTCTGCGGGGTCGAACTCTCCCACAACGTGTCCATCACAGCGCGTTCGAGGTCGCCCAGGCCATTCATCTTTCGCATTTTACTGCTGTGCCTCCGTTTGTGGGTCCGGTGGATACCCAGTTGTTGCGTGTCGGTGTGCCGAGCGACGCCGATGTCGGTCACCACGCTCCTGACGTGGCCTTTTCCCGAACGCTTGACAGGTTGGTAAGGCTAGCCTACATTAAGTGTCACGTCGGACCGCGCGAGAGTCCTGAGGGCTGCAGAGACCCCCGGTCCACGGCACGGAAGGCCCCGCATCTCCCAGAGATGCGGGGCCTTCTGGGATCCTCGGGGGGCAAACGATCGGCGGTCGAGCCCGGTTCCCCGCCGAGTCCCGGACTGCTGTCGCCACGATCCGACCGACATGCGACTGTTGACGTCATGACTGCTGACAGTGCGGACGATGTTCTCCGGGATTCATTCGGCAAAGGGCTCGACGGGGTCCTGGGACTCGAGGTCGTCGAGGCCGGGCCGGACCGGATCGTGGCCACGATGGAGATCACCGAGCGTCATCATCAGCCGTTCGGCATCGTGCACGGCGGCGTCTATTGCGCGGTCGGTGAGAGTGTCGCCAGCATGAGCGGTTTCCTCTGGCTGCAGGATTCCGGGATCGGCGGCACCGCCGTCGGGGTGAACAACAACACCGACTTCCTCCGGTCCGTCCGCGCCGGCACGGTCACCGCGACGTCGACCCCGATCCACCGGGGCCGTCGCCAGCAGCTGTGGGCTGTCGACATGGTCGACCAGGACGGAAAGATGCTGGCCAAGTCGCAGGTGCGGCTGCAGAACATCGAGGTCACATAGGCCGTTGAGGCCCGCGTCACCCCATCGCCACTCGGCGCGCCGACCCCGTGTCGGCATGGCAGGATGACTCCTACTGCCCGGCCGGACCCACCGAACAGACCGTCCGGCCGAACACTCTCGAGGAGCGCTCCCGGTGCGACTGTCGCCGCATGAACAAGAACGGCTGTTGATCTCCTACGCGGCCGAGCTGGCCCGGCGGCGGCAGGGGCGCGGCCTGAAGCTCAACCACCCGGAGTCGGTCGCGCTGATCACCGATCACGTCCTGGAGGGCGCCCGCGACGGCCGGTCGGTGGCCGAGCTGATGACCTCCGGCCGCGAGGTGCTCCGGCGCGACGACGTCATGGACGGGGTGCCGGAGATGCTGCACGACGTCCAGGTGGAGGCGACGTTCCCCGACGGCACCAAGCTGGTGACCGTGCACGACCCCATCGCCTGACGCCCCGCGATCGGGGCACCGTCCGAGGTGGATCGTGGCGCCCCGCGCCCGTCCATCGAACAGCAGCAGTCCAGAGGAGACCGAAATGTCGGGTACGCATCCCGGCCCGCGATCGACACTCGTGCCGGGTGAGGTCATCGCCGCTGACGGGACCATCGAGCTCAACGCGGGTGCCGACGCCGTCGAACTCCGGGTCGTCAACTCCGGCGATCGTCCGGTGCAGGTCGGCAGTCACGTCCACTTCCCGCAGTCGAACGCCGCACTCGTCTTCGACCGCGCTCGCGCACACGGCCGCCGCCTCGACATCCCGGCCGGGACCGCGGTGCGTTTCGAGCCCGGCATCGAGATGACCGTCGGTCTGGTCCCGCTCGGCGGAACCCGCGAGGTGTACGGGATCTCCTTGGAGCCCCCCGGTGCCTGCGGACCGGTCGACGCCGTCCGTACCGACGAGAGTGAGTGACGCATGGCCATCCTGGGACGTGACCGGTACGCACAGCTGTTCGGCCCGACCACGGGCGATCTGATCCGCCTCGCCGACACCGATCTGCTCATCGAGGTCACCGAGGACCTGTCGGGCGGACCGGGTCGCGCCGGAGACGAGGCCGTCTTCGGCGGTGGCAAGGTGATCCGCGAGTCGATGGGACAGAGTCGGGCGACCCGCGCCGACGGCGCCCCCGACACCGTCATCACCGGTGTCGTGGTCCTCGATCACTGGGGAATCATCAAGGCCGACCTGGGGATTCGGGACGGACGCATCGTCGCGATGGGCAAGGCGGGTAATCCCGACACCATGGACGGGGTGCATCCGGACCTGGTCATCGGGCCGTCGACCGAGATCATCGCCGGCAACGGCAAGATCGTCACCGCAGGCGCGATCGACTGCCATGTGCACTTCATCTGTCCGCAGATCATGGACGAGGCGTTGGGCAACGGGATCACCACCGTGATCGGCGGCGGTACGGGTCCGGCCGAGGGCAGCAAGGCCACCACCGTGACACCCGGCGCGTGGCATCTGGCCTCGATCCTCGCCGCAACCGATCACTGGCCGATGAACATCGCGCTCCTCGGCAAGGGCAACACCGTCAGCGCCGAGTCGATGCACGAGCAGATCCGCGCGGGCGCTTCGGGTTTCAAGCTGCACGAGGACTGGGGCAGTACGCCCGCGGCCATCGAAGCCTGCCTGCGGGTGGCCGATGAGACCGGCGTGCAGGTCGCCCTGCACTCCGACACCCTGAACGAGGCCGGGTTCGTGGAGACGACCCTCGGCGCGATCGCCGGCCGCGGCATCCACGCCTACCACACCGAGGGCGCGGGCGGTGGTCACGCGCCGGACATCATCACGGTCGCGGCCTACCCGAATGTGCTTCCGTCGTCGACGAATCCGACGCGCCCGCACACGGTCAACACACTCGACGAGCATCTCGACATGTTGATGGTCTGCCACCATCTCAACCCCACCGTGCCGGAGGACCTCGCCTTCGCCGAGAGCCGGATCCGGCCGTCCACGATCGCGGCCGAAGACCTCCTGCACGACCTGGGCGCCATCTCGATGATCGGCTCGGACTCGCAGGCGATGGGCCGGATCGGCGAAGTCGTGCTCCGGACGTGGCAGACGGCGCACGTGATGAAGCGCAAACGCGGATCGCTGCCCGGCGACGGTCGGGCGGACAACAATCGCGCACGGCGCTACATCGCGAAGTACACGATCTGTCCGGCGCGTGCGCATGGCTTCGACGACGAGATCGGATCCGTCGAGGTCGGTAAGCTCGCCGACCTCGTGCTGTGGGACCCGGCGTTCTTCGGGATCCGCCCCGATCTGGTCATCAAGGGCGGCGCCATCGCGTGGGCGGCGATGGGCGACGCCAACGCCTCGATCCCCACGCCGCAACCGGTCTTCCCGCGCCCGATGTTCGGCGCCGCACCGAAACTCGCGGCCGCCACGTCGGTCAGCTTCGTCGCCCCGGGTGCCGACGCCGATCTCGCCGGGCGCATCGGGGTCGACCGCAGGCTCGTCCCGGTCAAGAACACCCGCGGCGTCGGGAAGGCCGACATGGTCAACAACGACGCCTGCCCGACGATCGAGGTCGACCCCGACACGTTCACGGTGCGGGTCGACGGTGAGGTGTGGGAGTCCGAGCCCGTCGCCGAACTCCCGATGGCGCAACGGTATTTCCTGTTCTGATGCGACCCGACGACACGAACGCGGGCGCCTCCGCGCCGCTGGCGATGATGCTGGCCCTGGCGGATTCGCGTCTACCGGTGGGCGGGCACGTCCACTCCGGTGGCGTCGAGCAGGCGATCACCGACGGATTCATTCGCACCGCAGGCGATCTCGCGTCCTTCCTGTACCGCCGGGTGACCACGAGCGGTCTCGTCGCGGCATCGGTGGCGGCGGCCGTGGCCGACGGCGCGCTCGACGTGCCCCGCGCGCAACGCGAAACCGATGCGCGCACACCGTCGGCGGCCGCACGGAAGGCATCGCTGGCGCAGGGCCGCGGGATGGTGCGGCTGGCGCGGCGGATGTGGCCGGACGTCGATTGGTCGGCCCACCGGCCGTCGACGCATCTCCCCGTCATCAGCGGGTCGATCGGCGCGGTGTCCTCGCTGTCGGGTTTCCACACGGCCCTGATCCTCGTGTACACCACGATGAGCGGGTCGGCGACTGCCGGCCAGCGCCTGCTCGCACTCGACCCGGCCGACGTGTCGATCATGATCGCCGAACTCGGTCCCGAGTGCGAACGCGTCGCCGCCGAGGCCGCGGTCGGCCTGTCGGACCTGTCCGATCCGGTGCTCGACATCTTCGCCGAACGCCATGAGCGGCAACCGATGCCGCTGTTCATGTCCTGACCACCGCCCATCCATCCCGTGACCCGGCGAAGTCGCCGTCGCGAACCGAGAGGAGTTCCCATGCCCCCGCATCTCATCGACGGGCAGCCGCACACCCACGACCACAACCGGCCGCGCCGCAAGCGCGAGCCCGGCGAGGCGCTGCGCATCGGTGTCGGTGGCCCGGTCGGATCGGGCAAGACCGCGCTGGTGGCCGCACTGTGCCGACAGCTCCGGGACGAGTTGTCGGTCGCCGTGTTGACAAACGACATCTACACGACCGAGGACGCCGACTTCCTGCGCCGCAACGCCGTTCTGCCCGATGAACGGATCACCGCCGTCCAGACCGGCGGATGTCCGCACACCGCCATCCGGGACGACATCACCGCCAATCTCGACGCCATCGACGATCTCGTCGAGGCGAACCCGCCGCTGGATCTGATCCTCGTGGAATCGGGCGGCGACAATCTCACCGCGACATTCTCGACAGGTCTGATCGACGTGCAGATCTTCGTCATCGACGTCGCGGGCGGGGACAAGGTGCCCCGCAAGGGCGGACCCGGCGTCACGTTCTCGGACTTGTTGGTGATCAACAAGATCGATCTGGCCGAGCGCGTCAACGCCGACCTCGAGGTCATGCGGCGCGACGCGGCGAAGGTCCGCGAGGGCCGGCAGACCGCCATGATCTCGCTGACCGAGGACCCGGCCGCGACGGACGTGCTGGCCTGGGTCCGGGCCCAACTGGCGGCCCCGGTCGCCGCCGGGTGACGATGCGCACCGAGGTCGACATCGTCGCCACCGTCGAGCGTGGCGTGCGTCATCGGGCGGTCGGGGGACTGGGCGTGCGGGTGACCGCGCCGGGCCACGTTCAGCTGATCGGCACCGCCGCCACGCCGCTCGGTGGTGACGAGATCGTGGTGCGCATCGAGGTCGAACCGGGTGCGCAGTTGCGCCTCGGCAGCGTCGCGGCGACGATCGCGCTGCCGGCCCGCGACCGTCCGGACTCGTCGGCTCGGTGGGAGATCGCCGTCGGCGACGGTGGTCGCCTGCGCATCGACCCGCAACCGACGGTCGTCGCCGGTGGCGCGGTCCACCGCTCGGACATCACGGCACGACTCGCCGCCGGCGCCACCCTCGATCTCCACGAGCACGTCCAGATCGGCCGGGCGGCGAGCATGACGGACGCCACCCTGGTCGACCGCGACCGGATGGGTGCCTGGACCGGGGGTCTGCGCGTCGAGGTCGACGATCAAGTCGTGCTGGCCCATCGGCTCTCGCTCGGTCAGGGCACACCCGCGGGGGCCGCGGGCCACCGAGCGGCGAGCAGCGTGTTCCGGTACCCCGACAACCGGCCCGGCGACGTGCACGAGACCGAGTTCGCCGCGCGTCTGCAGCTGGCCGGCGGCGCCAGTCTGACCACGGCGCTCGGGACCTCGGTCAGCACCGCGCGGCGGCTGGCCGACGGCCTGGAGATCGACTCTCTGGCCGTCGTGCCATAGACGACCGCCCAAGGGCCGGCCGCCGCCCGCGGGTCAGCTGGCCTCGGCCTCGGATTCCTTGCCGTCGGCGTCCTTGCCCTCGGTGGGGACCGAGCCCGTCGCCCCGGGAGCGGTCGACGCGGTGTCCACCGTCCCGGCATCGGTCTTCGCCGGTTCCGCATCGGATGTCTCGCCGGCCTTCTCGAGCGCCGACAACTGGCCGATCGCGGTGCGCGCGTAGACCTGCTGCTCGGTCACCGCGAGCTGCGAACGGCCGCGCGTGGTGAACGCGAAGAACCAGTTGATCAGGGTGTTCAGGCGGTTGCGGAACCCGACCAGATAGACGAGGTGCAGCGCCAGCCAGCCGAGCCAGGCGAAGTAACCCTCGGTCTCGAACGTCTTCTTGATGCCGGGGATCGGGACCTGCATCACCGCGGAGTACCGCGAGATGGTCGCCATCGAGCCCTTGTCGTAGTAGCTGAACGGCTTGCGCTGGTCGGGGGTCTGCCCCTTCAGCTCGGCCTTGATGGCGTCCGCGGCATAGCGGCCGCCCTGGATCGCGCCCTGCGCCACACCCGGGACCCCGTCGACGGCCATCATGTCGCCGACGACGAACACCTCGGGATGGCCGGGGATCGTGAGGTCGGGGAGCACCTTCACCCGGCCGGCGCGGTCGAGTTCGACGCCCGACTGCTCGGCGAGCTGCTGGCCGAGCGGGCTGGCCTGTACGCCGGCCGACCACACCTTGCACTGCGACTCGATGCGGCGGGTGGTGCCGTCCTTCTCCTTGACGACCAGGCCGTCGTAGTCGACGTCGACGACCATCGCGTTCAGCTGGATCTCGACGCCCATGCGCTCGAGGCGGGCCGCGGCCTTGCCACCGAGCTTCGGGCCGAACGGCGGCAGGACGGCCGGCGCGGCATCGAGCAGGATCACCCGGGCTTCGGTCGGGTCGATGTTGCGGAACGCGCCCTTGAGGGTCTTGTCGCTCATCTCGGCGATCTGGCCGGCCAATTCGACACCGGTGGGGCCGGCGCCGACGACCACGAAGGTCAGCAGCTTGGCGCGCTCGGCGGGGTCGTGGGACAGCTCGGCCTGCTCGAAGGCGCCCAGGATCCGTCCGCGCAGTTCGAGTGCGTGGTCGATGGTCTTCATGCCGGGCGCGTACTCGGCGAAGTGATCGTTGCCGAAGTACGACTGATCGGCGCCGGCGGCGACGATGAGGTCGTCGTACGGGGTGACCGTGATGCGCTCGAGCAGGCGGGAGGTGACGGTCTTGGCCTCGAGGTCGATGTCGTACACGTCACCCATGAGCACCGCGGTGTTCTTCTGCTTGCGCAGGACCACGCGGGTGGCCGGTGCGATCTCGCCCTCGGCGACGATGCCGGTCGCCACCTGGTAGAGCATCGGTTGGAACAGGTGATGGGTGGTCTTGGCGATCAGCGTGACATCGACATCGGCCTTGGCCAGTCGCTGGGCGGCGAACAATCCGCCGAAGCCCGAACCGATGATGACCACTTTCCGACGGGTCGTGGCTGCTCCAGCGGGGGCCTGGACGGCGGGGCTGCTCATCTCCAGACATCTCCTTCCAGGTCGTTGGGCGACGGTCGTGCGGACTTCGGCGAACCCGAGTGGGGTGCTACCCGAGGGGGCCGTGTAGCGCCGGGGCCGGAGTACGACCGTGCATGTTCTCAACGGTAGTCAATGATGATCCGATGGGCGCGGCCAGAGGGGTGTTGCGCTCACGCGGTGAGACCCCCGGCCGACGACCATCGTTGCGATCGCTCCTGCCAGTCGGCCCGGAGGAGCTCGTATTCGACCTCAGACCGGTCGCGGTCCGGGTGGATGGTCAGCAGCTCGGCCGAGTCCGCGGCGTCGTCGCAGAGGTGGATGGCGCAGAGCGTCATCCCGAGCTTCTCCATCACGCGGCGCGACGACGCGTTGCGGGCGACCGTGCTCGCGAACACCCGCTCGGTGCCGAGGTGGTCGAACGCGAACGCGACGAGGGCGAACGCCGCCTCGGTCGCGAGGCCGCGGCCCCACACCGTGCGCCGGAGGCGATAGCTCAGTTCGAGTTCGGCACGGTTGCTGTGCCGTGGTGTGCGCAGCGAGATCCAGCCGAGGAAGGCGGCGGTGGCGGGGTCGCACAGGATCCAGGTGCCGGTGCCGTGTCTGCGGTGTTCGGTCTCGGCGCGGGGGACCACCCAGTCCTCGATCACGGCGCGCGGTGTCGCGGCACCGCCGCTCACGTACCGCATGACCTCGGGATCGCTGTCGAGGTGGACGAGCTCGTCGACATCGACGGCGGACACCGGGCGCAGCCGAGCCCGTGCCGTGTCGATGTTCACCCGAGCCCCTCACCGCGCGCCGGGGGTGCGCGCACCGATACGCCTGACGTCCTGCCCCGGCGAGTGAGTCTACGGTCTGGTCGGCGGTGACTCCTGCAGTTCGTCGTACGCGTGTCCCGCACTAAGATCGCGCCGTGGCCCCCCACCGAGATGCCCCCGACCCAGATGCCCTCGATCCCGAGGCAACCGCAGCCGGTTCCGCCGGACCGGACTACGTCCTCGACATCCCGGTCGCGCTGCGCTGGGGCGACATGGACATCAACAACCACATCAACAACGTGCAGATCTCCCGGATCTTCGAGGAGAGCCGGGTGCGTTCGTTCTATGAATGGATGCCCGACCGGCCGCGGAAGTTCTCGTTCCTCGTCGCGCGTCAGGACATCGAGTTCTCCGCTCCCGTGCACTACTCGCTCGACCCGGTGCACGTGCGCACCTGCATCGGACGCGTGGGCCGGTCGTCGTTCGTCATGGCCCTGCGCCTGTTCGACCAGTCCGGGACGCTGTGCGCCACGGCCGAGACCACGATGGTCGTCGTCGACCCGGACACCGGCCGACCCACCCCGATTCCCGACGACGCCCGGCCGCTGCTGACCGCGCGCCTCGGCGAGCCGGTGCGTTTCCACACGCCCCGGTCGAACGCCGCGGGCTGACCGGGCCGGGCCCCGGAGTCACAGCCGTCCCATGCTCATCCTGCACCGCGCCGAACGCACCGACACGCTGGCCGATGCGCTGGCCGAGGTCCTCGCGCACCCGCTGGGCGACCCGATGCGCCCGGAGATCGTGTCGGTTCCCGCCGCGGGAGTCGAGCGGTGGCTCGCCCAGCATCTGGCCCGACGCCTGGGGGCAGGGGCTGGCGACGACGGGATCGCGGCCAACATCGATTTCACCGGACCGCCCCGCCTGGCTGACGCCATCGTCGCGGCGGTGCTCGGTGACACGCGTCTGAACACCTCGGGCTCGCTGACGGCGTCGGACGATCCGTGGCGCGCGGCCGAACTGACGTGGCCGGTGCTGCGTGTCCTCGACGACCGCGTCGACGACCCCGCGCTCGACGTGATCGCGCGGCACATCGGCGCGGGCGACACCTCCTCGCCCCGGATCGGGCGCCGCTACGCCACCGCACGCCATCTGGCCGAGTTGTTCGACCGGTACGGGCGGTCGCGTCCGTCGCTGATCGCCGACTGGGCCGCCGGCCACGATCTCGACGGTGCCGGCCGCCCCCTGCGGGACGACCTGGCGTGGCAGCCCGGGTTCTGGCGTGCGGTCCGCGCCGAGATCGGCCGGCCGCATCCCGCGGAGGATCTCGCCGCGGTCTGCGATCGGCTGCGCACCGACCCCGCGGCGGGGGGATTGCCGGAACGACTGTCGGTCTTCGGGCCGACGCGGATCACCGAGTCGTTCCGTCAGATCGCCGCGGCCGCAGCCGTCCACCACGATGTCCACCTGTTCGTGCCCCACCCGAGTCCGCGGCTGTGGGCGGACCTCGGTGCCCTCGTCGACCCCGACTCCGGCAACGGGGTCCCACCTCGACGCGGGGAGTGCGAGCTCCCCGAACTGCGAAACCCCCTGCTCGCCGGTCTCTCCCGTGATCTGCAGGAACTCCAGTTGCGGCTCGCTCCGATCGTCGATCGGGACCTGCACCATGTGCCGCGGGAGTCGGTGCTGGGCGACACCGCGCTGCACGTCGTCCAGTCGGGGATCCGCGACGACCTGGCTCCCGCGCCCGGCCTCACCGACACGTCGGACCAGACCGACACGTCGGACCCGACCGTCTCCGCGGACCCGTCCGTAGAGGTGCACGCGTGTCACGGGCCCGAGCGGCAGATCGAGGTCCTGCGGGATCGGTTGCTGCATCTGTTCGCCGCCGATCCCGAGCTGCAGCCGCGCGATGTCCTCATCATGTGCCCGGACGTCGAGACCTACGCACCCCTGATCCGTGGCGCATTCGGACAAGCGGGACTGCCGCATCCGGCGTTCGATCTGCGAGTTCGGCTCGCCGACCGTGGAATTCGCCATGTGAACCCGATCCTCGACGTGATCGTCGGAGTCGTGGAGCTGGCCGCGGGCCGGGTGACCGCCGGTGACGTCGTCGACCTCCTCGGCGCCCCGCCGGTACGAACCCGGTTCGCGATGACCGACGACGACCTGGATCTGATCCGGGAATGGCTGGCGCACAGCAACGTCCGGTGGGGGATAGGCGTCGCCGAACGCGCCCGCTACGGTCTCGAACGGTTCCGCCAGGGCACCTTCGACGCCGGCCTGGACCGCATCGCCCTCGGCGTCGTCGCCGAGGAGGCCGACGACGAATGGCTCGGTACTGCACTGCCGCTCGCCGGAGTGGAGAGCACCGGCATCGATCTCGTCGGTAGGTTCGACGAGTTCCTCGACCGACTCGGTCGGGTGCTGGCCGAACTGCGGGAAGCCGCTCCCGCGCACCGATGGGCGGAGACGCTCATCGACGCCGTCTCGTCGCTGACGGCGACCGAGCCCGCCGAGGATTGGCAACGCGCACAGGCAATCCGGATGCTCAGCGAGGCCTTCGGGGACACCCGACCGGTCGAGCCGGAGGAGGTGCTGCGTCTGGCGGACGTGCGGGACCTCCTATCGGCGCTGGTCGCCGGCCGGCCGACGCGCTCGAACTTCCGCACCGGAGAACTGACGGTGTGCACGATGGTGCCGATGCGCTCGGTGCCGCACCGGGTGATCGTGCTGCTCGGGATCGACGCCGAGGTGTTCCCGCGTGTCCAGCGGATCGACGGGGATGACGTACTCGGCGTCGATCCGCTGGTGGGCGAACGCAATCCGCGGGACGAGGACCGGCAGTGTTTCCTCGACGCGATCTGCGCCGCGCAAGATGCCCTCCTCGTCTTCTACAGTGGCGCCGACCCCGTCTCCGGCCGGCGGATCCCGCCCGCTGTGGTCGTGAGCGAACTGGTCGACACGCTCACCGGTCTGACCGGCGTGAGTCCCGTTCGCCGGCATTCGCTGCACGGGTTCGACGCGCGGAACTTCACCCCCGGTGGCGTGCCGGGAATCGCGGGGCCGTTCAGCCACGACGCGTCGATGCTTCGCGGAGCCGAGGCCTTACGCGAGCCGACGCGGCGCGTGGTGGTCGCCGCTGCCGAGGTGCTGCCCGCGCCGGAACGGACCCCCGACACCGAGGACATCGACCTCGCGACCCTCATCGACTTCCACGTGGACCCGATCGTGGCGTTCGTCCGCCAGCGCCTCGGTGCCCGCATCCCCGACGACGACCGGCCACACGACGACCAACTCGATGTCGAACTGGAACCACTGGACAAGTGGGGGATCGGCGACCGATTCCTCTCCCGGATGCTGACCGGGGTGTCCATCGGGGAGTGCGAGGCGGCCGAGCTCCGGCGCGGGACACTGCCGCCGTTCGCCTTCGGCACCCGTGAGCTCCGCGCGATCTCGCGGACGGTCACGCGGCTGTACGGCGTCGTCGAGCCGTTGCGCACAGGGACTCCCACGACCCTCGACGTCCTGGTCCGACTACCCGACGGCCGCCGGGTGCACGGAACGGTCGGTGACGTGTTCGGCGACACCGTGCCGGCCGCGTTGGTGCGGCCGACGTACTCCAAGCTCAAGGCCAAACAGCAACTCAGCGGCTGGATCACGCTTCTCGCGGTGGCCGCCGCCGCGACCCAGGGCAATGCCGCGGCGCGGTCGGTGGACTCGGCGGTCCTGATCGGGCGGGCCCCGCGAGGCGGCGGGACCAGCACCATCACACTCCGGCGCCCCGCGGATCCGGTTCCGTTGCTTCACGACCTCGTCCGGCTACGTGACGAGGGTCTTCGTCGTCCGCTGCCGCTGCCGCTGGAACCCGCGTACACGTTCGTCGAGAACGACGGGCCCGGCCGGCGCAGCACGTTCTCGCTCGCCAACGCCCGCCGGAACTTCGACGACAGATTCGGTGCCGCGCACGACCCATATGTGAAGCTCGCATTCGGCGGGGACGTGCTGGCCGAGGTCGATTTCGACGACCTCCTCGACAGCGCGACGCCCGACCATCGCACCGTCGGCGGTGTCGAACTGCCCATGGGTGACGACGAACCGTTGTTCGCCGGGCTGGCGCGAACCGTGTGGGTGCCACTCGATGAGCACCGGGAGGGCACGTGAGACGGCCGGCCACCTTCGACGTCACCGCCGACCTGCCGGATCACACCACGGTCCTGGAGGCGAGCGCCGGAACCGGGAAGACCTACGCCATCGTCGGACTCGCCGCCCGGCACATCGCCGAGGGAGTCCCGATCTCGGAGATGCTGCTGGTGACCTTCAGCCGGGCCGCGACCGCCGAGCTGCGTGAACGCATGCGAGACCGCGTGCGCGAGTTGCTGGACGGACTCGACCGTCCCGGTGCCGCCCCCGGCCACGACGCGCTGCTGCAGATGCTGGCGCAGGGATCACCGGACGAGGTCGCCACCCGTCGTCGCAATCTCGCCCGCGCTCTGAGCGACTTCGACGCGTCGACGATCGCGACCACCCACACGTTCTGCAACCGCATGCTGGAGGCGCTGGGCTTCCTGGGTGAGCGTGAACTGGTCTACTCGATCGTCGAAGAGGTCGACGAACTCACCGAAGAGGTGGCGCTGGACCTCTACCTGCGCGGTTTCTGGGCAAGCGACACACCGGAATTCGACTTCACCGAGGCGCAGTCGATCGCCCGCGACGCGGTACGCCAGGCGTCGGTCGCACTGGCGCCGGACACCTCCGAGTCGACCGACGGGCCGGGTGGCGATGCGGTGGCCGCCCGTCGGGTGAGTTTCGCGTCCGCGGTCCGCCGCATCGTCGAGGCGCGCAAACGTGATGCGCGCGTACGGACCTACGACGACCTGCAGGCCATCCTGCAACGCATCGTGACCGACCCGGTGGTCGGCGAGCGCGCGTGCGAACGTATCCGCAACACCTTCACCGTGGTCCTGGTCGACGAGTTCCAGGACACGGACCCGTTGCAGTGGGACATCCTGCGCCGGTGTTTCCACGGCCATCGCCGACTCATCCTCGTCGGCGACCCCAAACAGTCGATCTACGGGTTCCGCGGTGCCGAGGTCCTGAGCTACCTCGCCGCGGTGTCCTCGGCCGACACCTTGCAGGCGCTCGACGTGAACCGGCGATCCGACGGCGCCCTCGTCGACGCCCTCGGACATCTGTACGGCGAGGCGGCGCTGGGGCATCCGGGCATCGTGGTGCATCCGGTCTCGGCGGCACACCCGGGCAGCCGACTCGACGGTCGTCCGCCGCTGCGCATCCGCGCCTTCCTGCGCAACGATTTCACGTCCCGCAACGCCTACAACCTGCCCGCGGTGAAGGACGTCCGCGACCGGATCGCGGTCGATGTCGCCGACGACATCGCGCAGACCCTCGCCCAGGGCGCTCGACTCGAGGCCGGCGGAACCTCCCGCCCGGTGGATCCGGGCGACATCGCGATCCTGGTGCGGCTCAACAGCACCATCGAACCGCTCCAGCGGGAGCTCGCCGAGCGCGGCATCAACTCGGTCATCGGGTCGGGGGTCAACGTGTTCTCCACGACCGCGGCCCAGCACTGGCTGTGGGTGATGCGTGCCGTCGAACAACCCTCCCGCGCGGACCGCGTGCGGTTGGCGGCGCTCACGACCCTGCTCGGCTGGTCGATCGAAAAGGTGGCCACCGCAGGCGAACCAGAGGTCGCCGAGCTCGGGGCCGAACTGGCCTCGCTGGGACGGGTGTTCGTGCAGGGCGGGTTCGCGGCGATGGCGCAGCGCCTGCTCGACTCGCACGGTGTCGCCGCGCGCGTCCTGGCCACCGAGAACGGTGAACGCATCCTCACCGATCTCCTGCAGGTGTCCGCGCTCTGCAACAAGCACGTGGTCGAGACCTCGGCAGGAGTCAGCGGCCTCGTCGAGTGGCTGGCCGAGCGGATCGCCGACACGTCCGCGCGCCAGCGATACGAAGACCAGAGTCGACGCCTCGACCGCGACACCCAGGCCGTCCAGATCATGACCGTGCATGCCAGCAAGGGCCTGCAGTTCCCGATCGTCTACGTGCCCTACGGCTGGGACGGGACGTGGATCGGCGACCGCGGCAACATCACCTACCACGACGAGTCGGGTACCCGGCGCCTCGACGTCGGTGGCGGACAGGCGCCCGGCCGCGCGGCGCGGCGCAAGCGGTACGCCGAGGAGACGGCCGGTGAAGACCTCCGGTTGCTCTACGTCGCGCTGACACGGGCGCAATCGCAGGTCGTGGCGTGGTGGGCGCCGTCGATGAACACCACGAGCGGGCCGCTGCACCGGCTGATCTTCGGGCGCGACACCGCGACCCGAATCCCTTCCGAGACCGGCGAATCGGTGTGGTCGGTCGCCCCCGACGTCCCCATACCCGACGACGACGCCACGTGCGTCGGCGTCCTGCGCACCCTGACCGGGCGCGATGCCGCGATCTCGGTCGAGCCCGCCGGCCGGATCGAGGCCGGTGCGGTGGCGGCCCCGCCGCACGCCGATGTCGAGACGGCGACCCTCGGGGTCGCGCGGTTCCGGCGCGCCATCGATCAGGAATGGCGTCGTACGTCGTACTCGGCCATCGTCGCCGACGTCGCGCACGGCGCACCCGGGGGCTCCGCCGGTTCTGCCGTCACCACCGGCAGCGAACCGGCCGACGACATCCTGGGTGACGAGCCGGCCGCCGACCCGGTCGAGCACGACGAGCCGCCCGCAGAGGGGCACCGAGCGGGGTCGCCGTCGCTGATGAACGGGCTGCCCTACGGTGCGGCGTTCGGCACCCTGGTGCACGAGGTCCTCGAATACGTCGACACCTCGGCGCCCGACATCGAGACCCATGTGCGCGAATTGTGTTCGCGCGCACTCGGGGTCCTGCCGGCCGACATCGACGCCGACGTACTGGTCGCCGCGCTCGTCGGCGTCCTCACCACGCCACTCGGTTTCGGCGATCTCTGGGGCGTCGAGCCGGGAGATCGCCTCGCCGAGCTCGACTTCGAGCTCCCGCTGGGGCCGCCGGATCGCGCCCCCGGCGCCCGTGGGGCGACGCCGGGGGTGTTGGCCGAACTGCTGGACCGGTATCTGCCCGACGACGATCCGTTGCGTGACTACGTCGATCACCTCCGCGAGCTCCCCGATCGTGAACTGCGCGGCTTCCTGACGGGCAGCATCGACTCGGTGCTGCGCACCCCGGACGGCCGCTACGTGGTCGTCGACTACAAGACCAACCGCATCCGGGCGGGGGACCTGGTCGTCGAGGACTTCGACACCGCGGCCATGGCAGGCGAGATGATCGCCGCCCACTATCCGCTGCAGGCGATGCTGTATTCGGTTGCGCTGCACAGGTATCTGCGCTGGCGCGTCGTCGGCTACGATCCGGTCCGGCATCTCGGCCCGGTGCAGTACCACTTCGTGCGCGGCATGGCCGGGCCGGGCACGCCGCCCGGTTGCGGCGTGTTCGAGTGGGATCTGCCCGCAGACCTGATCCTCGCATTGTCCGATGCACTGGCGGGTGCGTCCCGATGACCGTGTCCGACGTCCAGGTGGTGGAGTGGGCCACCGGTGTGCTCGCCGAGTGGAACGCGGCCGGAGTCCTCGCCGCCGCGGACGTGCACATCACCGACCGTCTCGTGACGATGTGCGCCGAGCCGGTGTCCGAGATCGCGCGTCTCGGCGCCGCGCTGGCGGTCCGTGCGGTGCGGCTCGGTTCGACGTGCCTCGCGCTGGACCGTTTGGGCGAGCTGGCCGGCGACGACACCGCCGACCTCACCATCCCGTCGTCCGATGCGGTGCTCGACGCACTGCTCGAGAGCCCGCTCGTCGCCGGCAGCGAGGCGGGTCCGTTGCGTCCGTTGGTGGTGCGACGGTCCATCGATGGGCCGCTGGTGTACCTCCAGAAGTACTTTCGGCAGGAACAGACGATCCGCGAGACGCTTGCCCGCCGCGCACAGACGACACCCGTGGTCGAAGCCGATGCGCTGCGCGCTGCGATAGCCGCCGTCTACACCTCGCCCGAGGACGGGCACCTGCAGAAGCTGGCGGCAGTGGTCGCCGCGACCCGCTGGACCACCGTCCTGGCGGGCGGTCCCGGCACCGGCAAGACCTACACGGTCGCACGCATTCTCGCGGTACTGGACGCCCTGCAGGGACCCGGCCTCCGTATCGGACTGTGCGCGCCGACGGGCCGGGCGGCGGCTCAGCTGCAGGCCTCGGTGGAAGCGGAGTCGACGGTTCCCGTCACGGCGCACGCCGTCACGCTCCACTCGTTGCTCGGCTGGCGCCCGGGTGCCAACCCGAGGTACGGCCGCGGGCGGACACTGCCGCACGACGTCATCGTCGTCGACGAGACCTCGATGCTGTCGATGACCGCGATGAGCCGTCTGCTCGACGCAGTCCGTCCGGATGCACGGGTGATCTTCGTCGGTGACCCGCACCAGCTCGCGTCAGTCGAGGCCGGAGCGGTGCTCGCGGATCTCGTCGAACGGGCGGATGTCGCTGGAGTGCAGGGAGATTTGGGAACCATGACGGCGGTATCACAGGCCGCGCTCGAGGCGGTGGGCGGGGATGCCGATCATGAACTGGAACCCGAGGACACCGATCATCTCGCCGGTGGCGTCATCACCCTGCGGCGCCAATTCCGTTTCGGCGGCGGCATCTCGCGGGTCGCGGCGGCCGTGAACGCCGGTGACGCAGACGAAGTCCTGAGACTGGTCGCCGCGGACGACGTCCCGAACGTCGAACTCGTCGCGCCCGACGACCTCGATGCCGTCCGTGCCGATCTCGTCGAATGGGGCCGGGCGCTGCGGGCAGCGGCCCGTCGTGCCGATGCCGACGGGGCGCTCGACGCGCTCGACGCCCACCGGGTGCTGTGCGCGCACCGGGAGGGCTCATGGGGTGTCCGTGGCTGGTCGGCCAGGATCACCGAGTGGCTGGGCACCGCCGGCGCCGAGCTAGCCGGATGGTATGCGGGACAGCCCATCCTGGTCACCGCCAACGACCGCCAGACGGCGACGTTCAACGGCGACACGGGCGTGGTGATCGCCGATCCCGAGGGCCGGACGCAGGGGGCCGACGCAGTCCGGGTCGCCTTCCGTCGCGGCGGATCGGTGCGACTCCTGCACCCGACGCAGCTCGCCGACGTCGTGTCGGTCCACGCGATGACCATCCACCGCAGCCAGGGCAGCCAGTTCCGGCAGGTCACGGTGATCCTCCCGCCCACGGGCTCAGAATTGCTCACCCGGGAGTTGCTGTACACCGCCATCACCCGCGCCCGCGACCACGTGCGGATCGTCGGGACACCCGAGGTGCTGGCCGCGGCGGTCGACCGCCGCGTGCAGCGGGCCAGCGGTCTGCGATCGGCGGTGACGCCGTTCGACCGCTCCTAGATCAGGTCGCAACCACCGGGGACGAGGTCGCGGCGCTGATAGCACTCGACGCCGAGCAGCTTCTCCTGGATGTCGTCGGGCAGCGACATGAAGCCGGAGATGGCCCGGCTGCGATCGATCTCGGAACGGTGGGCGGTGACGGCGGCCCTCTTGCGGGCCGCGAGATCCGACACGTCGACGACCACGTCGATCTCGGACTCCGGGGTGCCGGGTAGCTGCTCCCGGGGGATGTCCGCGAACAGGCTCTCCGCGAGGATGTCCATCATCCACTCCGGGATGGTGGCGAAGTACAGCGAACGCACGCGCCAGGCCGGCCCGGCGCGGTGGTAGAGCTTCGTCGACGCCGCCGCGTCGGCCGCGGCGCACGCGAGCCGGTGCGCGTGGACGTGGTCGGGGTGACCGTAGATACCCAGCGGGTCGTAGGTGATGACGATGTCGGGTTGCAGTGCCCGGATGTGGTGGGTGAGCGCACGGACCTGTTCGTCGAACGACGCCTCGCACAGCCGCTGCGCATCGGGTGCGGATTCTGGTCGCCGGTCGTCGGCATAGCCGAGCATGATCGGTGGTCGCGGCATGCCGAGGATGTCGACCGCGTCGGCGAGTTCGCGGTGCCGGACGGTGCCGTCGGTCCAGGTGCACATCACGAGGTCGACCTCGCCGCCGGCGTCGGTGTGACGCGCGATGAGTCCACCGGTCCACAGTGATTCGTCGTCGGGGTGCGCGTGCACCAACAGCAGTCGGGGTGTGCCCATCCACCTGGCTTCCTGATCGTTCCCGCACGGCACGGATGTCGTGCGGGGTAGTCGGTCCCCGACCCAGGGTAGCCACACCACCGCTCGGTAAAGTCGGTGTCCGTCACACGTGTCGCACCGGCGCGGAGATGTTCGTCCGTCCGGTGCCGAGAACAGAACATGGAGGTCTGCGATGAGCGCTCAGCCCGAAGTCCACGAGTTCCAGGCCGAGACCCGGCAGCTGCTGGATCTCATGGTCCACTCGATCTACTCCAACAAGGACAGCTTCCTGCGCGAGCTGATCTCCAACGCGTCCGACGCACTGGACAAGCTGCGGCTGGAGTCCCTGCTCGACAAAGACCTCGACGTCGACACCTCCGACCTCCACATCACGCTCGACCCCGATGCCGAGGCCCGGACCCTCGTCGTGGCCGACAACGGCATCGGCATGACCCGCGACGAGGTCGTCGGCCTGATCGGCACGCTGGCCCGTTCGGGCACGGCCGAGTTGCGCCGGTCGCTCGCGGAGGCTCGCGCGAACGGGGTGTCCGACGCGGCGGCCGAGGAACTGATCGGTCAGTTCGGCATCGGCTTCTACTCGACGTTCATGGTCGCCGACAAGGTCACGTTGGTGACCCGTAAGGCGGGGGAGAGCACCGGCACCCGCTGGGAGTCGACCGGCGACGGAACCTACACGATCGACGACGTCCCCGACGCCCCGCAGGGCACCTCGGTCACGTTGGCGCTCAAGCCCGTCGACACCGAGGATCACCTCTACGACTATTCGGATCCGACCAAGCTCCGCCAGCTCGTGAAGCGGTACTCGGACTTCATCGCGTGGCCGATCCGGATGGACGTCGAGAAGACCGTTCCGGTGGAGACCCCCGACACCGAGGCCTCCGACGCCGACGACGCGGACGAGAAGAAGGCGCCGGAGACGAAGACGGTCGTCGAGGCCGAGACGATCAACTCGATGAAGGCGCTCTGGGCCAAGTCGCGCTCGGAGGTGACCGACGAGGAGTACCAGGAGTTCTACCGGCACGTCTCCCACGCCTGGGATGCGCCGCTGGAGACCATCACGCTGCAGGCCGAGGGCACCTTCGAGTACCAGGCGCTGCTGTTCATCCCGACGCAGCCACCGTTCGACCTGTTCATGCGCGACAGCAAGGTCGGCATCCACCTGTACGTCAAGCGCGTCTTCATCATGGACGACTGCGCCGAACTGATGCCGGAGTACCTGCGCTTCGTCAAGGGTGTCGTCGACGCGGCCGACCTGTCGCTGAACGTGTCCCGCGAGATCCTGCAACAGGACCGCCAGATCCGCGCGATCCGTCGCCGGCTCACCAAGAAGGTGATCTCGACGGTCACCGAGATGCGCGCCGGCCGGCCCGACGACTACCGCACGTTCTGGGATGCCTTCGGCCGGGTGTTCAAGGAAGGTCTGGTCAACGATCCGGACAACCGCGAGGCGCTCCTCAAGGCCTCGTCGTTCGCGACCACCCACTCCGAGGACGAACTGACCACACTCGCCGACTACATCGGCCGGATGAAGAGCGGTCAGGACACGATCTACTACATGACCGGCGAATCGCGTCAGCAGATCGTGAACTCGCCGCACATGGAAGCGTTCCGCGCCAAGGGAATCGAGGTTCTCGTCCTGTCCGATCCCGTCGACGAGATGTGGGTCTCGGCGGGTGCGGAGTTCGACGGCAAGTCGTTCCAGTCGATCGCCAAGGGCGCCGTCGACCTCGACGGTGACGACGAGGACGCCGACGATTCCGCCAAGGAGGAGCAGAACAAGACCTACGCCGACCTGCTGGGGTGGCTCACGAGCACCCTCTCCGACGACGTGAGTGAGACGCGACTCTCGTCGCGCCTCACCGAGTCGCCGGCGTGCCTGGTCGGTGACACGTTCTCGATGTCTCCGCAGCTGGAGAAGCTCTACCGGGCGTCCGGTCAGGAATTCCCCAAGTCCAAGCGGGCACTGGAGCTCAACCCTGATCACCCGCTCGTCGCCGCGCTGAACAAGGCCTACGGAGCCGGGGATCACGAACAACTGGTGCCGACGGCGAAGCTGCTGTACGGCATGGCCGTGATCGCCGAGGGCGGTGAGCTCGACGACCCGGCCGAGTTCGCGAAGCTGTTGGCCGGTCGGCTGACCGAATCGTTCGCGGCGAGCGGACCGTCGGCCGGTTCGGAGTCCTGATCGGTCTGTCCAGACCACGGGTACGCCGCACGTGAGCCGCCGAAGACGGATCGTCGTCTTCGGCGGCGTGGCGGTTGTCCTGGCGGTGGTGCTGGTCGCCGCGCTCGTCGTCGGGCTGGCCCGCGAGGACGAGCGGGCGGCCACCCCGTCCGAGGCGGTGCAGACCTATCTCGACGCGCTCGCCGATGCCGACGCCGACGCGGCTCTGGGTGTCATCGATCCGCGCCCCGACACCCGGTTTCTGTCCGACAACGTCCTGCGGGCTCAACGCGCCGCGGCGCCGCTGGGCGACATCGAGGTCCGGTCTGCTGCCGACGGTGCGCCGGAGGAGAACGTCCGGGCGAGATACCGGATGGGTGCCCGGGTCATCGACACCGAGATCCGGACCGTACGGGTCGCCGACGGCTGGGCCGTCGTCGACGGCGCGATCGCGGTCCGGATCGAGTCGCTACGGGTTGTGCAACCGACGTTCTTCGGCGGCGAGGTCGAGGAAGGGGACACGGTGCACGTGTTCCCCGGACCGCAGCGCTGGGGCTCCCGCGACACCGACTTCGTCGCGCGCGTCGCAGACGACGATCCTCCGACCACGCCGAGAGGACCCATGTCCGTCCGCGTCGTCGGCGAACTGAGCGCCACCGGCGCCGGAGCCGTCAGCGATTCGGTGTCGGCGCACCTGACCGCGTGTGCGGCGTCGACCCAGGCCGATGCGGGGCGGCAGGTCGCGGGCTGTACCCAACGGTTGTACCGCTCCGCGGTGGACGGCAGTGTGCGGTGGACGGCTCCGAAAGACCTGTCCGGGCTGCGCTATCTGCTCCGTGTTCCGGTTTCGGATGCGAGTGGGGACAGCAGCCGGGACGGGTCGGGTCTGGGTGTCGTCGACGTCGTCGGCCCGGTGCGCTGGCGGGTGTCCTACACCCCCGAGTACGACGCGGACGGCCCCCGGGTGGAGACCGTCGACGAGCAGTACCTCGTGGGCCATGTCGACCTCACCGAGAGCAGTCCCGAGTTCGTCACCGACGGCTGACCCACCGAGTTCCGACCAGGTCGGGTCAGCGCGGTCGCAGCCGGAACACCGGGATGCGGCGGTCGGTGCGCTTCTCGTACAGATCGAAGTTCGGCCACACCGCCCGCAGCGTCTGCCAGGCCGCGTCCCGCTCGGCGTCGACCAGTTCGGTGGGCACCGCCTCCGACACCTCACCGTGGACGATGATCTCGATCTCGTCGGCAGCGCGGAGGTTGAAGACCCACGCCGGCATCTTGGGACCGCCGAAGTAGGAGCCTGCGATCAACCAGTCCGACCCGTCCGGGACGGCCAGGAGTTGCGTCGTCCGGATCGCACCGCTCTTGCGGCCCGGGACCCGGATCGTGATGTTCGGCAGATCACCGATGTCGAGCAGGCTCAGCCGCTGTCCCGACACAGATTGAAGAACGCTGTCGCACCTGACGATCTGCGGGAGGAAGCGAGGCATCCAGGAGATCGACCCGATCTTCACCGCGAGTCCGCGCCGCACCTTCATGCGCCCAGTGTGTCACGGGGATTCGGCGAATCGACGTCGACTCCCCGGACCCGTGTCGAGTCTCCGCCGACGCCGTGACGGTTCGATGCCCTCCGGGCGGATGGGCACCGAGGTAGCGTTGCGGTCCGTGACGACCGGTGACAGCGTGACGCACATCTTGATCGACGGCGGCCAGACCGGCACCCGCGTGCGGATCGAGACGCCCGACGGTGGTTCCGGCCACGACGCGCCCCCGATCCGTACCGACCGACCGGTCGTGGAGCAGATCGCCGCAACCGTGCGGGACATCCTTCGAACGGCGATGGTGAGGTCGGGTCCCGACGGGTCGCCCGGCCCGTCGGTGGTCGCGGCCGGCGTGTCCGGACTGACCCCCGGCGCCTCCCGCCCAATCGATCTCCTCGCCGCGCTCGCCGACGCAGGCGTCGACTCCGTTGCCCTCGCCCATGATTCGGTGACCGCGTATTTGGCCGCGAATCGTCACGAGTTCGGCGCGGTCACCGCGGTCGGGACAGGCGTGGTCACCCTCGGGGTCGGCCGGGGCGGTGTCTGCCGGGTGGACGGCTGGGGATACCTCTTCGGCGACGCCGGCAGTGCCTACTGGATCGGGCGGTCGGGCATCACCGCGGCACTGCGCGCCTTCGACGGCCGGGGGCCCGAGACGGCACTCCGCGTGGCGACCGAGGAGGAATTCGGTCCGCTGGCCGAGTTGTACATGTCGGTTCAGGCCGACCCCGACCGCGTCGCACGCATCGCCGCGTTCGCCCGGGTGGTCGACGCCGCGTCGGAGGCCGGCGATGCGGTGGCCCAACAGGTCATCGACGACGCCGCCGACGAACTGGCGACGTCGGCGATGACCGCGCTCGGACGCAGCGGCCGCGAGGCCGGCGAGCCAGCACGCGTGAGCTGGGTCGGCGGTGTGATGTCGGCCAGTGATCGACTCCGAAACCGGTTCGTCGACAACGTCTCTCGCCGAGCCCCCGAGGCGTCCGTGGAACCGCCGCACGGCCCGCCCTTCGACGGCGTCCGACTCCTCACCGATCTCGACGCCGCACACCCGCTGTCCGAGCACGTCTACCGTGCGACCTCTGCTCCCTGAGCCGTCAGAACCGCGCAGCCCCCGCTCCCTGATGCGAAAGAAGCGCATAACCCCGGCTCCCTGACGAGCGCTCGGAAGCTTGCGGAGGGCGCGTCCACCCCACCGCTCCCTGAGGAGCGCCCGGAGCTTGCGGAGGGCGCGTGCACCCCACCGCTCCCTGAGGAGCGCCCGGAGCTTGCGGAGGGCGCGTCACGAAGGGTCCTGGCGACCGAGCTCGGGAGACCCTTCGTGACGCTCGCAAGCTCGCTCCTCAGGGAGCAGGGACGGGCTCGCTTGCTCGTGGGGAGCGGGAGAGCCGCCCCACCGGCTCAGCGACCCTTGAACTCGGGTTTGCGCTTCTCGAAGACGGCGGTGATGGCCTCGGTGAGGTCCTCGCTGGGCAGGAACGCGGAGTTCCACGCGGCGACGTAGCGGAGGCTGTCGTGGACGGCGGCGCTGCGCGAATGGTCGAGAACGGACTTGATGCCGTGGACCACGAGCGGCGGGTTGTCGGCGATCTCGCGGGCGGTCGAGCGGGCGAGCTCGAGCACGGCGGTCTGATCGTCGGCGACGTCGTTGACCAGACCGATCTTCTCGGCGCGGGCGGCGTCGATGTCCTTGCCGGTCAGCGCCAGCTCCCGCATGTGACCGTCGCCGATGATGAACGGCAGGCGCGCGAGTGTGCCCACGTCGGCGACCATCCCGACCTTCACCTCACGCACGCTGAACTTGGCGTCGGCGCTGGCGTAGCGCACATCGGCCGCGCAGATCAGGTCCACACCGCCACCGATGCACCAGCCGGACACGGCTGCGACCACCGGCTTGCGACAGTCGGCGACCGCGGTGATGCCGGCCTGGAGTGTGCGCAGCGAGTCGAGGAATTCGGTGCGCGGCGCCGCTTTCGCGTCCCCGGCGAGGACGGCCGACAGCGTCCCGCCCATCGCGACGAGGTCGAGGCCGTAGGAGAAGTTCTTGCCCGACCCTGTCAGCACCACCGCGCGCACTTCCGGATCGGTGTCGAGGTGCCCGAACAGCTCCGGGAGTTCCTGCCAGAAGTCCGGTCCCATGGCATTGCCCTTGCCCGGGCCGATGAGGGTGACTTCGGCGATGTGGTCGGACACGGTGACGTCGAACGCGGTCCAGGCGCGGTCGTTCCAGGCGTGGTCTGTCATGCGAGGGAGCCTACTCGGCGGTCAGAAGCGGCCGTGTCCGGATCCGCCGACGGCAACCGACGGCGACCGGCCGGGGCGAGAGCGGTGCGTCGACCCTGTTAGATGGGCACATGAGCGGATACATCCAGGAGGACATCGACCCGGAGGAACTCGCGCACCGGACCGAACTCGCGTCCGCGATCGCGGGAAGCGTCCGGGACTTGATCGATGCGACGGTGCGCACCGAGGTCGGTGAGACAGACATCGCAGAGGCGAGGCGGCTCATCGCCGCCGCCACCGAGGTCCTCCGGAAGGACCAGCTGCCGGGCCCGTTCGGCATCCGATTCAACTCCGACGGCACCAAACGGTCCTGGGGCAATGCCGTTCTGGGGCGGCGGAACCCGATCGCACCGCCGGTCGAGCTCCATCACGAATCCGAGTACAGCTGGCTCGAGGTCGCACTCGGTCCCCAGTACGAGGGTCCGGCCGGACTCGTCCACGGCGGCGTGCTCGCGCTCGTCTTCGACCAGCTGCTGGGCTCGACCGCGGAGTTCCAGGGTGTGCCCGGGATGACCGGCACCCTCACCGTCCGGTATCGGCGCGGTACGCCGCTCGGGGTGATCCGCGGCGAGGCGCGCGTCGATCGGGTCGAGGGTGTGAAGACGTTCGTCACGGGGACGATCTCGGTCGACGGCCAGCTCACGGCCGAGTCCGAGGGGATCTTCATCCTGCCGCGGTGGGCTCGCGGTGAGGTGCCCGACGCCATGCGGAACTCGGTCGGCGAGGGCTGACGCCCCGCCACCGCCGACAGACCCCCGACGCGGCCGGCCCGTCGCCCGATGACTGGTCAGACCTCCGGATGAGTCGACCGCGGCCCGACAGGCGAGTAGCGCGCACACAGGAACGCGCCGTTGCGTGCGAAGTCCTGCAACTCGAAGTCGTAGGCGCGCGGGAAGAGTGGTCGGCCCGACCCCAAGGTGACGGGCGCGATCGACACGATGACGTCGTCGAGCATTCCGGCTTCGGCGAACTGCGCGGCGAGGTCGCCGCCGCCCACGACCCAGACGTGGCGGTCGCCCGCTGCGTCGACCAGACGGTCACGGAGGTCTGCGGGGCTCCCGGCGACCACCGAGATGGTGTCCGACACCGGCGTCAGTGACTGATGGGTGAAGACGAACGTCGGTATGTCGTATGGCCACGGCTTCCCGTCGGAGACCTCGTGGTCGAGGATCCACCGGTAGGTCGTCGCGCCCATCACGGCGACACCGACCTGCCGGAAGAAGTCGTCGTAGTTCATCGGCCCGCCCTCCTCGAGCGGCTGGCTGAGCAGCCAGTCGAGGTTGTCCCGGTCGTCGGCGAGGAAGCCGTCGAGGGTCGTTGCCGTGTAGTAGCGGAATGCCATCAGAATCCTCCGGAGTGTTTGCGGTGCCACATGATCGGGTCGGGATCGAGAGTCGGGGCGGTGACGTCGACGCCGGAGTCCCGCAGCATCCAGCGGGCGACGAGCCGACGATGTGCGGAGAACGTCAACACGTGCGCGACGATCTGGGAGAGCAGGAACGATTCGGGTGGGTCGCACAAGGCGTCGATCACGCGGTCCTGCCACGCGCCGCGTCGGTCGATGTCACGGATCAGGGCGAGCCAGCGCGGTGCAATGTCGCGATGCAACTCGATGAGGTCGGTCAGTTGGGTCGGTGCGGCCGGCGGCAGGTCGGCTCCCTCGATCGTCGACAACCAGGGGAGTTTGTCGCCGACGAGATGGGAAATGACCTCTGCGAGAGAATCTTCCGGTCCACTCCAGGACAGCAGCTGGTTACCCGCGAGACGCGGCGCGGTCCACGACGCGGCGTCGAGCCCCTTCGCGGCGTCGAGGAGCGCCTCGATGTCGTCGAGGTCGTGGCGAATCATGAGCATCACCACGTTGCCCGCATCCTCGGTCGTGGGTGAGCCGCTGTCGACGTACAGCGCAGTGGGCGAGTGGAAGTGGATGCCGTTCGGCGCCGGCAGCCAGTGGCTGTGCTCTCCCACCGCACCCATGCGGCCGGGACTGTGTCCGAAGGCGCGGCTGAAGGCACGCGAGAAGCCGTCGACGGACGAGTACCCGGACTCGAAGGCCACGTCGGTCACCGACTGTCCCCGCTGGAGGAGCCACGCCGCACGTTCGAGGAGGACGCGGCGCCGCAGGGCCACCGGTGCCTCGCCGGCACCGCGCCGGACCTGCCGGGTGAAGTGGAACGGCGACGCGTAGGCGCCCGAGGCCATGTCGTCGAGCGAGGTGTTGTCCTCGGACAGCACCGCGTCGAGAAGCTGCCGGAGACGGTCACGGTCGGTAGAGGTCACCCTCTGAGTATGGAACCGCGAAAGCCGTTCCCGCCCGACCGAAATTGCTCCACCGGGCGGCGGTGCCGATCAGTCCCTCGTCAGCAGGGGGATCAGACGTTCGGTCTTGGCCTCGGTCCAGCCCGGCGGCTGCAGGATCTTGGCCCAGGCTGCCGGGATCGCGGACATGTAGTTGTGTCCGTGGCCGTCGGGGACTCCGACTGACACCGCCATGTCGGCGCTGACCTGCAAGAAGGTCACGAACGGGATCCACCGCATCGCCGACAGCACGTCGCGTCCGGGTTCCTCCTCGAGCCAGTCCGGCTCGCGGAGGATCAGTCGCGGGTTCCACCACGAGATCGGATCGGAGGCGTGCTGCAGATACACCGCGCGACCCGACGGCGACGTCCACTCGGTGGTCGGCTTGTCGAGGTCGGGTGCGTCGGCGATGAATCGGACCTGTCGTCCGTCGTCGTAGGTGGGCAACACTTCCGGCGTCCCGTCGTCGCGTGACCCGGTCGTGTCCACCCACAGTTTGTTGTTGAAGGTCGGTCCGCTGAACAACGCACCGTCGGTTCGCGCGCTCAGCGCCGGGATGGTCCCGAACGCCGACTCGGCCGCGAACGAGCCGAGGCTCTCGCCGAAGACGACGAGCTTGGGGCGTTGGGCCTCGGGTACCTCGCGCACCCGTTCCGAGACCGCCTCGAAGAGCGCCTGCCCGGCCTGCCGCGCGCGTTCCTTGTCGACGAGGAACGACAACCAGCTCGGCAGGTACGAGTACTGCATGCTCACCGTCGCCGTGTCGCCGTTGTACATGTACTCGAGCGAGTCCACCGTCGCCTGGTTGATCCACCCGGTGCCGGTGGTGGAGGCGACCGCGATGAGTTTGCGCTGCAACCCGCCGGCGCGGACGAGTTCCTCTGCGGCGAGTTCGGCATTGGCACGCAGATCTGTACCCGAGCCGAGCCCGACGTAGGCGCGGATTGGTTCCATGGCGGGGGACCCGTTGAACGCGCTCAGCTCTTCCACGGTGGGCGACACCGAGATGAAGATCCGGCCTTGACGCCCGAGCGAATCCCAGGTCACCAGCGAGCCCGGACCGCCCGAGCGCTGCGGGGTGGTCGGCGGACTGGAGTCCGCGGTCGTCTCGTCGTTGACCGCGGCGAACGACGAGTTCAGCGCCTGCATACCGTAGTTGGCGACGACGCCGTTGAGGACCAGCACCGTGATGATGATCGCGATGGTCGCCGCGGCGAAGGCCGAGATACGCGGCGGCGCCACGCGATTGAGTTTCCGGACGAGCCACTTCACCCCGTCGCCCCACGCCTGCCCGATGGTCATCAGCAGGGCGAAGACCACCACGGCGATGAGCAGGATCTGCGGGTAGGCCGTCCAGGACAGGAGGTCGACCCCCATCATCGTCCGGACCTGGTCCTGCCACCGCTGGAACGCGACCAGCATGACGACGGTGCCCGCGATCGCGGCCAGGCCCAGCGCCGCCCAGAGTCGGCGCATCGGCGCGGGCCAGGGTTCCTCCCGGGAGATCATGTAACGGATCAGCCAGGACACCAGCACACCGAGGCCGTACCCGACCGCGGCCGAGGCCCCGCTCACGATGCCCTGGAACAGCGGCCCGCGCGGCAGGAGCGACGGCGTCACCGACAGCCACAGAAAGACGAGCGCGACCGTCAACCCGACGCAGGAATACCGGTGGAGCCGCCGCCACCACGACGGCTTCTGTCCTTCTGCCGGGCCGGTGGCGCCGGACTGCTCCGGAACCGATGCTTCGTCCGGTTCCGGAGCGGCAGGTGGTTGCGAGGTGGGCGTGGTCGACGACACGTGGGTTCCTCTTTTCTCGAGAACCCGAAAACCGTAACACCGATCGCGGTGTGGCAGCGGCGCTTACGGCGACCGTGACCGTGGTGCCATCCAGCGGCGTCCGTTACTTGACCTCGGACCGCAGAATCCGTAGCACCCCGAACGCCAGGGGCAGTCCGATCCAGATCACTGCCGAGACGAGCATCCTCGCCCATTCGCCCCCGGTCGCCCAGTCGCCCTCTTGAAAGGGCACGTTCGTCAGGCCGGTGTCCACCCACTGGCCGAGATTGTCCTTGAACCACGGAACCAGCTGGCTGACCACGGTCAGAGCGGTGGGCAGCGCGAAGTAGGCGACGATCGCGCCCGGGGTGTTCAGGATCAGGGCGGCGAAGCCGAAACCGAGCAGCAAGCCGAAAGTCTGCGAGACAAACGAATTCACGAACCCGGCGAGCGTGAGGTCCCAGGAGCCGGCGGGATCGGTGAACGCCAGACCGGCGATCCCGTTGCCGATGACGCCGAGGATGAGCGCGACCACGACCGCCGCGACGGCGGTGAGGAGCGCCGCCACCAGCTTCGCTCCGACGACGCGCTGCCGTCGGGGTTCGAGGGTGAATGTCGTCAGCGCGGTGCGTTGGCTCCATTCCCCGGTCACGAGCAGGATCGCGAGGATGGGCAGGATGATGGCGGTCGGGATGTTCATCATCCCGAAGAACTGTCCGAGGTTGAGGTTCTCGGGGCTGTTGCGGTTCGCGATGAGCATCGCGATCACGACGATCGCCGCGATGACTCCGATCGAGGCGGTCAGCCAGAAACCCGCACGCGTGTCGACGAGCTTGCGCAGTTCGACGCGGACGAGTCGGGAGAACGGGATTCCGGGGCGCTCGACGTCGATCACGTCGGTGTGCGGCACGGGGGTGCCGAAGTCGGCGAGGGTCATCGAGCTACTCCTTCGAGTGTGGTGTGTTCACGCTGGGTGTCCGCGGTCAGCTGCAGGAACATCGCCTCGAGCTGGGCGCCGTCCGCGGGCCGCAGCTCGGTGAGGACGACGCCGACGGCGGCCGCGGCGCGGCCCACGTCGACGGGGTCGGCCTCGACATCGAGTCCGCCGGAGGCGTTGCGCTGCACGGTGATCCCGGCTGCGTTCAGCGCCTCGCCGAGGGTCGCGTCGTCGAGTGATCGGACGCGTGTCCCGGCGCCGGCGAGCAGTTCGTCTTTGGTGCCCTGGGCCACGATCCGGCCGTTGCCGATCACGACGATGTCGTCGGCGACGATCTCGATCTCGTGCAACAGGTGCGACGACAGCAGCACCGTGCCACCGCGATCGGCGTACCCGCGCAGCAGGGTTCGCATCCAGTGGATGCCCGCCGGGTCCAGTCCGTTGGCCGGTTCGTCGAGGATCAGGATCTTCGGGTCCCCGAGCAGGGCTGCGGCGATACCGAGACGCTGGCGCATGCCGAGGGAGTAGTTGCGCACTCGTCGCCCGGCCTCCTCCGGGGTGAGGCTGACCAGCTCGAGCATCTCGTCGACGCGGTCGTGGCCGATGCCCATGGTCATCGCCGACAGTCGCAGGACCTCCGCGCCCGTCCGGCCGGCGTGCTGAGCCGAGGCGTCCAGGAGGATGCCGACCTGCGTGCCGGGATTCGGGATGGACCGGTAGTCGACGCCGTAGAGTTGCGCCACCCCCGACGTCGGCGGCGTCAGCCCGGCGATGATCCGCATCGTCGTCGACTTCCCGGCGCCGTTGGGGCCCAGGAATCCGGTCACCTGCCCGGGGCGGCAGGTGAAGGACACGTCGTCGACTGCGACGTAGTCGCCGTAGCGCTTCGTCAGATTCTTCACTGTGATCATGTCGTCCATCGTGTCGTTCCCGCACGGCGCGCACATCGGACCTCCGGACAGCGTCGTATCGACCGAAAGTCGTAGGGGTCGACACCCATCGGGAGGACGCGGGCACCACCGGCGCCCGACTACGGTGACGGTTGTGCGTCCTGAGCAGTACCAACCACCGATGACGTGGGCCGGCCGATTGTGGCGGCTCGCCGTGATGCTCTGCGTCTCGGCCGGCACCTTCGCCACCCGTGCGTCGTACCTGTGGGACGAGGCCCGGTGGTGGTTCGTCGCCGACCTCGTACTCGGGGTGCTCTCCTACATCGTCATCTGGTGGCGCCGAAGCCATCCCGTACCGGTCACGACGTTCACGAACATCGTGACCATCGTGTCGTCGTCGTCTCTCGGACCGGGCATTCTCGCCATGGTGTCCCTGTCGACCCGGCGTCGGTGGCGCGAGATCATCCCGCAGGCGGTGTTGTCCGTTGTCGCGGGGATCATCGCCCTCGCCTTCTTCGCCACGCCGACCGAGGCGAACGATCCCGTCATCATCAGTTACTCGGTCACGGCGGTCGCGACCGCGGCGATGGTCGCGTGGGGTCTTTACATCGGTTCGCGCCGTGAGCTTCTCGCCAGCTGGCAGGCGCGCGCACTGGCCTCCGAGGCCGAACAGCAGGCGAAGGTGATGCAGGCGCGTTCGCTCGAACGGGCGCGGATCGCACGCGAGATGCACGACATCCTCGCGCATCGGATCTCGGCGATGAGCATGTACGCGGGCGCACTGGCCTACCGTTCGGACCTGTCCGGAGAGCAGATCCGCGAGACGGCGCAGACCATCCAGGAGACCTCGCACCTGGCGTTGACCGAGCTGCGGGAGGTGCTCGGGGTTCTGCGGGAGGGGCCCGGCGACGCCGCGCCCGAGGAACCGCAAGGGGTTCCGGACCTGGCCGCGCTGATCGAGGAGGCGCGCCGGCTGGGGATGCGTGTGGACAGCCGATGCGACATCGATGTCGATTCGCTGGGCCCGGCGATCTCACGCACGCTGTATCGGTGTGTGCAGGAGGCCTTGACCAATGCGCGGCGTCATGCGCCGAGCGCGCCGGTGACCATGCACATCCGGGGCGGACCCGAGCACGGTGTGGACCTGCTCGTCGAGAACCCGCTACCGCTGACAGCGGGTTCTACCGGTCCCACACCAGGATTCGGACTCGTCGGCCTGGCCGAGCGGGTCGGGTTGCACGGCGGCAGGCAGTCGGTGACCGTGAGCGAGGACAAACGGTTCCTGTTGCACGTCTGGTTACCGTGGCAGTCATGACCGCCCGCATCATGATCGTCGACGACGACCCCCTCGTCCGTTCCGGACTCCGGCTCCTCCTCGGCGGTGATGCCGGCCTCGACATCGTCGCCGAGGCGGGCAACGGGCAGGAGGCCCTCGACACCCATGCCGCGGCGCCCGTGGATCTCGTCCTCATGGATCTGCGGATGCCGGTGCTCGACGGGATCGCGGCCACCGGCCGCTTCAAGGCACTGGTCTCGCCACCCGCGATCATCGTGCTCACGACCTTCGACGCCGACGACTACGTGGTCCGCGCACTCGCGATGGGTGCCGACGGATTCCTGCTCAAGGACACGCCACCCGACGACATCGTCGCGGCCATCCACCAAGTGCTCGACGGTCGACCTGCCCTGAGTCCCTCGGTGACCGCCGCGTTGATCAAGCAGGTCGTCACCAGCGGCGGTCACCGAACCTCGTCCGCGGTCGAACGTGTCGACCGACTCACCGCACGCGAGCGTGATGTGGCCGTCGAGCTCGCCCGCGGGGCGTCGAACGCCGAGATCGCCGAACGGCTCTACATGAGTCTTGCGACGGTCAAGGCGCACATCTCGCACATCTTCACCAAACTCGACGCGGGCAACCGGGTCCAGGTCGCGATCCTGATGCACGACGCCGGGATGGTGTGAAGTCGACACACCCACCCCTCTTCCGTGAACCCACCCGGTCCGGGCGTGGTGCGTTTACGGAAAAGGGGTGGGTCTGCGAATTCCGTGGGCGCGGAGCCGCCTACCTGCCGGTTGAGCTTGTCGAAACCCCCGGGCCCGTCACCAGCGGAAGGTCGAGTGTGGTGCGAAGTCCCGCGGGCCCGTCGACCACCGCGGGGATGGCGTTCACGATCCGGCCGGCCGCGGCGACGATGGCGGCGTGGTTGTGGTCACCCTTGCGGCTCGTCGGCATGATGTCGACGGTGTACGACGGTTCGCCGGTGATCTCGACGCGGTAGCACCCGCCGGGCTGAGCCGGCTGCGCCCAGTCCGGCCGCAGGTCACCTCGAAGCCGCGTCACGTGCTCGATGACGATCACGGGTTCGCCGGCCACCTTGCCGATGATCTCGAAACGCACGGCCGCGCGGGTGCCCGCAGCGATGTGACCGGCCGCGATGTCGAAATCCTCCGGCGCAGGCTCGCTTTCGGAGATCTCCTCGATGTCGTCGACGGTGACGCCGAGACCGGCGGCCAGTTGCCGGATCGTCGTTCCCCATGCCAACCCCAGTACCCCCGGCAGGAACAGCATGGGGGTCTCGTCGAGCGGTTTGCCGAAGCCCATGACGTCGAACATGACGGTCGCCCCGTCATAGGTCGCGTAGTCGGCGATCTCCATGCAGCGCACCTGCTCGATGTGCTGGCAGGTGCCCGCGAAGACGAACGGGATGAGGTCGTTGGCGAATCCGGGATCGACGCCGGTCACGAACAGGCTGGCGCCGCTGCCCGCGGTGGTTTCGTCGATCTTGGCGATCGCCTTCGCGGGCATGACGTCCCAGGGGTACTGGAGCGTGTTCGGGGAGGACCCGACGACGTCGATCCCGGCGACGAGGATGCGCAGCACATCGTCGAAGGCCTCGACGGGACGCGTGTCACCCATGGCGCAGTACACGACACAGTCCGGCTTCGTCGCGATCACCTCGTCGAGGTCGCCCACCGCCAGGACTCCGGTGGGTGTCTCCAGCCCGGCGAGCGTCGCGGCGTCGACACCGACTTTTTCAGGGGTGGACACGCAGACGGCCACGAGTTCGAACCGCGGGTCCTCGATCAGCTGGGTGAGGCACAACCGGCCGACGTTGCCGGTTCCGACGAGAGCTACCCGGAAGGACATGGCGTGGAACTCCTTGTGTTCGATCGGCGCCGGTGGGGCGTGGTGTACACCTGTCCGGACGTTTGTCTGTTCAGTAGACCATTTTTCGGTGGAACCTGTTCTATTTTCGCGCTCGTCGCGGTAGCGTTGCCGCCCATGGGACGCGTAGACGACAAGGTTGCAGTGATCACCGGTGGTTCGCGGGGCATGGGCGCCGAGCACGCCCGGGCCCTCGTGGCCGAGGGGGCGAAGGTGGTGATCGGCGACATCCTCGACGACGAGGGCAAGGCGCTGGCCGCCGAACTGGGGGACGCGGCGCGCTACGTCCACCTCGATGTCACCTCGCCCGAGGACTGGCAGACGACGGTGTCCACCGCGGTAGACGAGTTCGGCAAGGTCAACGTCCTGGTGAACAATGCCGGCATCGTGAACGGTTCGACGATCCAGAAGTTCCGGCTGGACAAGTGGAAGCAGATCCTGGACGTGAACCTGACGGGCACGTTCCTCGGAATCCAGGCGGTCGCGGACCTGATGATCGACGCCGGCGGTGGCTCGATCATCAACGTCTCGTCGGTGGAGGGCCTGCGCGGAAGTCCCTGGGCGCACGGCTACGTCGCGAGCAAGTGGGGCGTGCGTGGTCTGGCGAAATCGGTTGCGCTCGAACTGGCTCCGCACAACGTGCGGGTGAACTCCATCCACCCGGGTCTCATCCGGACGCCGATGACCGAGGGGATCCCCGACGACATGGTGACCGTGCCGATGGGCCGGGCCGCGGAGTCACGCGAGGTGTCGACCTTCGTGGTGTTCCTGGCCAGCGACGAGTCCTCGTACGCGACCGGTGCCGAGTTCGTGATGGACGGCGGCCTCAGCGCCGACGTGCCACACAAGTGAACGCCCACACCAGGACGACCATCCCGATCAGTTCGACGAGTGTCTGCGTGATCACCGTCGCCGCGGCCAGTTCCGCCCCGACCGGCAGCGCCAGCGCGAGTGGCAGGACGACGAGCGAGTTGCGGGTGGCTCCGGAGAAGACGACCGCCGTCGACGGCTCCGGGGCCAGGCGGAACATGTGTGCCACCGCGACACCGGCCGCCACCATGATCGCGAGGAACGCGGCGTAGACCGGGATCACCCCGGCGATGTCGGCAAAACGCGAACCGACCAGAGGTACCTGGGAACTCACGGCGACGAAGAGTACGGCCACCATGAGCGGGACCATCGTCATCGTGGCGCCGACCGAGGCTCGACGACCCGCCTCGGATCGTTCCGCCCACGCCTGGGTGAGCCACGCCAGTGCCAGCGGGCAGAGGATGAGGACAGCGAACGCCCAGAGGAACGGCTCCGGTTCGATCACCGACCGTCCGTCACCGAGCAGCAGCACCAAGTACAGCGGTGTCAGCAGCATCTGGGCAAGGAGCAGCAGCGGCGTCGCGGCAAGGAGTCGTCGGGCGTCCCCGCCGCCGAGTCCGGCGAATACGACGACGTAGTCGACGCACGGACACAACAGCACCAATAGCGCGCCGACACGGATCGCGTCGTCGGCGGGCAGCGCTGAAGACAACACGGCCACCAGAAGGGGCGCCACGACGAAGTTCAGGAACAGCACCGCGACCAGGAACCGCCGGTCCCGCAGCGATTCCAGGAGATCGGACCGGCGGATCTGCAGAAAGGTGACATAGAGCAGCGCGGCGAGCAGCGGCGTGATCGCCGACTCGAGGCCCTCGGCGGGACCGGGTGCGGCCAGTCCCGCACACAGTCCGGCGACTATCGCGCCGAGGTAGAGGGCGACCTGGTGACGTTCGAGGCGGTCGACGACAGTCGCGGGTCTTGGCACCGAATCATTCTGCGACACCGCGGCCGCGTTCACCGACACCGCCATGGCGCGGTACGGCAGACTCGACCGGGTGATCACCCCGTCCCGGCGCACCGACGTCGCGCTGCTGGTCGTGGTGATCGTGTTCCTCGTCGCGGTGAACGTCGGTGCGCATCTCGCGGACGGCCCGCTGTCGGTGGCGATCGTCCCGGTTGCCGCAGTCGTGGCCGTGGGCCTCGCCCGCCTCGCCCGCCTCGGCTGGCGGGACCTCGGCCTGAGCCGTGCGGAACTGCGCGCCGGCATCCCGGTCGCCGTGGCCGCGGTCCTCGTGGTCGCGGCTGTGGTCTCGACAGCGGTCGCGATCCCGGCGACGCGTGAGTTCTTCCTGTCCGACCGCTATGACGATACCTCCGAGGCCCTCCTGGCGGCGTTCGTGATCATTCCGCTGCAGACCGTTCTCCCGGAGGAGGTCTTGTTCCGCGGTGTGCTGCAAGGGGTTCTGGGCCGGTTGTTCGCCCCGTTGACGACGCTGGTCGTCGGTGCGATCGCCTTCGGTCTGTGGCACATCCTGTCCTCGACCGGTCTCACCGCGGGCAACGAAGGCCTGAGCGGCGTGCTGGGTGCCGGGACGGTTGCACAGATCGCCGGCATCGCAGGTGCGGTCGTGGCAACCGGGGCCGCGGGTTTCGTGCTCGGGTGGTTGCGGCAACGCACCACGAGCCTCCTCGCACCGATCGCGCTGCACTGGGCACTGAACGCCACCGGGGCGATCGGTGCCGCGGTGGCCTGGCAGGTGTCGTAGATCGAACACCGCTGGTATGCGCGCAGCAGCACCACGAACCATGCTCCCTAATCCGAAAGAAGCCCATAACCCCTGCTCCCTGAGGGGTGAGGAGCGCAAGCGACGAGCCTCGAAGGGCCTGGTGAGACGTGTTGCTACACCCTTCGTGGCTCGCTTCGCTCGCTCCTCAGGGAGGGGGGCTCCTTCCTGTTCTCGAGGTCACGCTGTCCCGAAGATGCGATCGCCGGCGTCACCGAGTCCGGGGCGGATGAAGCCGTTGTCGTCGAGTTCGCGGTCGACCGCCGCGGTGAAGATCGGCACGTCGGGGTGTGAGCGATGCAGGACCTCGATGCCCTCCGGGCAGGCGAGCAGGCAGACGAACTTGATGGACTTCGGACCGTACTCCTTGATCCGGTCGATCGCGGCGACCGCCGAATGCCCGGTCGCCAGAAGCGGATCTACGATCACGACATCACGCTCGGACAGCTCCGACGGCATCTTGAAGTAGTACTCGACGACGACCATGGTCTTCGGGTCGCGGTAGAGGCCGATGTGTCCGACGCGCGCGCCGGGAACCACGGTCAGCATGCCGTCGGCGATACCGGCGCCGGCCCGCAGGACAGCGGCGAACACCAGCTTCTTGCCGTCGATGACCCGGGCGGTGGTGGTCTCGAGCGGTGTGTCGATGGTGATCTCGTGCATCGGGATGTCACGCAGGACGTCGTACGCCATCAGGATCGAGATCTCGTCGAGCAGACGGCGGAAGTCGTTGGTCGACGTCTCCTTACGACGCATCAGGGTCAGTTTGTGTTGGACCAGCGGATGGTCGATGACGGCGACGCTGCCCATGGGTTCCTCTCGGTCAGTGGTCGGCTCAGAAAACAGTGCCGGTACTGCGTATCGTCAACGGCGGCAACCCATCGCGAAGTCGGCTCGCGAGCACGCGGCCGGCCGCCCACGTGCCACCCTCGAGCACGCAGGCCAGGGGCATCGAGGCTGCATCGGCGTCGAGGCGGTCGCGCACGAGGTCGGCGATCTCGTCGAGAAGGGCGACGGTGAGCGCCCGCCATTCGACGACGAGCTCGTCGCCGACCTCCCACTCCCGGTCCGCCCAGGCCTCCTCATGCAGCGCGAGCACACCCGAGTCGAGGAGAAGGCCACCGTTGCGGTATTCGGGGAGGCCGGTCAGCTCGTCGAGTCCGGTCACCTGGACACCGGCCCAGCGGAACGGTTCGAGAAGCGAATAGGTCAGCCACTGGGACAGTTTGTGGAACGGCACCCAGCCGGCGGTGAGGCCCGGGCCGACGACGGCGTCGTGATGCCAGCAGTCGCCCAGTGGGTGGGTGTCGATCGTGTTGTCCGACGGCCAGATCGGGCCCAGATACTCGAGTACCCCGCTCAGGATGTCGACCGCGGGCACCTCCGCACGACCACCGCGGGTGAGGTGATCGAACAGGCCGCCCGGCCGGGCGTCCGGACCGAAGATCTCGGGGCGGCTCGACAACACCTCGCCCAGGCGGCGCAGGAGATCGACCCGCCCGGGCAGGCCCGTGAGCGGGTTGTCGGGACCCACCTGGAAGGCCGCGCCGAGAGTGTCCGCCGTGACGCGGCCCAGACCGGTGGCGTCGACCCGCAGGGGATCGGCCGGGTCGCTCGAGAACACCCCCTCGCAGAACGCCACCCAGCTCGCGACGCCGAGCCCCTCGGAACGGGTGAGAACCAGGTCGCTCGACCGTTCCCGAAACGACCACTCGGGTCCCGCGCCGGCATCGAGGAGGACGCTGACCAGCACGACGTCGATGAGCGCGCGGGTTCGCTCCGCCGAGCCGGCCGGGGGCAAGGCGGCGTCGAGAGCGCCGAGGCGGTCGATACCGCCTGCCTCGAAATGTCGCCACCTGCTGTGAAAAGGGATGTCTCCGTCGGGATATCGCAACCGAGTCGTTTCCACGACGATGTCAGCTGCCGCGTCCCGCGCATCGTCGTGGACGATGAACCACGACGATTCGCCGGCCCGCGCCCGTTCGAGGAGTTGTCGCGACCGGCTCCGGACGGTGGCGGTGGAGCGCAGCAGCCGGGCGGCCTGTGAGGCGGAGAGTTCCACCTCTGGTGCTCCGGTCATCACAACCCCCGGCCCTTGACCTGACGCAGCTGTTCGGCATCGGGCACGGGTCCGGGCGTGAAGTAACCGGCAGCCATCTTCGCGTCGATCTCGACGCGGGCGTCGGCGGGGATCAGTTCGTCGGGGATGTTGACCCGTTCGCCGACCTCGATACCCGAGCCGGTGATGGCGTCGTACTTCATGTTCGACATCGACACCAGGTGATGGATCCTGGTGATCCCGAACCAGTGCAGGACGTCGGGCATGAGCTCCTGGAACCGCATGTCCTGTACGCCCGCAACGCATTCGGTGCGGGCGAAGTACTGGTCTGCGGTGTCACCGCCGAGTTGGCGTTTACGGGCGTTGTACACCAGGAACTTGGTGACCTCACCGAGCGCGCGTCCCTCTTTGCGGGAGTAGGCGACCAAGCCGACGCCACCGCGCTGGGTGCCGCGGATGCACTCCTCGATTGCATGCGTCAGATATGGACGGCACGTACAGATGTCGGAGCCGAACACATCGGAGCCGTTGCACTCGTCGTGCACCCGTGCGGTGAGTTCCACCGACGGGTCGGCAAGGTCGCGGGCGTTGCCGAAGATGTAGACCGTCTGCCCGCCGATCGGCGGGAGGAACACCTCGAGATCCGACCGCGTGACGAGTTCGGGATACATGCCGCCGGTCTCCTCGAACAGCACCCGGCGCAGCTCGGCCTCGGAGCAGCCGAACCGCTCGGCGACGCCGGGAAGATGCCACACCGGTTCCACGGCCGCCTTGGTGACCAGAGCCGCGCCACTCGGCAGCAGGACCTCACCGTCGGGCACCAGACGGCCCTTCTCGATCGCCTCGGCGATCTCGGGAAGGATGACGTGCGCTTTGGTCACCGCGATGGTCGGCCGGATGTCGTAACCGCGAGCGATCTCGTCGGGGAAACTCTCGGCGACCGTCGCACCCCAGGGATCCAGCGAGACGATCGCGCGCGGATCGCCCCACTGTGGATACGGTCCGATGTGGTCGGTGGGCGAGGTGTTGGTGAGATCGGCTCGGTGCTCTCGTGCAAGGGCGCCGGCGGCGACGGCCAGTGCGCGATAGACGCTGTAGGAGCCGCTGTGGGTGCCGATGACATTGCGATGCGCACGCGTGCCCGTCGTCCCGATGACAGGACCGCGTTCCGCCGCGGTGGCCGCCCCCCAGTGGATGGGCGGGGCGTCGACCCCGCCGCTGTGTGAGGTCAGTCGGATATGGCCCAGGGACCTGTGTTCGCCGGACATCGTCGTCGTCCTCACCTTCGTCTCGAGGCGGTCACCCGCCACGGAGGGAAAGCGCCAGCATAGTTCCGGATGCCCGTGTGCGCCGGGTGATGCGAAACGCCACGGCGGCGGCACCCCACGAAGGGTGCCGCCGCCGTATCTGAGTGCTTCGACGATGAACCGGTCTCGCTCAGAGTTCGAACCGGTCCAGGTTCATCACCTTGTCCCAGGCCGCGACGAAGTCGTTCACGAACTTCTCCGCTGCGTCGTCGGCTGCGTAGACCTCGGCCAGGGCGCGCAGCTGTGAGTTCGACGTGAACGCCAGATCGGCGCGAGTGCCGGTCCAGGTCTGCTCGCCGGTGGCGCGATCGCGCCCGACGTACAGGTTCTCGCCTTCCGACGCCGACCAGGCCGTCGACATGTCCAGCAGATTCACGAAGAAGTCGTTCGTGAGGACGCCTGGACGGTCGGTCAGGACGCCGGCCGTCGAGCCGCCGAAGTTGTTGCCCAGCACCCGGAGTCCACCCACCAGCACCGTCATCTCGGGGGCGCTGAGAGTCAGTAGCGATGCCTTGTCGACGAGGGCGAACTCGGCCGGGAGACCACTGGTCTTGCCGACGTAGTTGCGGAACCCGTCGGCGGTGGGCTCGAGATGCGCCATCGAATCGGCGTCCGTCTCCTCCTGGGTGGCGTCGGTACGTCCAGGGGTGAACGGCACCGTGATCTCGACCCCGGCGTCGCGTGCCGCCTTCTCGACTGCCGCCGTGCCGCCGAGGACCACGAGGTCGGCGAAGGAGACCTTCGCGCCGGCCTCGCCGGTGAACGCATCATGGATGCCTTCCAGGGTGCGGATCACGGTGGCCAACTCGTCGGGTTCGTTGACCTCCCAGGATGCCTGCGGCTGCAGGCGGATCCGGCCGCCGTTGGCGCCGCCGCGCTTGTCGCTGCCACGGAAGCTCGACGCCGCCGCCCACGCGGTCTTCACGAGTTGCGCCACAGTCAGTCCCGAGTCGAGGAGCGTCGCCTTCAAGGCTGCCACGTCGGCATCGGTGACAAGTGGGCCCTCGTGCGCCGGGACATTGTCCTGCCACAGGTACGTCTCGGTCGGAACAAGCGGACCCCGATACCGGACGGCGGGTCCCATGTCGCGGTGCAGGAGCTTGAACCAGGCCTTGGCGAACTCGTGCGCCAGTTCCTCGGGGTGATCGAGCCACCGCCGGGTGATCTTCTCGAAACTGGGGTCGTAGCGCATCGCGAGGTCGGTGGTCAGCATCGACGGGTGGGTCTTCTCGTCGCCGAATGCCGTGGGGACGGTACCGGTTCCGGCGCCGTCCTTCGGACGCCACTGGTTGGCTCCGGCCGGACTCTTGTAGAGCTCCCACTCGTAGCCGTAGAGAGTCTCGAGGAAAGCGTTGTCCCAGCGGGTCGGGGTCGGATTCCAGATCACCTCGAGGCCGCTGGTGATCGTGTCCGCGCCCTTGCCGGAGCCGTGCGAGCTGGTCCAGCCGAGACCGGCGTCCTCGACGGCGGCGGCCTCGGGTTCGGGACCCACCAGGCCGGCGTCACCGGCGCCGTGGGTCTTGCCGAAGGTGTGGCCCCCGACGATCAGAGCCGCGGTCTCGACGTCGTTCATCGCCATCCGCGCGAACGTCTCGCGGATGTCGACCGCGGACGCGAGGATGTCCGGATTGCCGTTCGGTCCTTCCGGATTCACATAGATGAGCCCCATTTGCACTGCCGCAAGCGGTGTCTCGAGTTCGCGGTCGCCCGAGTACCGCTGATCGGCCAGCCACTCGAGTTCGGGGCCCCAGTACACCTCGTCGGGCTCCCACTCGTCCACGCGCCCGAAGGCGAAGCCGGCGGTGGTGAACCCCATCGACTCCAGGGCGACGTTCCCGGCGAAGACCAGGAGGTCGGCCCAGGACAATGCCGTGCCGTACTTCTTCTTGATCGGCCACAGTAGGCGGCGCGCCTTGTCCAGGTTGGCGTTGTCCGGCCAGCTGTTGAGCGGGGCGAATCGCTGCATCCCGGCTCCGGCACCACCGCGTCCGTCCTGCACCCGGTAGGTACCCGCGGCATGCCAGGACATGCGGACGAACAGGCCTCCGTAATGGCCGAAGTCGGCGGGCCACCAGTCCTGCGAATCGGTCATCAGGGCGGTCAGGTCGGCGCGTAACGCCTCGACGTCGAGATCCGCGAGGGCCGAGTCGTAGTCGAAGTCGGCGTCCATCGGATTCGCGACGTCCGGATTGTGCTGAAGCACCTTGAGATTCAGCTGGTTCGGCCACCAGTCGCGGTTGCCGCCGCCCTGGGTGGGCGGCGTGAGCCGACCGTGCGCGACCGGGCAACCGCCCGCGGCGGGCTCGGTGTTCGCCTCGGCAATGGGGGGATGTTCCTTCGCGTCGCGGACGGGCTCGTGGTCTTGCTGCGCCATGCGGGGTTTCCTTTCGGGCACGGTGAGAACTGCGATCGCCGGGTCGGTGATCGCAGGGGAGGGAGGCGTCGTGGTCGGGGGTCTATCGGTCGGGGCCGGCGCCCGGAGCGGGTCGGTTGGGTTCGGGGATGCAGTCGGGGCAATGACCCCAATAGATGACCTCGGCTTCGTCGATGACGAAACCCCGGTCGTCGGACGGGGTCAGGCACGGGGCCTCGCCGACTGCGCAGTCGACGTCCCCGATGGATCCGCATGTACGGCATATCACGTGGTGATGGTTGTCCCCGACGCGTGACTCATATCGAGACACGTGGCCGGACGGCTGGATGCGTCGCACGAGGCCGGCCGAAGTCAGTACGCCCAGAACGTCGTACACGGTTTGTTGCGAGACCGCCGGCAGCCGATCGCGAGCGGTTCGGAGGACCTCGTCGGTGTCCGCATGAGGATGTGCTCGGACGGCTTGCATGACCGCGATGCGCGGACGGGTCACCCGCAGTCCGGCGGCGCGCAGGTGCCGGGCGCAGTCCTCGTCGGTGAGCATGGTGACCATCGTGCAGTTTGATCTGGAATGATTCAAGTTAAGAAGCCGAAGTGAGGTGGCCGTCACGGGCGCCGTCGTAGTATCTGCTCATGCGGACAGCGACGCCGACCACCGCTCGGGCAGCCCTATGACCCCGTACGACGAGATCGTCGACGAGCTGTACGGTCTGGCGCCGGCGGCGTTCGTGACACGCCGGAACGAACTCGCTCGGGAGATCAAAGCGAACGGCGACCGTGACCTGGCGGGGCGGATCGCGAAGTTGCGGCGGCCCACGCAAGCTGCGTGGGCCATCAATCAGTGGGTTCGCGCGCACCCGGACGACAGCGCCCTCATCGCTGGGTTGGCGTCGGATTTGACTGCGGCCCAGCGCCGCTCGGCTGTCGACAAGATGAAGACGTTGTCGCGACGCCGTCAGGATCTGATCAACGATTCGGTGACCGCGGTCGCCGCCACGGCCGCAGATCTGCGAGTGACGCTGGGAGACAGTACCATTCGCGAGGTCACGCAGACATTGCGAGCCGCGGTGGCCGACCCGGAAGTGCTCGAGCAGGTGTTGCGGGGAAACCTCACCGCATCCGCCGAATACAGCGGCTTCGGGCCCGCCGGCGTGTTCGTCGTCCCGGAGCCGTTGCAGGAACCAGTCGCGGACGAGTCCGAGGCAAGCGGCGCGGACGCAGACGGTGCCGACGAAGAGGGTGCCGACAGGGATGACGCCGACGACTCGGACCACACAGCGTCTGACGAAGCGGAGCGTCGTCGACGAGACCTCGAAGCCCGACTGGCCGAGGCCGAGACAGGGGAGCGAACGGCCCGATCCGACCTCGACGCCGCCTCCCGAACTGTGGACGGGGCTTCGTCGGAGGTCGACGAGATCGTCCGGCGGGCTCAGGAGTTGCGGGCCGAGCTGGCTCGTTGCGAAGAATCGCTGCGGTTCGCGCGGCAACGACTCTCGACTGCGGAACAGGGCCGGGCCGAGGCGCGGATCGCGCTCCGTGAAGCCGTCGCGGCCACCAATGAGATCCGCTCGGCGCTCGCCGAGCTGTGAGCCGACGAAGGGGTCGAACCCGAAGTCTCCACCATGGTTGCCCGTCGCCCACGGTCAGCGTGTCAAGTGAAAACGCAGCAGCTCGGTGGTGCCGTTCAGCGCGCGGCCCCAATAGCCGCCCCGGCCGTCGGCTCGGAGCTCGTCACGCACGAATCCCACGGCGGTTCCCGAGTAGTCGACGACGATGACCGGTGCACCGTCCTGCACGGAACGCCCGGGGTACACCGCGCCGGGGAAGGCCCACCCGATCGCGGTGTTGTTGACGACCCGCGAACCCGTGAAGTTCTTGCCGAACCACACCGTGTCGGCGATCGGGGCGCTGGTGACGTCGCCGCGGTAATACCCGGACGGCATCGGCGGTGCAGCCTGGGCGGTCGCGGGTGCGGCCAGTGTCACGGCGCCCGCGAGGGCGACCGCGGCGACCGCGACGGCACCCCGGCGGAGGTGGGCGGTGGGTGAGGTGTCCATCTACCCATTGAACGCCTCCGCCGGCTCGCCGGCTCATGGTTCGTCGGCGCCGTCCTCGCGTCGCCGAGGATCGGTGGCCGACGAGGATCAGTGACCGACGAGGATCAGTGACCGACGAGGATCAGTGGCCGACGAGGCGGAGTGAGTCGTCGCGGCGGAGCACGAAGAAGTACGGCTTCGGCGACCCCTTCAGGTCCATCGCGCCCAGGACGGCATCATCGGAGAGACGGTGGAAGACGTCGTTGATCGGCAGCTGATCGTAGGACATGGTCGCGGTGTCCGTGCCGCGGTACCGGGTGGTGCGCAGCCGGGCACGTGCTCGTCGGGTCTGACTGAGAAGGCGGGTCGCGGCGATCGGCGTCCCCAACGACAACGACTTGACTCCGGGCGCCTTCTCGGCGATCCCCAGTCCGCCGAAAGCGATCGCCGGATTCATGGCCCACAGCGCCGAACCGTCGCGGGTCGGGAAGAGCAGGGGGTGGACGGTCTCGGCGTCGACGAATTGCTTGCCCCACCAGCCGCTGGCCGCGAGGAAGCCGTCCAACGGGTGGTCGGTGGGCAGCTCGGCGCCACGCCAGGTGCCGATCATGAAGTCCGGTTCGACCGCGGGGGCGGAGTCGAACAGGTCGAGGGCCTCGGCGGTCGTCGTCGGCGTGGTGGTCAGGATCTCGCGCACATGCATGTCGACGATCGTACGTGTAAAGACACAAGATCTGAAGAATGTCGCAATGGATCGCGGAGCCACGCCCCGGGGTGTGCGGCCCGTCCGGAATAGCCTGTAAGTACGCCGGGTTGCCGCAGGCATGAACCAACCCGCGTATGACCCTCGTGATCTTCTCGCCGAAGGCGGAGTCGGCGTCCTCGCCACGATCAAGTCCTCGGGACTACCACAGCTGTCCCCGGTGACCCCTTTCTACGACCGCGACGCCGGGACCATCTACGTCTCGATGGCCGAGGGTCGGGCCAAGACCGCCAACCTCCGACGCGATCCGCGCGCCGCGTTGGAGATCACCGGGCCCGATCGCTACACGTGGGCGACCGCCGAGGGCACTGTGACGTTGATCGGCCCGGGCACCGAACCGGACGGGCCCGAGGTCGAGGCGCTCGTCGACTACTACCGCAAGGCGGCAGGCGAGCACCCGGACTGGGACGAATACCGCAGGGTCATGGTCGCCGATCGCCGCGTCCTGATGGTCATGTCCGTGGACCGGGTGTACGGCGAACGTCTGCGCTGATTTTCACGATCGAGGACCCGGGTTGTCCTCGTCGTGTCGCACAGTGGACGCATGACAACCGACTTTCAACTGACCTTCGACTGTGGTGACCCGGCTGCGCTGTCCGCATTCTGGGCCGAGGTGCTCGGTTACGGGCTCCAGGACCCGCCTACCGGATTCGACAGCTGGGAGGCGGCGCTCGACGCATTCGGGGTGCCTCCGGAGCGTCGGAACGACGCCTCGGCCGTGATCGACCCGGAGGAGCGCAGGCCACGGTTGTTCTTCCAACGCGTACCCGAGGGCAAGACGGCGAAGAACCGGGTGCACCTCGACGTCCGTGCTGCCCCTGGTCTGAGTGGCGACGACCGGATGCGCGCCCTCGAGGCCGAAGCCGACCGGCTCGTCGGACTCGGTGCGACCCGGGGCGAACGACACGACCCCGCACCTCCGCTCGGCGAGGGGCACATCGTGATGCGCGACCCCGAGGGCAACGAGTTCTGTCTGGACTAGGGATTTCGTAGCAACAATGCGCGCCATGTGCGCTCTGTTGCCACGAATTCCGATGTCAGACAGATATTTCCGGCTCTACCCAGGGTCCCGTCCAGGTCGGGCTGCTCGAAAGTGACCTCGGCGAAGCGTCCCTGAACCGAGAGCGTCGCGATGGTGTTGCCGAACAGCGGGCCCAGGGTGTTTCGCCAGGCGACGGGCAGTTCGGGCGAGCCACCACGACGCGCCCAGCGCCGGACGACCGCGGCGAGCCGATTCGACCACCCCAGCCGGAAAACCGCCTTGATGTACGGCGGGATCGCGTTGTGCACCGGCGAACACACGAGCTGGTGGACGTCGGCGCTCGTTGTGTCCGGGAAAGTCGCACGCGCGGCATAGCTGTGGTGGACGTCGCCGGACAGCACGCTGACCGTCGCGGGCCCGGGGTCGCGCGCCGCAACCTGTCGGATCATCTCGCTGAGCCGGACGAAGGAATCGAAGAAGGCCGGCCAGTGCTCGAGGTCGGCCCCCTGCCGGATCTTCTCGGCCAGCTGTCCACGACGGCCCGGCCGCCGGGCGCCGATCTCGTTCACAGTCTCCGCATCACCGATGACCGGCGGGAGCAACCACGGCAGTGATGAACCCAGGACCAGGTGGTCGAGTCGCTCGATGTCGTCGTCGACCTGGCTCTCAACCCAATAGAATTCGTTGTCGCTCAGCATCTTTCGCGTTCCGTCGGACAGGATGCGACCGTTGCGGGAGTCGATCATGACCAGCCTGGTGTTGCCCAGGTTCCACCGGAAACTGAACCGGACACCCTTGGTTCCGTCGGTTTCCCGGTCGGCACGATCCGCGACCTCGATCAGGTGGGGCCAGCAGTCACCGTCGATCTCGCGGACGCGGCGGTAGTCCTCGGACTCGGCGAGTTCGGCGGGGGAGAGGTTGCCGAGGTGCTGATACACCCAGTAGGACGCGAGGCCGGCGCGGATCCGGTCCTGCCACCACGGCTTCTCACTCATCTGCCGACGCCAGGTGTCCGAGGTGTTCCAGTCATCACGGATGTCGTGATCGTCGAAGATCATGGCCGTCGGCACCGTAGAGAGGATCCATCGGATCTCGGGGTCTCCCCAGGTGTGCCGATACAGTCCCTCGTACTCCTCGAAGTCGACGACCTCGTCGGACGGTCCGGCGGTCGAGGCCCGGCTCGACTCCAGCGACTCCTTCACCTGCGGGGTCAGCTCGTCCGCGTACACCTGGTCGCCGAGCAGAATGAGGGTGTCCGGCCACTCCTCCACCGGGAGGTGGCGCATTCGGACCGCGTAGCAGTCCAATGCGTCGAGTCCGAGCTTCTCGTCGAGCTTGGGGTCCTCGGCCCGCGGATACCGGCAGGACCCGAAGACGAACCGGTGCCGGTCCGCGGTGTCCGGCCCCCGGGTCCGGATCACGCTGGGCGGGAACTCGGTGTCCGGGAGGGGCCACTCGAGGGCGCCGTTGACGCGGACCTGATACTCGGAGACCGTGTCGGGCACCAGGCCGCTGACCTCGACCAGCGCGTAGTGGTGACCGGACACCTCGAACGTCCGGGTCGCACAGCCGAGGACTTCGACCTCGCCGGGTTCGTCGGTCTGCACCCAGATCAGCGCGGAGGTTTCGTCGACGTGCCGGAGGATCGGACCCAGAACCAAAGCCATTCGATCAGAGTAGGCCGTGGCGCAGCGTCGCGCGGCCACGTCGATCGTGAGCGATGAGTTCGCCGGGTCGTGCCGGTCTGCACTCCTGTCGCCCTCACCATAGCGGTGACGTCTCGCGCCGGGACACCGGTGCACCGGAGTATCGATGGAGGAGCAACCAATGGTGATCGTTGCCGGCAGTCTGCGAGTGGACCCGGACCAGCGCGCGGCGTACATCGCCGGCTGCGACGAGGTGGTCGGTGCCGCCCGTCGGGCACCGGGGTGTCTCGATTTCGCAATCTCCGCGGACTCGATGGACCCCGGCCGGATCAACATCTTCGAGCGCTGGGACTCGCAGTCGGCGGTCGAGGCTTTCCGTGGCGACGGGGTCGGCGAGGACCAGTCACGGGCGATCCGGTCGGCGTTCGTTGCCGAGTACGACGTCGCCGACGTGCGGATACTGGCGGGCCCTCCGGATTGATGAGCACACAACCCGCGGCGACATCGAGCGTCGTAGGCTGTGTGCGCACTTCCAGAGGGGATCATGACCGGAATGTCCGACATCCAACAGACTCTCGCCGACGTCCTCGGCGAGCTCCGCAGTCTCGACGACCCGCGGATCCGAGCGGTCAACGAGAAACACGGCGACGACCACGGGGTCAATCTCACGAAGCTCAGGGCGATCGCGAAACGACTGCGAACGCAGCCCGAACTTTCCGCAGAGCTGTGGGCGACGGGCGACACCGCGCCGCGTCTGCTCGCACTGTTGATCTGTCGCCCGCGGGCGTTCGACCCCGCGCAGCTCGACACGATGATCCGCGAGGTCGACCGGCCGAAGGTCCACGATTGGCTCGTCAACTACGTCGTCAAGAAGAGTCCGCATGCCGAGGAGTTGCGGAGGTCGTGGATGGCCGACGCCGAGCCCGGTGTCGCCGCGGCGGGATGGGCCCTGACCGCTGATCGAGTGGTCAAGAAGCCCGGTGACCTCGACACGGCCGGGTTGCTCGACACCATCGAGTCCGACATGGGGAACGCACCGCCACGCCTGCAGTGGGCGATGAACACATGCCTGGCGACCATCGGCATCGAGAATCCCGACTTCCGTTCCCGTGCAATCGACATCGGTCAGCGGTTGCGAGTGCTGGAGGATTACCCGACCTCCCCGGGCTGTACTTCGCCGTATGCGCCGGTCTGGATCGCCGAGATGGTACGGCGTCGATCGTCGTGACCTGAGCGGCAGCTCGTTGCCCCGTCGCTCAGGCGTCGGATCCCGACACTCCCGGGGATCCTCTGCTGCTCAGTCATTGTGGCGGCTGTGGGAAACCGGCATGACGACCGTGGTGAGGTCGCCGCCGTCTGCGGACCGAATCGTCATCGGGAGGTCCCGATTGCGGACGTCGATCATCATCTCGGCCCCGATCGACACATGGACCGCGGGGTAGAGCGTCGAGACCTCGAACCACAGTGCGATCGGGGGGCCGCAGGTCTCGGCTGGCACGACGGCGAGTTGTGCCGACGAGGCGTCGCTCAGTGTGAGCGCCGCCGACGTGAAGTCCAGGTGCACCCGGTCGGTTGCACAGCGCTCCAACGATTGCAACACAGCGGTTTTCGCGACACTCGCACGCATGGTCACCGTGGGCAGGGCTTCGATCATCACCAGGTGCGCGGGAAACGGCCCGTCGAGTAGGCGGCACCATAGATCGTCCCGACCGTCGAGCCGGAATCGAACTGCGCCGGCCACGGCGTCGATGACGACGACGCCGCCCCGTGCCAGGTCGGACAGACCATCACGGAGGTCGGCCGCACACAGCGTTCCCGACCACCGGGTGCCGCACGGCTCGACGGTCGGTAGCGACCGGGAAGAGAGCCGGTAGCGGTCTGTCGAGGTCAGGGTCACGGCCCCGTCTTCCAGCCGGAGTTCGACAGCGTCCAGGACGGGATGGGCCGCGTCACGGGCGGCCGCGGTGAGCACCTGGCCGAGCGCGGCTGCCAGGATCGGACCACGCACAGTGGCGAGCATGGTCGTCGACTCCGCGGCGATCGACATCTTGATCGTCCTGGCCTCGCGCCGAATCCGATCGGCATCGGCTGCGACGGTCCGCACGTGCTCGTCGATCAGTCCGCCGGCGGTACCCGGCTCGGCGGCGAGGACCGTGCGGATGTCGGCGAGCGACATCCCGATCTCGCGGAGTCGCCGGAGTGCGATCGCGTGCCGCTCCTGCGACGCGCTGTACTGGCGATATCCGGTCGACGCGTCGACGGCGGCCGGGGTGAGCAACCCCGAGTCGTCGTAGAACCGCAGCGCGGACGCGGTCAAACCGGTGCGTTGCGCGAACGCGCCGATCGGGACGAGTTCGCTGACTTCGGGAACGGAGGGCATATCGCAGATCATCCGGCTTCGACCAACCTGAAGGTCAAGAGGAAGCGAGTCGGCGTCCGAATCGGGTCAGATGAGACCGAGTGCGAGCATCGCGTCGGCCACGCGAGTGAACGCCGCGATATTGGCACCGGTCGCGTAGTTGCCCGGCGCCCCGTATTCGTCTGCCGTGTGCAGGCAGTGGTCATGGATGGCCGTCATGATCTCCGACAATCGGTCCTCGGTGTGCGCGAACGTCCACGAATCCCGAGAAGCGTTCTGCTGCATCTCGAGTGCGCTCGTGGCGACGCCGCCCGCGTTCGCGGCCTTGCCCGGGGCGAAGCCGACGCCGGCGTCGGCGAAGATGCGCACCGCCTCGGGGGTGCTGGGCATGTTCGCGCCCTCGGCGACGATGCGACATCCGTTCTTCGCCAGTTGAGTGGCGTCGACCCCGTTCAGTTCGTTCTGCGTCGCGCAGGGGATGGCGATGTCGGTGGGCACACTCCACATCGATCCGGTGTCGACGTGACGGGCGGACCCGCGGCGGGCGTCGGCGTAATCCGAGATACGGCCGCGCCGAACGTTTTTGATTTCCTTGAGCAGTTCGAGGTCGATACCGGCATCATCGACGACGTAGCCCCCGGAGTCCGAGCACGCGATCACGCGACCGCCGAGTTGTTGCACCTTCTCGATGGCGTAGATCGCCACATTGCCCGAGCCCGAGACCACCACGGTCTTGCCGTCGAGGTCGTCGCCGGCCGCGGCGAGCATCTCGCGGACGAAGAACACCACGCCGTACCCGGTCGCCTCGGTGCGGACCTGCGACCCACCCCAGGCGAGTCCCTTGCCGGTGAGCACGCCGGACTCGTAACGGTTGGTGATGCGCTTGTACTGGCCGAAGAGATAACCGATCTCCCGACCGCCGACGCCGGTGTCACCCGCGGGCACATCGGTGTACTCGCCGATGTGACGGTAGAGCTCGGTCATGAACGACTGGCAGAACCGCATGATCTCCGCGTCGGAGCGTCCCTTGGGATCGAAGTCGGCGCCGCCTTTGCCGCCGCCGATCGGGAGCCCGGTCAGTGCGTTCTTGAAGATCTGCTCGAACCCGAGGAACTTGACCACGCCCAGGTAGACGCTCGGGTGGAATCGAAGGCCGCCCTTGTAGGGACCGAGTGCGGAATTGAACTCGACCCGGAACCCGCGGTTGATCTGCACCTGTCCCTGGTCGTCGACCGGCACTCGGAAGATGATCTGGCGCTCGGGCTCCGTCAGTCTCTTGATGATCCCGGCGTCCGCGTAGTGGGGATGTTTCGCCAAGACCGGACCCAGACTGTCGAAGACCTCCCGGACGGCCTGGTGGAACTCGGCCTCCCCAGGGTTCCGCGCAACAACCTGCGCGTACAGATCGCTGATCTTCTCGTCGAGCACGATGGCGACCACTTCCTTCTCCGTAGGTGTGGGACGGCGACGTGCCCAGGTGAGCACGCCGCCACCCGCACCCTATCGAGTGACAGGAATTCGACCGCAGACCGGTCCGACGGACGACGACCGCGGTGTGTCCGCAGTGAGGTGGTCGGACCCGCTCACCTGCGGAGCAGTCCGGTCGGGCACCGCTATGCGCGGATCACGCGCGGGCCAGAACAGGTCGTCGCACCTGGAGCGACGGATGTCGGGTCACGATCTCATGCCTGGACGTCGGATCGGCACCAGTGGTGAGCGTCAGGATCCAAGGCACCGACTCGGTGTCGTCGGACACCCACGGATCCAGTTCGAGGTGGGCCAGGATGTCGCGTGACAGGCTCTCGAGTCTCGCGACGGTCAGTCGTCCGGACGAGTCCGCGAAACCGCAGCACACATCCCGCCCCTCGGGTACTCCGAACACGTCCACGTCGTTCTCGCGGTGCCATTGCCGTCGGAGGAGCAACGACTCCGACTCCTCGACGACAACCGAACACCTGGCGGGGTGGGGAAAGGCGTCGTGCGCGCGAGTCGACGCTTGCTTGACGAATTCTCTGACCCGACCGGGGGAGCCACACACGCGTATTCGGCACTCCATCACAACCGCTTTCACGGCCACTCTTCCTTTCGCTGCTACCGGCCATCTGCGACCGGTGCCATGGACTCTAGCCCAGAAAAAAATAAAAGCCAGTCCGGCGCATTTCGCAGGCGCACAGTAAATGAAAAGTACTGTGTGACAACGTATGAAGTCGGCAAGTCGGCACCAGATCGGACGGGCTGGACTTCTGTCGTTTCTGGGCTATGGTCACGACGAGAGCGGGATCGACCCGCTGTAGACCACGACCGATTCGAGGAGAAATGGCGGAAAAGAATTCGAGCTCGAAAAAGCGGCGGCAAGAACTCAAGGAACGTCGTGAGCGAAAACGGGCACTCGAGGATGTCTCGTTGATTCGGAAGAGGAAGAGCGCGCGTTGACGCCGACGCTCGCGTCAGCCCGCGCTTTTCAGTGCCCGGGCGATCGTGGGCCAGGCTCGGTGCAGATCCTGGTTCCAGTAACCCCACGAGTGGAGACCGGCACGGAAGTCGTAGGTGATGTCGACCCCGGCTCGGTCTGCGCGACGCTTGAAGCTCTCGGTGCATCGGGCGACGATGCCCTCGAGCACGCCTCCGACGGGTGAGGCCAGCCCGGCCAGCCCGAGGGCCGGGTCGGGCAGACCGTTGCCGACCGCTACATACACGGGCTTACCGCGTAGCGCGGACACGTGACCGGCGGGATTGTGGGCATCCCAGTTGTCGTGATCGAGCGGGCCCCACATGTTCTCCGGGTTCCCACCCCTCGTCGTGACCGATGTGGCGGTCGCCTGCCGGAACTCCGGCGACCCTTGATCGAGGCACCCGCTGAAGGCGACCACACCCCGGTAGAGATCCGGGTTGCGGACCGCGATGGACATCGCGCCCAGCGCCCCCATCGACAGCCCGCCGATCACGTTCCGTCCGTTGCCCCGGAAGCGTCCGTCGACCAGCGGAGGGAGTTCCTCGGTCAAGAAGGTCTCCCACATGTTCCGACCCAGGACGGGATCGATTCGGCGCCAGTCGGTGTAGTACGAGCCCGTACCCCCGATGGGCAGAACCACGTTGACCTTCTTGTCGGCGACGAAGCGCGCGATGTCGGTCTGGAAGGTCCACCCGCTCTGCGTGTAGCTGGTGTAGACCCCACCGTCGATGCCGTCGAGGAGGTACACGGTCGGCCGTGGGCCGGTCCGCTCGCGGGGGGCGAGCACGCTCACCCGAACGGGCCGCTTCATGGCGGCGGAATACACGGTCATCGTCGTGCGTGTCGCCGTCTCCGAGGACACCGCAAGGATCCGCGCCGAGTCGCCGAGCCTCGGTGGAGTCGCCCCCGCCGGCTGACCCGTCGAGACGCTCGCGACGACCGCGATCAGAAATGCACAACCGAGCCCTGCGGCTCGCTGCCAGCGTGACACTCTTCGTTCCCCCTCGGACACTGCCGTCACGACCGGCGACCCACCCCCAGGTCGACGTCCGGCATTCGCCGCGTGTCGGTCGATCACGGGTCCGGACACGGACCGCGGACCCATTAGAGCAGGTCTGGGGCCGCCGTGTGACCGAAGCGCGCCGACGACCGAGGTTTTGCGTACAGGGACCCGGGTACCCGAATGATCCCGGGCTGTGGACAGTCGGGATTCACACGACAGAGGAAGGTAGGTGCTCTGGTGGGCACATATGTCACCGCGAATCCGACCACCGGTACGACCGAACGGGAATTTCCCGGACTGAAGGACGACGAGGTGGCCGGCGTGGCCGAACGGTCACTCGCGGCATACCAGGAGTGGCGAGCGACCGAGGCATCCGAACGGGCCGCAACTCTCTCCCGGACCGCTGACGAGTACGAGAGGCGAGCCGATGAGCTCGCGGCCGTCATCACGACCGAGATGGGCAAACCCGCCAAGGAGGCGGCGGGAGAGGTCCAGCTGGCCGCGGACATCTATCGCTGGTACGCCGAACACGGACCGGATCTGCTCGAGACCGAGGCCCTCGACCCGCAGGGCGCGGACGCGTCGATCGTGCAGGTCGCGCCGATCGGACCACTGGTGGGCGTGATGCCGTGGAACTACCCCTACTACCAGGTCGCACGTTTCGTCGCGCCGAACCTGTTGGCCGGCAACACCGTCATTCTCAAGCATGCGTCGATCTGCGCGGCGTCGTCGGCGCTGATGGCTGAGATCCTGCACGACGCGGGTGTCCCTGCCGACGCGTACATCAATGTGTACGCGAGCAGTGATCAGATCGCAGACCTGCTTGCGCACAACGCGATACGAGGTGTATCGCTCACCGGCAGTGAGAAGGCGGGTGCAGCCGTGGCGAAGGTTGCAGCGGAGAACCTGAAGAAGTCCGTGCTCGAGCTCGGCGGTTCGGACCCGTTCATCCTGCTCGACTCCGCCGACATGGAACGCACGACGAAGATCGCGGCGGGCGCACGGCTGTCGAACGCGGGCCAGGCGTGCAACTCGCCGAAACGGTTCATCGTTCTCGACGAGTTGTACGACGACTTCGTCGACGGTGTGGTCAAGCAGTTCGAGTCGACGGTGGTCGGTGATCCGTCCGACGATTCCACTCAGATGGGTCCGCTGTCGTCCCTGTCGGCGCGCGACACCGTGGCCGAACAGGTCGAGACCGCGGTGAAACAGGGCGCCACCCTGCGGACGGGTGGGAAGCCGCTGGAGCGCGACGGAGCCTTCTTCGAACCCACTGTGCTGACGGACATCACCCCGGACATGGACGCCTACTCCGAGGAGATCTTCGGGCCCGTCGCAATGGTCTACAGGGTGTCATCCCCGGAGGATGCTGTGGCGCTCGCCAACGATGTCGAGTTCGGTTTGAGCGGCTCGGTGTGGAGCGGCAACATCGGCAAGGCCGAGGAGGTCGCCGACCAACTCGAAGTCGGCATGGCGTATGTCAACGAACACGGCACCACGCTGCCCGGCCTTCCGTTCGGCGGGGTGAAGCGGTCCGGCTACGGTCGCGAACTCGGGCGCTGGGGCATGGGCGAGTTCGTCAACACCAAGCTGCGTCGCACCGCCTCCGAGTAGGCGGGCGATCGGCGATGGCCGGACGGGCCGATGCGGAAGCGTCGGCCCGTCTCGCTGTCCGGCCCGTCTCGCTGTTCCGGCTCGCGATCCGGCGGCCGGCTGTCCGACGTGTCAGCCGTTGGTCTGACGCGCCCGGTCGACCGCGACGGCCACCCCGTGATGCCACGGCACCCCGTGCCCGGGAAGCAGAGACTTCGCGTCCGTCGCTGCCAGCGCGTCGAGCGACGCCCGATTGCGATCGAGGTCGGCGGTTGCGGAACCGGCGATCATGCGCGGGCCGGTCGCCGCGGTGTACGGATCGAGGGTGACGAGCGCGTCGCCGGCGATGACCGCGTCGCGCAATGGAAAGTGCAGCGACACATGGCCGTAGGTGTGACCGGGAGTCGGCACCACCTGCGCGCCACCGGGGAGCAGGGCATCATCGCCGAAAGGCGTCACATCCAGGTGATCGACGCCGCGCACCGTGAACGCACCGGCCGCCGCCATGTGTCCGAGCAGGCGTAGCGAACGCGGATGACGAAGGGGCACTCCGAATCTGGTCGCGTTCTGATGCGCGTAGCGGTAGGGATGGGACGCCAGCCACGCATCGTCGCGATGGACGTGGACCGGGATCCGCCACTCGCGCGCCAGGCGGCGCGCGGTGCCGACGTGATCGAAATGACCATGCGTGATGATCAGGTCGGTCACGGCATCGGTGTCACGGCCGAGTTCCCGGATGGCCTTGACGAGGGGTTCGTACGAACGGGGGAGTCCACAGTCGACGAGGATCAGCCGGTCCTGGTCCTCGATCAGGTACTGATTCGTGTAGGCGTACTCGAGCCAGTGGATGCCGGGGACGACGTCACGATGGAAGGTCATGACGAGACGCGTACCCGGTGGTCGCGGCAGCAAACCGGGACGACCGTAGAAGTTTGGACAAGACCGGGGGTTTCTGTAATCACCCCGGCCTCTGGCTCGACATGCGGGTTACAGCACCGCAGGAGCGTGACTGCGACAGTAACAGGAACACCCCGGTGAACGCGAATCACCGATCGCCGACCTGATGTCGATCGTCGATGAAGACCTGCCAGCACAGGTCATTGCGGGCACGTTGGTCGTCGAGCACCAACTCGCGTACCCGAACAGGGAGATGTTCTCGCTGCCAAGCGCATTCGTGTCTACCCGCGTCGACCCCGTGTGCGGACCGGACTGCCTTGATCGCGTACGCCGCGGCACCGAGGTCGTGCGATGCGACGTGCGCGGTCACCGCCGCTTGCCCGGCGGCGTAGGCGGCGAACCGCGGTGCGCCACGTAGATCGCGGGCGGCACCCATGGCGTGTCCGCCGGCGGCGCGCGACTCCATCATCGCCAGTTCGCCCCGGGTCCACGCGCGGACCGCCGCGATTGCCTCCCTGGGGCGAGCGTCATCCGGCCGTGCCGACTCGAACAAGGGCAGAACGTGCTCCGCACACCGTGCCGCCCAGAGCGCCAGCAAGTGGTGATCGGCGTCGGTGAGCGTCCCGCCACGACGGATGGTGACCAGGCGGGGGTCGAACACTGTGGGGAGGATCATCGCGACCTCTCTGCCGGCCGCGGACTCAACGGCCGCGCCGGGCAATTCGCACCTCGACGTCCTCGGGTGTGAGAACCGCGGTGGGTTCGGCGACGACGCCCACGCGTACGGGCGCCTGGGCTCGGTCGGTGACGGTGAGCGGCGGGCCGTCGGGCTGCAGATGGTCGTTGCCCCACTGCATCAACGACATCACCACAGGAAACAGATCGCGGCCCATGTCGGTGAGCTGATACTCGAACCGTTCGCGCTGCCCGGCGTCGCGGTAGGGGACCTTGGTGAAGATCCCGGCCTCGGTGAGTTCGCGCAGGCGGGCCGACGCGACCGCGTCGCTGATCCCGACCCGCCGGCTGAACTGATCGAACCTGGTGGCGCCGTAGAAGGCCTCCCGCAGGATGAGGATCGCCGACCGGGTGCCCACCAGGTCGATCGCCTTCGCGATCGAGCAGCCGCTCGCCTCCCAGCTGTCGCGTTCGGCCAGCGGGCCCTTCAGGTGCATCATGCCCCCAGCCTACCCTGACTTGACAAGACCATAGCCAGAGCGTAGACCTGACTTTGGTAGACAAAAGTCAGCCATCATCCGGATCGGGTTGCGTTCCGATCCGCACACTGACGGAGGATCAGTCATGAGATCTGCGGTCATCGTCGACGCTGTTCGCACACCCATCGGCAAGGGCAAGCCCACCGGCGCCCTCCATGACGTTCATCCCGTCGACCTCCTCGCGCACAGTCTCCGAGCAGTCGTGGACCGTTCGGGTGTCGATCCCGAACTCGTCGACGACGTGATCACCGGTGTCGTCAGTCAGGTGGGGGAGCAGAGTTTCAACATCGCGCGGCGCGCGCTCCTGGCCGCCGGCTACCCCGAATCCGTGCCGGGGGTCTCCGTCGACCGCCAATGCGGAAGCGGGCAACAGGCCATCGCGTTCGCCGCGCAGGGCATCATCGCGGGCACGTACGACATCGCGGTCGCCGCGGGTGTCGAATCGATGTCCCGTATCCCGATGGGCTCGGCCGTTGCCGGTACCGCCGATCTCAACGGACGGGCGTTCGGCGAACGATACCCGCAGGGCCTCGTGGGTCAGGGGATCTCGGCGGAACTGATCGCCGCCCGCTGGGACATCTCGCGACGCGAGATCGACGAATTCTCGCTGCGGTCACACGATCTCGCCGCCACCGCCACCAAGAACGGACTCTTCGACGACGAACTCGCCCCCATCGCGGGGCTGACGTCGGACGAGGGCATCCGGCTCGGGGGCAACCTCGACGACCTCGCCCGGCTGCGACCGGCCTACTACGACGAGGCGATCGCGAACCGGTTCCCCGAGATCGACTGGCGGATCACCGCGGCGAGTGCGAGTCAGATCAGCGACGGGTCGTCGGCGGTGCTGCTGATGAGCGAGGAGAAGGCCGCCGAACTCGGTCTGCGTCCGCGCGCTCGTGTGCACACCATCGCGGTCGCCGGTGACGACCCACTCCTGATGCTCACCGGCATCATCCCGGCGACGCGGAAGGCACTGTTACGCAGTGGTTTGCGAGTCGAGGACATCGACCTGTTCGAGGTGAACGAGGCGTTCGCGCCGGTGGTACTGGCGTGGTCGCGGGAGTTCGGGGTGGACGTGGATCGAGTGAACGTCAACGGCGGTGCGATCGCGCTCGGCCACCCGCTGGGTGCCAGCGGTGCCCGCCTCGCGACCACGGGACTGAACGCGCTGGAACAGCGCGGCGGTCGTTACCTCCTGCAAACGATGTGTGAGGCAGGCGGATTGGCCAACGCGACGATCTACGAGCGACTCGGCTGAGCCGTCGGCGGTCCGGGCGGACGTGCTCGTCGTCCATTCGGTGTATCTCGGTCGCACACGTTGCGTCCGCCCGGTACCGTGATTGCGCATACCCGCTGTTCGGAGCGGGGCCGATGACTGCGGGGACCTCATGAACCCAACCGACCCGAATGCAGTAGCGCTCGTCGCGACGCGGGAGGCTACCGTTCTGGCGCATCTCGAGGCCGAGAATCGGCACGACGTCGGTGCCACGCTGGCGACGTTCAAAGACGGCGCGGCACGTACCGAGTTGCCCGGTGAGATCGCCGATGGCCACGACGCGGTGTCGGCCTCGTGTCTCGAACTGTTCACCGCATTGCCGGACATGCATTTCGATGTCGAACCGGGGACGCTGTGTCATCACGACGATCGAGTCATCTGTGAGACGCGAGTTCGCGGAACACATCTGGGAACCTATCGCGGACTCGCTCCGACCGGTCGGTCACTCGACCTCCCGATCGTCGCGGTGTTCACCTTCGCGGGCTCAGATCTGGTTGCGGAGCGCGCCTACTTCGACCGTCTGGAAATGTTCATGCAGCTCGGGGTCGCGCGGGATCCGAACACCCTCGCCGGCCGGATCGCCACGCTGCTCAATCACCCGATCACGGTCATCGGCGCTGCTGTCCGTCGTCGAACCTCTCGGTCCGCAGCGTCGGCCTGACGCCGCTGTTGATCACACCCCCAGGCGGCGCCTCGCCGCATCGTTGTCGAAAGACGTCGGGTCGAAGGCAGAATCAGGTGACATGCCCGCCCACTCGCGTAGCTCCAGATGGCGAGGGTGCGTCTGATCGTTGACCGCCTCGATGAAGTCCGCCCATCCAGGCACTCCGCCGACATCTTCGAACGGGGCGGTTCCACCACCGTCGATGAACGTCACCGGCGGTTCGTCGTCGTTCATCGGCGCGAATGCCTCGACGACAATGCTCACTTCCCAGCCGTCGCCGAAGTCGTACTCGTAGGTCACCACGTCGCCGGGTTCGTCGACCAGCTCGCCCAGGGTCGAGTCGAAGACAGACTCCGTGTACCGGTCGACCCGTGCGGTGTCCATCGCTTCGTCGGACAGGTACCGGTGCTCGTGGCCAGAACACGACGTCGTGAAGGCGTAGAGATGCGCGTCGTCCCAGGCGAAAGCAGCTTGGAGCACTTCATGGAGTTCGTTCAATGGAACCAGCGCGAGAATTCGAATCCGTCGCCAGACTCTGGGTCGTACGCCGGCGAGTTCGACGCGCACCGTGATCATGGTCGCCTCGCCCCCGCTCTCCGGATTGTGACGTTCCGGAAATCCGTCCCACACCGCGGGTCGCAACCCCTCGGGGACGACGTAGTCACCGTCCTCGTTGAGGACGAGCCACCCGTCCTCGATGATGTGCTCGACGCGAGAATGAGCCTTGGGAATCTCCGGTGAGATCAGCCCGTCATCGCGCAGGGCGGCGAAGCGATCGGCGGCAAACGGCATGATCGTCAGCCCCTGGTATACGACGCGCGCGACGATACCGTCCACAAACTGTGCCTTTGCACTCGAATCAGAGGTCAACGCCCTGCCGACGGCCGCAGCCAGCGTGCTGCGTCGCGTCGTCAGCGACTGTGGTCCACGCCAGGACGCGGCCGCCGGGCCCGGGTAGACATGGGATGGAGTAATTGCGATCAACTGGGCATCCCGGGCGAGCTCCCAGATCTCGGCAAGAACGCGATGATGTTTCATTGCCTTGAGTGCTGCTGACGGTTGCTCGATCTGAAGGGCCTGCAGAAGGTCCGGAAGCAGTGCCGGCTTGAGCCACCCACTCGGCGTCACCGGCCGTTTGTAACCGATCCAGTCCATCAACACATCGAGCCGCTGCAAAACCCGAACCGCTTCCAGTGCATCGCGCTCGGCGGAGCTGTCGATGTCGTCGACCTCGACCTTCAGCCCGCCCATGGAGTCGAGGAGGTATCCCTGGCAAGCCCCCATCACGACATCGGCGCTGATGGCTCCTGTCCACCTGGAAGTGGTGACGAGGAAATCGATGAACAGGCGCAGTGCGAAGACCGCGATGCTTGCCGGTAAGGCGTCGTCCTCTTCCTCTTCCATGTACTCGGCGAAGTCGATTGCCGCATCGACCTCATCGAGCGACCACTCGGTGGGCCGATGGTCTGGCAATGCGTAGCCGACGGCAAAGTCCAGCGCTCTGACGGCGTCGACGATGGCTGCCTGCTTGTCCGGATCGTCTTCGAATTCCTCGCTGGGCAGCCATCGTTCGAACTCGCGCAACAGGACGCCCATCTCCGAGGTGTCGCGACCCCGGATCGGGATCACGTTGCTGTTTCGGCGGGCAGCCCGCTTCTTCGCCTTCTCGGTCCGCTTGGCGCCGCGGGATTGCTTGTTCTTCCGGCTCATCGGCGTCGATCCTATGCGCTGGCGCGTCCGACAGCCAGGCCGATTTCTGGTGCCGACAGCACTCGAACGGCCCCGGCTTTGAGGTGCCGGGACCGTTCGATTCGGAGGTTCCAGATGTCCTCAGCGCTCACCCGGTCCCTGCTCCACCGGTTCCTTCTCTTCCGGCATGTCCTCCTTCTTCGCCAGCGCGCTGGGCCACCACACGGGACGGCCGATGTCGTAGACGAGCGCCGGGACGAGCAGGGTCCGGACGATCAACGCGTCGAGGAGGACGCCGAAGGCGACGATGAACGCGATCTGCGCCAGGAAGATCAGCGGGATGACCGCCAGGGCGGAGAACGTCGCCGCGAGGATCACGCCGGCCGAGGTGATGACTCCGCCGGTGACCGTGAGCCCGCGGAGAACACCTCGGCGCGTACCGATCTGCAGTGCTTCCTCGCGGACGCGGGTCATCAGGAAGATGTTGTAGTCGATGCCCAGCGCGACCAGGAAGACGAACGCGAACAGCGGCACGACCGGGTCGGCGCCGGGGAATCCGAGGATGTGGTTGAACACGATCGACGAAATTCCCAGTGTGGCCGCGAAACTCAGGATGACGGTGGCCATCAGGAGGATCGGGGCGACGATCGCCCGGAGCAGCGCGCACAGGATGAGCAGCACGACGATGCTGACGATCGGGATGATCAGGTTCCGGTCGTGGATGGCCGTCGTCTTGGTGTCGAGGTCGACCGCCGTCGGACCACCCACGAGCGCGTCGGCGCCGTTGACGTTCCCCACCGCGTCGCGAAGACGCTCGATGGTCTCCTCGGCGGCCAGGGAATCGGCCGGATCGGTCAGGGTCGCCTGCAGAGCGACTCGTCCGTCGACGGTCTTGGGGGCGCCGCTCGGATCGGTGACCGGGACGACCTCGGCGACGCCGTCGACATTCGCCGCCGTGTTCTGCACCTGCTGCAGCGATGCGGCGTCGGCGATGATGACCGCGGGTGAACCGTCCCCGGCGTCGAAGTGGGCGGTGAGGACTTCTTGGCCCTCCTGCGACTCCACTGCTACGAGGAAGGTGTCGGACTGCGCGACCCCGTCGGCCTTGAACTGGGGGAGGAACAGCGCGAAGAGCACGAGTAGCAACGTCGTGGCCACCCAGAAGCGGCGGGGGTGCCGTCCGATCCGGTTCGCCAGGGCGCCCCAGAAGCGATGATTGCTGCTGTCGTCACGTTGCGCCGACGCCGGGTCGACGACCGGTCGCTTCGGCCAGAAAGCACTGCGTCCGAGCAGGGTCAGCGCCGCGGGGAGGAACGTCATCGACGCCAGGAACGATGCCGCGATGCCGATCGCGGCAACGGGGCCGAGACCGCGGTTGGAGTTCAGATCCGACAGCAGGAGGCACAGCACACCGGCGATGACCGTGCCGGCGGAGGCGGCGACCGGTTCGAGGGTCGCGCGCCACGCGGCCCGCATGGCGTCGTACTTGTCGGCGGTCAGCCGTAGTTCTTCTCGATAGCGGGACACCAGGAGCAGGGCGTAGTCCGTCGCCGCACCGAACACGAGGATGAAGAGGATGCCCTGGCTCTGGCCGTTGAGGGTGAGCACGTCGTTCGACGCGAGCACGTAGACCAGCAGGCTGGCGAGCCCCAGCGCGAACACGGCGGACACGATCACGACGAACGGGAGGATCGGACTGCGGTACACCACGATGAGGATCAGGATGACGACCGCGCCGGCAACCAGTAGCAGCAGGCCGTCGATCCCGCCGAATGCCTCGGTGAGGTCGCCCGCGATGCCTGCGGGTCCGGTCACATACACCGACAGTCCCTCGGGCGGGCCGTTCGCGAGTTCCGCACGCAGAGCCTCGATGCTTTCCGAGATCTCCCCGGAGGAGTCGACGGGCACGATCATCTGGATCGCCTGACCATCCTGCGAGCGGATCGGCGGAGACGTTCGCTCGGAGATCCCGTCCGAGCCGGCGACCTTGCCCACCGCCTCGGACACGAACGCGAGGTCGGCCTCGGTGATGCCGCTCGTACGTTCGGCCACCACGACGGCCGGGATCTCGGAGGAGTCCACGAAGTCGGCTTCCAGGCGGGAGACCTCGGTGGCTTCGGCGGACGCGGGCAGGAACGACGTGTTGTCGTTCGCCTGTACGTCACCGAGTTTTCCGGCGAACGGTCCGCCGACAGAACCCAGGGCCAGCCATCCGATAACCAAGAGGGCTGGCAGAATCCATCGCAAGCGACTGACTCGTCGAGCAGAGGTGGGTGGGTTCACGGGCTTCCGTTCGTCGGTTGCGGGTGGAGTGCGTGAGCACCATGATGTTCAGCAGGCTGAACAATTGCAAGTCTGCGCGGTGTGACGTAGAGAATCGGCAGGACAAGGTGAACGACGGGAACGACGGGATGGACGGGTGGCCGACCGGTCGGCTGCTGTCGGTGGCGGCACGGCTCGTCGAGCACGCCTGGGAGGCGGTACTGCGGGAGTACGACATCTCGAGCGCCGGACTCGTCGTCCTCCATGTGGTGAGCACGGGACCGGCCACCCAGCGCGAGGTCGCCAAGAAGGCCAGGGTGACCGATCAAACTGCGAGCCGCACCATCGAGCGACTGGAACGAATGGGTTACGTACGGCGTCAGGTCGATCCCGACGACGAGCGGCGAAAGCATGTGAGCGCGACTCCGGCCGGTGCCGAGGTCTACCGCGCATTGCTCGAACGGGAGCGAACCGACCCGGCGCTGATCGCGTCCATCGGCGCGTCAGAACCGCAACTCCGTCGATTGTTGCTCGAACTGATTCGCGTGCAACAGGATCGGAGCTCGGGGCCGTCATAGCGTCGCGTCGGTGCTCAACCCGCGTCGCGGGCCGCTTCGAGTCCGGCGACGAGCGCGTCGACCTTCGCCCGGTTCTCCGCCGACGTCATCAGCCCGACGAACGGCGGGCGCGAGAAGGTGAGGGTCACCTGGAGGAGCTGTTCGCGTTCACCGCCGAACAGCTTCCTCCGTCGGTCGGTCTCGGTGACCTCCGCGGAGACGAACGATGCCGCCGGTAACCGGGTCTTGGACGTGCCGCCGCGGAGTTTCTCGAACCACTCGCCATCGAGCACGACCGTTTCATTCGACAGACCATGGATCTCGAGCACGTGCTACCCCTCGCCCTGCGGATTGTGTCGTGATCACGATATCCGCCGCGAACGTCGACGCCGGGGTTTGCGGCAGATCACAACACCGTTGTCCTTCGACGCCGGCGCGCACTACTGTGCCGATCGTGCATACACCGACCTGCTGGGCCAACACTCGTTCGGCGACCCGTGGCTGAGGTGAGACTTCGGCAGGCCGACGACGCCGACACGGACCGCCTCGTGGCCGTGTGGCGTTCGGCGGTCGAGGCTACGCATCACTTCCTGACTTCCGCCGACATCGACGGCTACGCGGATCGACTCGCACGAGACTACTTTCCGGCGGTCGAGTTGGTCGTCGCGGAGGCCGACGGAGTGGTCGTCGGCTTCAGCGGAACCGCAGAGAATCGGCTCGAGATGCTGTTCGTCGATTCGGCCGCCCACGGGCGGGGCATCGGCACGGTGCTTCTCGATCACGCGGTCGCGCACGGCGGCGTCGACGAACTCGACGTCAACGAACAGAACCCGGGCGCCGCGGAGTTCTATCGGCGCAGGGGGTTCGAGCAGGTGGGCCGCTCGCCGGTGGATTCCGACGGCCAGCCGTTCCCGTTGCTGCACTTTCGGCGCGCCGGGGTCCCGTGACACGTAGGTTCGCGCCGCAGAGCCGGGCGCATCGCGGGTGCAGAACTTGTTCACCGTCACCACTGCCATTCGAGGCCATTAGAAGACTCGCGTACGAGTGACGGCTCACGTTCGGATGTGTCGAACTGCGACTGCTGCCCTAACTTATTCACCGTCATTACTGCCAGTCGAGGCCTTTAGAAGACTCGCGTACGAGTGACGGCTCACGTTCGGATGTGTCGAACTGCGACTGCTGCCCTACGCAGCTGATACCGCGCCGAAGACAAACGGGGACGGGAGAGTTCGAGTCCGGCATCGTCGGCGATGTGCTCGACAACCTGGTCGACACTGCGTTCGTCTGCTGGCACATGGCTTGCGAATCGGTCCTCGCCAAGCCGGGCGACGCACCTCCCAGTCTGTTTCATCGCCCAGGTCTCATCGGCGCCGAGGATGGGGCCGAGACGGTGAGCAAGGCGGGCTCTGAGACGTCGATGGATCACTTCGACGGAAGCGGTCAGGGTGTAGTGCCTGACATCGGCGCCATGCTCTTTGAGTCCACCGACGATCTCGTCGAAGTACTCAGCGTCGACGAGCGTCATGGGAACTATCACCGGGCAGTCGCTTGATTGTTCGGCATCCAAGAGGGTTTGGGTGACGCCCGTGCGCCACTGCGGTAGGTCCTGAAAATCGTCGCGCCGGGCGGGCGGCAGCATCTTGTGCATCGCGAATCCGAGGAGTTCGGGATCGGCCACGTGCGACGCAGTCAGCCGGCGGTGAAGCTCGTGTGCGGTCTGTGTCTTACCGACGCCGAAGGCGCCGTTGATCCAGATCAACATGACGTGAGGTTACCGACAGGTGGGCCGCGCTTCCGGTGAAGCGGTCAGGGGCGATGTCGGTCCGCCGGTCAGGATTCGTGCCTCCGATCCTCGGTGCCGCCTGCCTGGCCGGGGGAGAGGCGCACCCGCACTTCACTGGTGCCAGGCCACTCGTCGGCGTCGGGACCGTAGAGCCAGGTCGCCGTGAGGAGGTGCGGGGGAGTGGACCAGCTATTCGTCGACGTCTCGCAATGGACCGGGTGGTCGACCCACTAGTCGCCGCCACCCGAGCTTCCGCCAGAGGAATCGGAGCCGCCGTCGCCTGACGATCGGGAGCACCAGGGCGAGCACGAAGAGCAACGCGGCTACGACGACGGTCAGCCAATCCGGCGCCCCGAGTAACGCGGTGACGATGGTGGTTCCGATCGCGACGAACATCAAGACCGTTCCGAGCGTGATGCGCGGCAATGCTCCTCCTTGATAGCGACGTCGAGGTCTGTCCGACTGCCGTCTCCGCGACAGGTTACGCAGGTGTTTGGCGGTGTCTCCGTCGAAACTTCACAGGACCGACGGCTCGTCGGCATGTTCGAGTTGACGCGTCCGGGATCATTGGCCACATGGAAACCAAATACGAGGCTTGGCCTGCACTACCGGTGGATTCGTGGGTCGACACAAGGGACACCGTCCAGTTGTGGACCCAGATCGTCGGCAAGACGCGTCTCGCTCTCGGACCCGAGGTCAACCACTGGTGGGGCGTACCGCTGTATGTGGACGCACGTGGCCTGACCACGTCTCTGATGGCCGTCGGAGACCGCGGCCTCGAGATCCGCTTCGACTTTCTGGACCACCAGCTGCTCTTCCTCGTCACCGATGGCAGCACCCGTCAGATGAAGCTGGAACCGCGGACGGTTGCCGATTTCTACGCGGAGTACACCGCCCACCTCGCCGACCTCGGTTTCGACATCGCCATCGTCGGTACTCCCGTCGAACTGCCCGATGCGACCCCGTTCGCCGAGGACACCGCCCACTCGTCGTACGACGCCGACGCCGTGTCTCGGTTCTGGCGGTCTCTCGTCAGTGCGCATCGCGTGCTGTCGGAGTTCCGCGGCGGCTTCCGTGGCAAGTCGTCACCCGTGCACTTCTTCTGGGGCGCTTTCGATCTGGCTGTCACGCGGTTCTCGGGTCGCAGCGCACCCCAGCATCCGGGTGGTGTACCGAATTGCCCCGACTGGGTGATGCACGAGGCCTATAGCGACGAGGTGTCGAGCGCGGGCTACTGGCCGGGTGGCGCCGAGGAGGGGGCCTTCTACGCCTACGCCTACCCACATCCCGAGGGCTACGACACGCACCCGGCGGTCGAGGCTCCGGCGCGATGGGATGCCGCACTGGGCGAGTACATCCTGCCGTATCACCTTGTGCGCCAGTCGCCGGACCCGGACGCGGTGGTCCTGAAGTTCCTCGAGCAGACTCATCGTGCGGCGGCGGAGACGGCGGGCTGGGACTAGACGCCGGCCGGCGGCGGACGTTACGGACTTCCAGAGGTCACCTCGTCGACGCGACTTCAAACGGAGTGGTGTCGACGGGGTCTGTTCGTCGTTCGTCCTGGCCGGTTGCGATCTCGCTCAGCGGCGCCGCTCGCCACCTAGCCCCCGTGCCTATCCGGCGAGCTGAGCGTCCAGCGCTTCGAACGCCGCGCGCCAGCCGGCGGCCGCGTACTCGTACTGCTCGTCGGTGAGGTTGCCACCGGTTTGGCTGAAACGGATCTCGGTGCCGTTGTCGACTGCCATGAAGTCAGCGGTGAGGAGTTCACGTTCATCACCCGGCGCGTCGGTCATCGTCAGTACGAGTCTGTTCGGCCGTCGGACCTCGACGTACTCACCGCGCCAATGAAATTCGGGGAAATCGTCCCCGACGATCATCGTTGCTGCCCAGGTGCCCCCGGGTCGGGCGTCGAGCGATACCGATTCGACGGGGACCTGATTCGCGCTGCCGCCGAAGACCGCGGCGAACAGAGCCGGCGTCGTCCACGCGTCGAACACGGCGGCGGGAGAAGCGTTCAGTGTGTAGGTGAGGGTTACCCCGGTTGCGTCCGTCATGGTGTCACTGCCTTCTGGTCGTCGACGTCGGCCGACATCGATGTTGTTGCGCCGCGGACGGCTCGGTCCGCAGGAGGGCAGACTCTCGTTGCTCGCAGAACTCATCGGGCTCACGGCGGGGAGGACGCTGACCTGGGTGCGGTTGGGCAGGGACAGTCGGGCGAGTCTTGATCGGCGCCGACCCACCGGCCAGGTCTGCTAGGTTCTCGACGACGTGCCTTTCCAGGCGAACAGGAACCGGTGGGTATCAGTTGTGAACGAAGAACCGCGCGCCGGCGGCAAGGCGCCCGCGATGAGGCCGTCCGAGGCGCCGATCGAGGAAGTGCTCGACCGAGCAGTCGGTCCACGTCGGGACGAGGCCGATGAACTGGTCGCCCTGCTCGCTGAGATCTCCGGACACCGGCCCGTCGTCTGGGCCGGCCGTATGATCGGCTTCGGCGAGTACGAGTACCGCTACGCCAGCGGGCATGGCGGTCGGGCGCCGGAACTCGCTTTCGCGCCCGGCCCGAAGAATCACACCATCTACCTGGTCAGCGACTTCGCGACGCAATGGCCAGATCTCATCGACCGGCTGGGAAAGTGTCGCGTCGCCAAGTCGTGCCTCCACGTCACTCGCCTCCGAGACGTCGATCATGCAGTGCTGACAACGCTTCTCGAACGATCGTTGGCGCAGACACGTTCGTCCCACGGGGGTTGAGATCACCGCGGCCGGTATGCGGTCAGTCGAGATATCCGGTCTCCGGGTTGATGTTCGAGAGGAACTCCCTGATCGACTCGCGGTGGTCGCGAATCGTCGGCAGGGGGAGTGGCAGCGGGGCGGGCGGGAGCCCGTCGTCGCTCTGCCACGCGACACGCGGGCCGCTGGAGCCGAAGCCGTACCCAGGGTTCGGGCCCGACGTCCACGTGCTCGAATACCCACCGTCGGCATGGACTGTCACTTGAAACAGTTCACCGTCGACGACCAGATCGACCGGGCCGTCGGCCGGCGTCGGGCGCCAGTCATCGCTCTGTTGCGCAATCATCCGTGGGACGTTAGAGACTCACGTCGGTACTCGCATGGCATTTTTCCGCAGACGGGGACGTGACTCCGAGTGGTGATCAGTGGCCGGGGAAGTGATCCGGCCCGATGGTCATTTGCGGCCACGGTGGTTGCCGCAGGACCGCAGCCGATCCCAGCGCGGCCGCGACGAGGCCGGTGATCACGCCGATGAGTGCCACCCGGCCGCCGTCGACCGCCGGGGTCCAGGTCGTTGCCCCCTCGGTCACCGTGTACGCGCCGACGGCCACCGACCGGTCGCGGAACCCGCGGCGAGACACCAGGATCATCGTGGTGCGTTCGTCGATGACGATCGGTTCCTCGAAGTACGTGCCGCGCCGTACGGTGGATTCGTTGTCCGACATCAGTTCTCCTATCGTTCTATGGGCGATCACGAGGTGGGGGTACCTTGTCACCGGCGGTTTGTCGTCACGAGTCCAGATTGTCGCGCCGCCACTGTGACGGGGTCACCCCGAACGCGGCTCGGAACCGCTTGGTGAAATGCGTCGGGTCGCTGAACCCATGAGCGCGGGCGATGGCCGGGACGGTCAGATATCGACGGGTGATCATGGCGTCGCGGGCACGGTCGAGGCGGCGTCGGATGATGTGATCCGTGAGCCGACCCTCGGCACTCGACCAGTCGGCATACAACTTCCGGGTCGACACGTTGTGGGCCGCGACGATCGTCTCTGCCGACAGGTCGGCGTCGGTCAGGTGCTCGTCGATGTAGGCCTTCACCCGAACGATCAGGTCATCGACCGGATCGCGTGCTTCGGTCTGCGCCGACGTGAGCAGCAGCGAGCGCACGATGTCGGTACTCGCGGAAGCCAACTCCGGGAGGACCCCCGGGTGGTGTTCGGCGATACGCCCGAGGTGGACGAGGTGATTGCGGACGAACATGGTGAGCGGGTTGGAGTCGTCCAGGTTTCTGATCCCGAGCCGGACGGTCTCGGCCGGAAGAATGAGCCACGACTGCGGGAGGTGAAGCGCGACAATCGTCCCCGGTTCGCGGGTTCGGAAGTCGAATGACGTCGACTGATCGACGACCGCCAGTTCGGTCCTGCGCCGGGAATCCTCCGTGGTCCCGAGCCGACTATGCCACGAGTCCCCACCCGGAACGGCGACGAAGAGTCGTGGCGCCACTGGTGCACCGCCGCGTTCACCGGCACCCGATGCCGACACCCCGTGATGTCGGACCGAGGTCAGCCACATCTCGTCGCCCATCGGCCATGATCGGACGACCGGAACGTGGAGCGCGTCGGACCCGTGCGCCGAGAGGGTGATCGCGTGTGCGCGCACGGATCAGTCGTCCGAGTCGGGGGTGAGCCGACGCCATGCGCGCGGCGTCATGCCGTACACCTCGCGGAACCGGCGGCTGACGAACGACGGGTTGACGAGTCCCCAGCGCCGTGCAACCTGTGCGACCGATTGGTGTCGGCTCGCCGACCGGGCGAGTTCGTCGCGGAAACCCTCGAGGCGGGACGCGAGGATCCACTGTTCGAGACTGATGTCGGCATCGGCGCAGAGCCGGAACAGCTTTCGTACGGAGATGTCGTGGGCATCGGCGATCATCCCCGCAAACAGTTCCGGATCGCCCAGGTGACGCCGCACATAGCCACGAATCCGGGAGAGCAGGACGTCATCCATTGCTGCAAGGCCGTAATCGAGTCGTAGGCGGATGCGAGCAGCGCCCGCGTCAACTCGATGGTGGCGCTTCCGACGGCATCTGCCGCGACGTCATCGGCGGACAGTCGATTTCCGTCGTCGGTCATCTCGTTGATGTGACTGCGCAGCAACGGATACAACGGACTCGCCGGCAGCCGACGCGACGCTCCGCGGATGACCTCGTTCGACAATCCCAGGTCTTGCAGCGGCACGTAGAGCGCCCTCGATGCCCCACGGCCACTCCATGCATAGCCGTACGACGTGTTCATGTCGTTGATCATCAGGTCGCCCTTCTGCACAACGCGTTGCTCGCCGTACATCTCGTGGCGCCCGGCGCTGCGCTCCTGCACGGCGACGGCGAGGACGTCGGCGGGACTGGACCGGACCTGTTCCGTGGAGCGCACGAGTCGCATTCCTCCCATCTGCGCCCGGAAGATGCTCGCGCGGCCATAGGAGAACACCTCGATGACTGCGTCGTCGGCGGTCGGCTCGTCGAGTGCGACGGTCGTGGGCCAGGACTGCTCGAGAAAGGCCGCGCGCGTGAATTCCTCACGGTCGGCCTCCGTCAGGTCGGCGGAACGATAGACGATCCCCATGTCCCTCCTCAGCGCCGTCGACTATCGCGACCACAGCGTCGTGAGCAGGAAGGACAACGTGAATCGGTCAGGATTCATGGCGGATCTCCCACCACGTGCGCGGGGTGAGCCCATATAGGTCGCGAAATGATGCTTCGAAGGTGGCGAGGTCGGCGAAACCGTGAGCGCGGGCAAAAGCGGCGTCGGGTTCGGTTCGGCGTCGGCGGAGATCCGCGTGAGCTCGATGGAGACGCTTCGCGGTGATCCATCGCGGCACGTCCACCCCCGCGACGGCCGCGAGGCGGGTGACCTCGCTCACCGGCGTGTCGAGGTGGCCGGCGACAGCGCCGATCGACAGATCGGGATCGGTCAGGTGGTCGGTGAGGAAGGTGTCGACACGTCGTACCCAGCGATCGATGTCGGCGTCGTCAGGAGCTGGATCGTGTGGCGCCAGCAGGCAGCGGATGAGGGCATTCGACGATGCGGCGAGTGATTCCGTCGCGAGACCGGGGACCTCGTCGTCCCGGTCGATGCACAAGTCGTCGATGTGGCGGCGGACGATTGCGTACAGCGGACTCGTGGTCAGGCGTCGCGCGGCCTCGCGGATCTGTGTGCCGGTGAGCCCGACGTCGGATGTCGGGATGTGCAGACATCGAGAGCAACCCCAGCCAGCCCAACCGAATTCGTAGGGAGCATCGAGCTCGACGACCATCATGTCGCCGGGACGAACGATCCGCTGATCACCGTCCTGCTCGAATCTCGCCACGCCGAACGTCTGCACCGCGATGCCGATGGTGCCCGTCGGACCGCGACGCACATCGCGCGCAGTCCGACTCAAGTGGTTGCTCGTCATCGATGCACAGAACAGATGGTTGTCACCCAGCCGCCACGTTTCCATGACTGCAGTCATGGGGGAGTCGACGAACGCCACCGTCGACGGCGCCGACTGCTCCCGGAACACCGTCCGTGCCATATCGACTCGATCGCGTGGCGCGTGGTCAAGGCTGTCGAAGACGACCGCCACCGTCAGCCCCGGTCGACGGTGCAGGCGTGCAGAACTGACCCGTCGTCTGATGCATCGTGTGACGAGAGTGCTTGTGCAGGAGAGTCTGTCGCTGTACGCACAGAGGGGGGGACGTGAACATGAGACCGCCTTTCTGGGTGTCGAAGCGGACACTGTAAGCGATTTGGCCGCGGCCGGTCTGGTTGTGGCCGCACCGATGTGTGCTGTCCGCGCACGAGGCGGAACCCCGGAGTTGGCTGTCTGTGCACGAAAATTGTCTCTCCGTGCCAGTCCACAGAACGCTCGCTCAGCCTGCTGTTCACTCGGCAACCATGGCCGTAGTATTCGACACCGCGTTGTTACCGTACGCCGATCGCATCGAGGCGACCGTGTCGGCGATGCAGGACCAGTCGGTTCCGTCCACCGTGATCCTCAACGAGACAGGCGCCGTCCGATGCCGAATGGATGTGTGGAGCTACGGAAGAGCGACGATCTTCCAGGCCGAGATGACCGGCTTCCGGCTGCGGCGCACCGAACGTCAGATCCGGAGCAGTCCGGGCGAACAACTCGGTATTGCGTTGCATCGCAACTGTATCGGCCGACAGGAGCAGCACGGTGTGCAGCGGGAGGTTCGGCCCGGTGCGTTGATGATCACCGACCACAATGCGCCCTACGACTACGAGCTGGCCGGCCCGGGCGTGCCGTTCTGTCTGTACGTGCCGGTGGAGGAACTCGGCCTACCGCGCGAGGTGGTCTGGGCGGCGTCGGAACGGTTGGCGAAGAGTCCGTTGCACAACATGGTGGTCGACCACATCACCGAGCTGACCTGCAAGGCCGACGAGTTGGCGGCGTCGGAGGTCGCCGCACAGCTCGGTGAGACCAGCATCGATCTGGTCCGGGCCCTCATCGCATCCGCCTACGACGCGGAGTATGCGCGGGGGACGATGCTCGGAGTGTTGCTTCCCAGGATCCGCGGATACATTCGCCTGCACCTCAGCGATCCGGACCTGTCGCCGACGTCGATCGCGCGAGCACACGGCATCACCGTCCGAAAACTGTTCCAGCTCTTCGCCGATGCCGGCATGAGTCTCGAGCAGTGGATCATCACGAGTCGACTCGAGGGCGCGCACGACGACCTCGCTCGGGCCGAGACCGCTCATCAGCCGGTCGCGGCCATCGCCCGGCGCTGGGGCATCACGAATCCGTCGTACTTCAGTAGACGATTCCGCGAGACGTACGGGATGAGTCCGCGTGCGTGGCGGGTACTCGCGGCGTCGCGCACGGGGTAGCGGGCAGGAAACGGCCGACTGTGACCGAATACGAAGGCCCGACGAAGAATGGCGTTGCCGATACACTCAGCGGCAGCCGGCGCCCGATTGGCCGCCGAAAGGTGTGGAGGCTGGCGCATGGCGGAGACGGTCGGGACAAGGTCGTTAATCAAGGGATTGGCGATCGTCGTCGGAGTGCTGGCCGTCTACATCGCCGTGCTGATCACATATGCGGCGGGCGGATCCACCGACGACACGGATGGGCGTGAGCCGGCCCCTGATGGGGTCCTTGTGTACCTCGACATCGACGCCGTCAACGGCGCCGCCTTCGAAGTCGCCGGAAACGTCTCGATTTCCGCCGGGGCCGATCTGCTCGACAGTCGGGGAGACCTTCGAGAGGACCTGACCGTTGACCTCTCGCCCCTTGTCTCGTCTACCGAGGTGAGGTTCGATGCCGGCACTCGCCCGGGCGCGCTGCCAGTGTTGTTGTACAGCGACGGCGACATCCGGGTCTGGCCATTCGACGGCTATGAGTCGACGTCGGTCACCGTGCAGGCGTACGGTCCGAACGAGATGGAGCTGCCGACACAGGTTGCGCTCACCGATTCGGTCATCGGATGGAACATCACAGCCGAAGACGTCGCGCCCGGTGGGCAGTCGTTCACGATCAAGTCGTCGAGAACGGCCGGATCGCTGATCTTCGATCTCGCCCTGTGCGTGATGCTCGTCGTCCTGCCGATCTGCACGTTGTTTGTCTCTATCCAGACCGTTCGACGCCGGAAGGCATTTCAGCCTCCGATGGTCACATGGTTCGCGGTGATGCTGTTCGCCGTACTGCCCCTGCGCAACATCTTTCCCGGTACGCCCCCGTTCGGGTCGTGGGTCGACTACTCGGTGGTGCTGTGGGTCCTCGGCGGACTCGTGGCGTCGCTGGCTCTGTATGTCGTCGCCTGGTGGAAACAGGCACCCTGAGGCAACACGGAGAACAGGACGAGCGCCGCGAAAGTCCGTGCCGGCGCAACGCTCTGACGTGCAGTGATTCGGCAGATCAGGTCTGGGCCCCGACGGCCCGGCAATTGTTTTGCGACGATGGTTCGATGGTGCAGATCACGGTGAACTACGACAACCCGGTATCGCCGGGGTGGCGACGATTCTCGCTAGGCCACGAGCAGGCGTGGGAACTGTCCAGTCAGGCCGAATCGTGAGACGCCCCGCGACGTCCTCATCGTTGTGGTCGACGCTGCGCGTTCGCACCACGTTCCGAAATGGCATGCCGACGACCGAATTGCACACCAACCTGCCACCCGAAGCGGTGTGGGCGACCATCACCGATGTGAACACCTGGCCGGAATGGGGGCCAACAGTTTTCGGGGCACGTGTGGACGGCGACGTCGAGTTGGCATCCGGGACACGCGGAACGATCACGACTGTCGCAGGGGTTCCGGTGCCGTTCGAGATCACCGAGTTCGTTGATGGGCGGTTGTGGGCCTGGAAGGTGGCAGGGGTGAACGCGACGCGACACGAGGTGATCCCGGTGGCGGGTGGCTGCACTGTCAGCTTCAGCGCGCCGGTTTGGGCGGTGGCATATCTACCGATTCTGGCCATCGCGTTGCCGCGGATCGAACGGATCGCATCAGGTCTCGGAAGCTGACCTCGGAAGACGCCGCTGCGTCGGCGATGTGATGACACCAGCCCGCCGCGTCTGTCGATCGCCGCTGCCGGCGGCCCCAAGGCGTCGCGCTGAACGAGGCGTACGGTCGAGCGCTCACCGACCCCGACGGCCCGTGGAGCCTGTTCGCGCAGGGGACTGTCGACGACTGGCTGACGATGCTGGCAGAGGCGCAACCGATAACCGTCCGGCACATGTCGACGGCCGAAAGTGAACGGACGGCTGTTCTCGCCGTCCTCCGTGGCGGTCTCCTCGACCTGCTGGTAACCGGCGACGTCCGACGAACCACGGCCGCCGTCCACATGGCTCTGGACTCTCTGGCTGAGCGGGTCGTACCAGAAGGCCCGCAGTAGCAGTAGTGGGTGATCGGCGCGGGTGGATTCATCAGATGGGATTGCCGGGGTCCTACTGGTAACACTGCCTATTCGATCACTGTATTTCGAGCCCGGACGTCAGAGCAGCGCAGCGAACTTCTTGGCGGTTTCGTTGGCCGATCCCGGATTCTGGCCCGTGACGAGTTTGCCGTCGACGACGGCCTAGGAGACGAACGGCAGCTTGGCTTTCTCGTAGAGGGCACCGCGTTGTTTGGCGTGTCATAAGAGGTTCGGGTGTCGGCCAACCAGTCATCCGTGGTCATGGCCGGCACGATATTCCATCATCGCGCCGAACTCGGCGCTACCCGGGAACGACGAGTGTCCGATGACACGGCAGTTGGGAGTGGTGACAGCTACTTGAGAGTCATTGACCCGCGTATTGCGGGTGGCAACCAGCTTGCGTAGTTCGCTGCCATCTGAACTGAGATTCCGTTGGTTTCGTGGCGGCGAAGGGTCCTCAGTGACAGCCGATGTGAGAGTTCGGCGTGGATTCTTGCCAGTCGGCGAGTTCGAAGTCCTAAGTTGGTGTCACCGGGTCTCATCTAGGGTGGCAAAGTCTCAATTGCATCGTCACCCGACAGCAGTAGTGGGTGATCGGCGCGGGTGGTTTCACCAATGGGACTGTTGGGTTTAGTTGACATAATGTATCTTATCGGCACTTTAAAACCAGCTGGGGGACAGGCACTTTTGCTAGAAAGTGACATAACTTGGACTGAGGTCGGGCACGAACTGGGGCTGTTCCACACCTGCTCCAACGACCTGATGGCAGATAATGACGGGGCCCGCGGAACGTCCTACACACCCACCGGCCTCACCCGCGGCCTGTACCGCAACAAGTGGGGACTCTGATGACCCACCACCGAGCAACACGACCGGCGGCCCTCACGCTCGGCATCGCCGGCATCTTCGCCGCTGCCACCCTGACCGCGTGCGGCGAACAAACCGTCGATGAGGGCATCCCACCCCTCGAATCGGCCACGGCCACCTCAACCGCCCATGCGGACTCATTCACTGACACCTCTGACTTACGTAATCTGGTGGCGATCTCCACACACGTCTTCACCGGCCGTGTCGAATCAGCTGCTGGCACCAAGGCACTCGGGCCGCTCCCCGAAACTCAGTACAGCGTGCTCACCAAAACAGCGATCAAGGGCGAAGTCCCCGAGAGCGTAGTAGTCAACCAGCAAGGCGGAGCAAGGACGGTGTCTACATTTCCGTCGACGGCGACACACCCCTCAAGGTCGGCCAGTGGTACCTGTTCGCCACCCGCTACCTCGAGTCCGAGAAGTGGTACACCCTCATCCCTGTCGACGGCCGCAAACCGGTGACCGAACAACAAGCCCGCGACAGAGCCTCAGCGCCCCTAGCCGCGGCTGAGGCCGCGTTGCGAGCCAACCCCCAAAACCGGCTCGCACCACCGGACCCACCGAGCCCGTCGATGACCTTCCCGATACCCCAACCCGGCGACCGCAACCCACCTCCACCCTCACCGGCGCCGCCCGGCTGAATCATTAAGTAGCCAGTGGTGGCATATGGAAATCGTTGGGGGAGATAGCTTGCCAGGCTCGATCGAGTTGATGACATAAGGCTGTCGGTCACGAACCGAGGTGTTCCGATGGTTCGAGATTACTCGGGGACGTCATCCTTCGCTGAGCCGGATGCGCGCGAGCACCCCGTGATGGTCGGAGCCCGGCAGATCGATCCGCCGGAACGATGTCGGTGTCGGGCCATTGCGTGTCAGCACCCGGTCGAGCGCAAGCAGCGACGGGTAGGGCCGGCCGGCAGGATAGGTCGCGACGACGCCCGATCCGAGATGCTCGGCGGCGTCGGTCAGTTGGGGCGAATTCGAGGGTCCAGACAGTAGCTGCCGGAAGGAGCGGTGGTCGTAGGTCGAGTTCGCATCGGCGCCGATGATCAGTGGATCTGTGTCGGCGAAGAGGATCGAGCGCAACTCGCGGAGCTCGGCATCCCAGCGCCACGACGGTTCGGGATACGGCGGCAACGGGTGCAGTGCATAGATCGAGATGGGCGAGCGGTTCGGAAGCAGCAGTCGCGCGCGAAGGTTCGACAGTTCGAATCCCCGCAGGAGTTGCCCGTCGGTCAGCGGGGCCCGCGCATAGATGCCAGCTCCACCTCCACCGTCTCGGGGACGGAGAAACGCGAACGGCAAGGCTTGGCGCAACCCGGCGCGCTCGAGGGCTCCCACCGCCTCAGGCGTCAGCTCGACTATCGTGAGGACGTCAACGCCTGAGTCGCGCACCCGCGACACTAGCGCGTCCGGATCAGCTTGCCCGAGATAGATATTGGCCTGCATCACGGTAAGGTCCGAGTCCGAGACCTGTTCGTCGACCCCCCGATACAGTGGGGCCTGCGCCGTCACGCCTACGGCGATGACGAGCACAGCTCCCGCCGCGGAAAGCCAGGCGCGCGCGGCGAGCAGCAGCATCAGACCGAGGACACCGACGATGATCAGCACCGGCGTGAACGCCGCTACCCGGGAAGCGAAATTGCTGACCAGGCCAGAATAGTGGGCAGCAACACCGGCAGCAGCGGCGAGGACCGCACCCCACCCGAGTGCTCGTAGCAGTCCACGCATGCGGCCGATCATGCCACGATCACCGTCACGCTCTCTGGCGGGTGATCGTCGAGTGGAGGCTGTCGGCGACAGGGGCTGTCAGCCAAGCCACCAGTCGGTTCGATCTATGGTGACCGTTACGAGAGCCGGACGGCTTCGTTGCCGACGCAGCAGCCCAGGCGAGAACTCGTGCACGCATGACGCCAACCCGTCGTCGGCCACGACGATATTGCTGGTCAACCGGGCGCACCACCGGAGCTGCGCAGCGCGTACGGGGTGATCCTGGGGCCAACGCGGAGAAACTAACCTGGATAGTAGTAACCTGGCTGTGGCTCGTTCGATATCGAACTGTTTCCATCCGGACTGACGCTTTGGACTGAAGGACTCCCCTTGGCACGGCATCGCAAAGCTGATCCCAGCCCACCCTCCGCTGGCATCCCTGCGTTCCGGCGCGACGCATCGGCGAGCCTCACCCCCGGACTCCCGGGGCTCGAGCATTCACGCATCGTGCATGCGGCCGGGCGACACCGAATGCCTGTCCCACCCGAGGTGTCGGCCGGGTTCACGCGGCGGCCCATCTTCTCGGGCGCCCCAGTGCCCTCCTACTCGCCGCGTGCGCGATCGACGACGGCGCCCGAGGCGTCGCCGTCATACCCACCACGCAGTGGCCGTCCATACACTGCGCGCTCGCGTACTGCCTTGCCCCGCCAAGCCGGGCCTGGCCATCGAGTTTTCGGGCCGCGTCGCTCACAGCGCCCGCTCGACCTCGGCAGGCATCCTTCGGCAGCGCCTACCGCACCGTGGGAGCGGGCGTTGTGTGTCGTTGAACCTCAGTCCAGCGAGCAAGCTCAGTCAGGCTTTCTCGAGGTGCTTGACGGCGAGGAGGTCTCGGGCACCTCAACTCGGTCGGCGGCTGCGGCCGGGTTGGGTGGATCACTCCTGGCCGCGGTGGTTCTATGCGCTGCCGGCGGGACTGCGGCCACTGCGCTCGCCGATCGACACGACCTGACGGTCACTCCCCTGACTCAGGCTGGCGTGCCCGTCGACGTCCAGTCCGCAGCAGCCCCACGATCTGTAACCGTCGGATCGGTGGCCGAACAGCGAAGCCGCACGTCGGCACGGGCATCGTCACGCGATGAGCTGACCTCGGTTATGCGAGAACTGGCACAGCCAGATCGCGCGCGGCCGTCTGAACCCCCGGTGCCACAACGGCCGCGGTCGGCGGCACCGACCTACGGCACCGTGACCTCAAGTTACGGAGCGCGATGGAGTACCACGCATTATGGCCTCGATATCGCCAACTCGATTGGCACACCGGTGGTCTCGACCAGCGACGGGCAGATCATCGAATCCGGTCCGGCTGATGGCTTCGGGCTGTGGATACGAGTGCTGCAAGACGACGGCACGATCGGCGTGTACGGGCACATCAACGAGACACTGGTGAGCGTCGGGCAGCGAGTCTTGGCCGGCGAGCAGATCGCAACGGTAGGAAACCGCGGCTACTCCACCGGCCCGCACCTGCACTACGAGGTCTGGCAGCAAGACGGACCCAAACTCGATCCTGCACAGTGGCTGAGAACCCGGGGGGTCTACGTCGTTGGATGACCCGCCGTATCGGCGCGGGAGGTGTGACGACGAGTGGTCCCGCACAGGTGTCGCGAGCTAGAGGCGGGACTGGGTACGCCCAATTCCTCGGGCGCAGTAGTCGGTTCGGCGGCCACACAGTTGGGCGCCTACCCCCGATCGATTGAGAGGAACGGCGTGCGGGTGGTTGTGGTTCATCGAGGGTGATCTGCGTTGGTTTCACCGATCCGGCAGACTGCACTGCATGTTCGGCAGGACAGTCGGGCTTGGCTGATTATGTTTTCTGGTCTGGTACCAACTCATGTCGCGTCCGGTCTGGCGAGTCCCTTTTTGGCCGCTCGGCGGGAGTCCATTGCCTCGGCCCGGTGATTGATACGACTTCGTAGGGGTTTGAGGACGATCATCGAGACTGGACTACTGAGAATCACGGCGAGCACGACGGCTACGAAGAACGGGACGTCCACGTCAATCAGGTAGGCGACCAATAGGATCAGTCCACATAGCACCGCAGCGAGCGCTAGGCGCGCGATGTTGTACAGCAGCGCGATGGCGATGAGAGATCTGGCCGAAGAGGCCGGCGTGGTGGTGGCGCCGTGAGAAGTGTTTCTGCGCATGGTCTATGGGCCTCCGTGTGGCGTGAATGCGATCGGGATGGATTGTGACGTGACAGTTGGTTCGGTGCCGCGTCCTGCAGCGGGGGCGGTTCATGAGATGAGATCTGTACGGATGTGAGATCTCATGGCTGATGTGCGCCGTGGTCGGCGTTTTTTCGGCCCTGGCTGGGTCAGCCATCGCCGCGCCTGCTGGTCGAAGTCTTCGCCCCACCCGGCCTGATCGGTGCGGGCCAGACCTGCGATTGTTACTGCGGTGCGTCGTTGGCCGTCGACTCCGACGGGCACTAGCCGCACCCAGATTCGGCGACGCCGGACAAGTAGAGATACAAGTAACCCAGCCAGCATCACGGTCGCCGACAACAGAACCCAGTTCTGTGCCGGCCCGTGTGATACCTGCATGGACACGAAGCGTTCATACCCGTCAAAGCGCACCACGGTGCCATCGGCGATGGTGTGAGTCTGTCCCGGGCTGAGATTGACCTGTGCCCGCTGCTGGAGCCGACCCTGCTCGATGAGCGCCCGGTTCAAGGAGTACGCATTCTGCGGGCGACCGGTATCCAGTCCGGTGTCGCCTTGGTAGATCCTGATCGCCACATACGGATCATTCGGCACGGGAAACGATGAGGTGAGCAGGGTTCCTTGGAATGCTGCGGTGGGCGCGAATAGGCCCTCGATCGCGATCTGTCGATTGCGACGTTCGTCTGCGTCGGGGTAGAGGCCGGCTGGGGTATCGAAACGGGCCGCGCCGGAGGACAGCATCGTCTGCAAGTTGTCGGGAATGAACAGCACTGTCTGAGTGCGTTGCTCACCGTTGGGGAACGTCACAGTGAACGTCGGTGCGAAGCCGTTGCCGAGGACATAGACGCGGTCGCCAGCTACTCGCAGCGGTTCGTTCACTCGGACGCGTGCAGTGCTCCACGTATCGGGATCGGACTGTCGCACGTCCCCGGTGTAGGTGACGTCGGCTTCGTACATGTCGGGCTGACCGCTCGGCAGGAACCGGGCATCGAAGCCCTCGACGCGGACACAGAATGGTGAGAGATCGGTGCCATCGACGAGGCTGCCTGCGCGGAATGAGTCATAAACCGCGGTCGAGGTGTTGCACAACCCTTGTGTGCCATCGGCGACGAGACTACGGGTGCCTTCGTAGCCGTAGAGTTTGTCGGCCGCGATCGATATCAGCAAGGCGATTAGAGCGAAGTGGAACACGAGGTTGCCCCACTCGCGGAGGTAACCCTTTTCTGCCGAGATCTCTACGGCTGCGGTGGGTCGGTGCGTAGTCGCTGGTCGTGTGGTGGTGGCTCGGCGCCAGCCCCGGAGGTTGGCGTTGATGAGGGCAGCAACCTCTTCGGGTGTTCCTTCTACGGTGTCCTCGAAATGCCGCGGCAGGCGGGTGAGGTTGCGCGGCGCGGGAACTGGACGGGCTCGCACCGCGCGCAGATGCTCGAGGATGCGGGGAGTGAGGCATCCCACAAGCGACACGAACAGCAGGACATAGATCGCGGTGAACCACGAGCTGGCGAAGACGTCGAAGAGCTGCAGTCTGTCCATCCACGTGCCGAGGGCGCCGCGGTCGGCAATGTACTGGGTTGTTTTCTGTTCGTTGAGTGGGCGCTGCGGCAGCAGAGCGCCCGGGATTGCCGCCGCGGCCAACAGGAACAGCAGCATGAGTGCTGTTTTCATCGACGTCAGCGAACGCCACAATCTGAGTAGGGGGCTAAGCCGGCGGCGTGGTCGTCGCGGCGTCGGCGCTTCGATGCTGCCGGTGTGCATCATCGTCGTCGTATGGGTAACGCCGCACCCTGGAAGTCGTCATCACTCGCGAGAGAACGAAGTGCGCGGTCGGCGACGTGATCCGCAGCTGTCTGCCAGTCGACTCCCAGCACCATCGGCCGCCGGGATTTCCTCGCCCGCATCGCCATCCGGGTCTCACCTGCTCTTCCTGCCCACACCGAAATACTACGTAGCGTAGTATTTCGGTACGCAGATGACAAGCGGTGATGCGCCCCGCTGCGGCGCGCTCGCACTTACGAGCCGTCGACACCACCCAAGTTCCTCGGGTCTCGTCATGTGCCGCCCCATCAACTACGGTGTATCGAATAGTTTTATTCGGTAGACCGAAATTTGCTATTGAGGGGCGGCAATGCGAGAGGTCATGGCTTCGGCTCGTCCGCGGCTCGCGCGAGCTCGGTCGGGGTCGCTACTGCTTGGTCCGGCCTTCGTCGCGGCCATCGCCTACGTTGATCCCGGCAATGTCGCGTCCAATATCAGCGCCGGCGCCCAGTTCGGCTACCTCCTCGTGTGGGTGATCGTGGTTGCGAACGTGATGGCGGGGTTGGTGCAGTTCCTTTCTGCCAAGCTGGGGGTGGTCACGGGCAGGTCATTGCCGGAGACGGTGCGTCTGCGCGCGTCGCGGACCGCCAGGCTCTCCTACTGGGTGCAGGCTGAGATTGTCGCTATGGCAACCGATCTCGCCGAAGTGGTGGGCGGAGCTATCGCGCTGAATCTGCTCTTCGACCTGCCGTTGCTCATCGGTGGCGTCATCACAGGTTCGGTGTCGATGGTCTTACTTCTTGTCCAAGACCGCAGAGGGCAGCAACCGTTCGAGCGGGTGATCATTGGCTTGCTGGCTGTTATTGCCATCGGTTTTCTGACAAGCACCGTCGTGGCACCACCTCCCCCCGGGGCTGTCGTGGGGGGCCTCTTGCCGCGGTTCGATGGCACGGAAAGCGTGCTGATCGCGGCCGCCATGTTGGGTGCGACGGTGATGCCTCACGCGGTGTATCTGCATTCAGGTTTGGTGCGGGATCGACACGGCCATCAACCGGAGGGGCCGGTCCGGTCGCGGCTGTTGCGTGTGACGAAGATCGATGTCGGTCTGGCGATGCTGCTGGCGGGCGCGGTCAACCTGTCCATGCTGCTGGTGGCAGCAACCACTTTGCGTGGCCGTGAAGGGGTCGATTCGATCGACGGAGCGCATGCGGCGGTCGCCGACACCTTGGGGCAAGTGGTGGCGTTGCTGTTCGCGCTGGGGCTTCTTGCCTCGGGGCTGGCATCAACCTCGGTCGGGGCGTACGCCGGCGCGATGATCATGGACGGGCTGTTGCAGCGCAGGATCCCGCTCATACTCCGACGCCTGATCACCCTGATACCTGCCATCACAGTGTTGGCCATCGGAATTGATCCCAGCCGAGCTCTGATCGTCTCGCAGGTCGTTCTGTCCTTCGGCATTCCCTTCGCACTGGTTCCGTTAGTGCGTTTCACCAGCGACAGGATGCTGATGGGCGAGGATGTGAACAATCGACTCACCACTTCGCTGGCCTGGCTTACTGCAGCGGTCATCATCGTGCTCAACGTCGCCTTGATTTACCTGACGGTCACCGGTTAAGCGAGTTCGCGCGACGGTTCGATCCCCTAGGCGTCGCGCGAAGCTGACCATTCTTGCCGCAACACATCTAGCACGATCAGGACGACGCCGATGGTGATGAATGTGTCCGCGAGGTTGAACGTGGGGAACCAGCCGGTATGGAAGTAGTCGGTGACGACACCGTCGGCGGCGCGGTCGATCAGGTTGGTGAGTGCGCCGCCGAGGACCGCGGCAAATCCGATCCGACCGGCGACCCCCGCGTCGGGTGCGACGTGCACTGCGTAGCCGGCCAGTGCGAGGGTGATGAACCCGGCCACGGCGAGTATGGCCCAGCTGGGCAGCTGATCACCGAGGCTGAATGCAACACCGGGGTTGAACGCTAACCGCAACTGGAGCACTCCCAGATCGGCCGCACTGCCCTCGGTGAGTCGGCTGACAACGAAGGAGTTGACTGCCAGCCCGACGAACGTCACCACGACAACCAGGGCCATGAGAACGCCTCGGGGGTGGAGTGTTTTCGTCACTGCCGGCGGCGCGTCGGTCACGTCAAGGCTCCAGCCGGGGTAGAACTCGCTGACGCTGCGGCGGCGTCGCCGGCATAGTTCGGGCACAGCGCTACCGCGCTACCGGTGGCCGCCAGCAGGGTCTCCGCCGAGGCCAGCAGGTCCATCAACTCGGGCCGAGTGAGGCGGTAGAACACCTGCCTACCCTGTGGGCGTCCCTCAACTAGCCCGCAGTCGCGAAGGCATGCCACATGCGCCGACACTGTCGACTGCGCCAAACCCAACTCCCCTACCAGGTCGGCGACCCTGACCTCCCCACCGGCAAGACGACGCACAATCGCCAATCGGGTGCTATCGGACAGGCTGTGAAACAACGCCACCGCCGCGTCCACATTCGTTCCGGCTCTCGACGTGCGACACCCATCCATGCTATTGATCGTCACCAGACGATAATAAGCGGTCTCCGCCGATGATGAGGGAGGGTGGTCAACAATGTTGATGAACCGCATGGAGACTGTCCTGGTGAACTCGCCGCCCCGGCGGTGGCTGCAGCGCTACGAGGCGCGTGTCTTGACTGCGTTGGGCGGACGGACCCCGGGAGCGCGCGTTGCTGAGCTGGGGTGCGGGTCGGGTTACGGCACCCGGCTGATCCTCGACGAGTTCGGCGCCGCGCGCGTCGACGCGGTAGACCTCGATCCGGCGATGATTTCTCGCGCTCGCCACCGCCTACGCCGACACACCGGCAGGGCACACCTCGCCCGAGGTAGCGCAACGGACCTGCGTTCAGCATTTCACGACGTCGGCGGTGGGCAGAACGGTACTTATGACGCAGTCTTCGACTTCGCGATCATTCACCACATCCCGAACTGGCGGGAAGCCTTGGACGAGGTGGCCCGCGTACTCAAACCGGGTGGGCGGTTCTTCTTTGACGAGGTCACCGCGACCGCCCTTGCTCGGCCGACCTACCAAGTGCTGTTTGACCATCCGAGCGAGGATCGGTTCACTGCCGGTGAGTTCCTGCACGAGTTGTCCCGCCACGGTCTCGACGTCGGCGAGCGGTGGCGAACACGCATCGGCGGCGACTACCTGTTGGGTGTCGCCACACGGCAATAGTGAGGTCGATGTGGTGGCTCGGCGGTCGCCCACCACGAGACGTTTCGAACCTTCTCTCACGCGGTGCAGTGGGTAAAGGAGCGCACAGCCTTCAACTACTATCGTGGTTAGTAAACCTAGTCCAGCGCCGAGTGGGAGGGTTCGACAATCGATGGGCCGCGTAAGAGGGACTCGAGCTACCGAAGAGCTATGTGATCGCCGATCGACTCACGGTGGGCAGCCGCAGTGCTCGGGCTCTCGTGAATGTCGCGGGTCGGTCCGAGTCGGTATTCCGCGACTGCTGATGCTCGCAACGCTGACGGCGGTGGTGATGGTGTTGACCTCGTGCAGCTCGACCGGAGGTGCCGCCTTCAGCAATGAGATTCAGGCCGTTGACAGCTTCGCCGACATCACACAACCTTCCATCGCTGTGGCCACTGAAGGTGGCGGGCGACTTGCGCCCAACGCGGTTGTCGAACCTGGGCTTCCTATTGTTGTCACGGCCAGTCGCGGCGCGTTGACTAACGTCCGTATTCCCACAGCCAGCGGCCGTCCCTTGGCGGGCTCCCTGAGCGAGGACGGCTCAACGTGGACAAGCACCCAGCCCCTGGGGTATTCGAAGCGATACGTGGTTCAAGCCGAGGCCGTGGGCGTGGGCGGTCGATCGGTCGTCTCGCAGCGTTTCACCACGACCTCGCCGGAATCGTTGACCAGCGCGGCCATCCTCGGCGAGAAAACCGTCGGGATCGCCCACACGATCGGCGTGCGGTTCGCCGATCCCATCCCCGACCGAAAGAAGGCACAGGCGGCGATCACCGTGTCGTCTGACCCCCAGATGCAGGGTGCGTTCTATTGGATCAGCGACTCCGAGGTCCGGTGGAGGCCCGAACGCTTCTGGACACCGGGCACCAAAGTCAGTGTCGCCGTCAACATTTACGGAGTCAACCTCGGCGACGGGCTCTACGGCGACGAGAACTTGTCCTATGACTTCACCATTGGCAGAGCTCAGGAAATCGTCGCCGACGACAACACCAAAACAATCGTCGTCAAACGAGACGGCAAGGTCATCCGCACCATGCCGACCTCGTTCGGCAAAGACAGCACTCCGACGCCCCGCGGCATCTACATGATCGGAGATCGCGTCGAGCACATCATCATGGACTCGTCGACCTACGGAGTGCCTGTCGAGTCCGCAGCGGGATACCGCACACCCGTTCAATGGGCGGTGCAGATGTCCTACAGCGGCATCTACATGCACGGCGCACCGTGGTCGATGTCGGCCCAAGGCAACAGCAACGTCAGCAACGGTTGCCCAAACCTGAGTCCCGCAGACGCGGAATGGCTCGTGAAGAACACCCTGCGCGGTGACCCCGTCACGGTCAAGAACACCAACGCCGACACACTGTCGGGAGTCGATGGACTCGGCGACTGGAACATCCCGTGGTCACAGTGGAAGAAGGGCAACACCGACACCTAAGCGCCCCGCCCCCTGGCTCGAGAGCGTGTCGACTCCTCTCGACATATCGACGGGTGTTGAGATATCCGTACCGGCATGCCTAACATAGTTCATATCAATGAACGTAAGGATGTTGATATGACTCAGGAGTCGGTGGACACGTGCGATCTGCTGTGTCTCGATCTGCCGCACGCAGAAGATATCCGGACTGCGTTACCCGATGTGACCGCAATCGACCGTGCCGCCACCGGAGCTCGTGCACTCGGTGATCCGACCCGGCTGCGAGTGGCAACGGCGTTGCTGTCGGCGGACGAACTCTGTGTCTGCGACCTCGCGTGGGTGGTAGGCCTGGCGCAGAACCTCGTCTCGCACCATCTGCGCCTACTCAAGGGTGCCGGACTGGTGACCGGGCGCCGCCACGGACGGTTGGTGATGTATGCGTTGACCCCCTCCGGCCACGCTCTCGTGACAGCGGTCCTAGCGATTGCAGGACTCTCCACCGCAGCCACGACGACACCGTCGGCGGCCACAGTGCAGGGACATGCTCATGGCTGACGCATGCTGCGGACCCTCCGATTCCGCCGACCTCGAGGCTGAGGTCGATCAGGGCCCGGTTCGGTTGTGGCAGGTGCGCGAGCTGCGTTTCGCCGCCGCAGCAGCAGTGTTCCTCGCGCTCGGCTGGATCATCGGAGGCTCTCTATCAGAGACCGCGGGCATCGTCGTGGAACTGATCGCGGTTGTCGTTGCGGCCTCAACGTTCGTGCCATCGACGCTGCGGTCGCTGCGCCACGGGCGTATCGGTGTCGGAACGCTGATGACGATCGCCGCGATCGGGGCTGTGGCGCTGGGTCAAATACCCGAGGCCGCGCTACTCGGAATCTTGTTCTCGGTCGCTGAAGGACTCGAGCATTACGCGGTCACCAAAACTCGGCGAGGGCTGCGGTCGCTGCTCGCGCTGGTTCCGCCCACTGCTTCGGTGATTCGTGAGGGACGTGAGATCACCGTGTCACCGGATGAGTTGATCATCGGCGATGTGATGGTGGTGCGTCCCGGTGAGCGCGCGGCCACCGACGGAACGATCACAGCGGGCACAACCAGCGTGGACGTGTCGGCGATCACCGGCGAATCTGTTCCGGTGGAGGCGGGTCCGGGTGACTCGCTCTACGCCGGCGCGATCAACGGTGGCGGTGCGATCGAAGTCCGCGTGACCGCCCGCGCCGCGGATAGTTCCCTGGCCCGCATCGTTCACATCGTCGAGCAAGCGCAGGAACGCAAAGGCGCCGGCCAACGTCTCGCCGACCGTATCGCCCGCCCCCTGGTCCCGGCCATCATGGTGCTCGCGGCGCTCGTGGCAGGTATCGGTGCGCTACTCGGTGATCCCCTGGTGTGGCTCGAACGCGGCCTGGTGGTCCTCGTTGCTGCGTCCCCGTGTGCGTTGGCGATCGCGGTGCCGCTGACGGTGGTCGCCGCGATCGGCGCCGCCAGCCGCCATGGTGCATTGGTCAAAGGCGGTGCTGCCCTGGAGGAGTTGGGACGGGTTCGCGTCGTCGCGCTGGACAAGACCGGCACCTTGACCCGCGGCACTCCGGAGGTCATCGCCGTGGTGGCCACACCCGAGATCACCCGCGAGGACGCGTTGTCCTATGCCGCCGCGCTCGAGGCACGCAGCGAGCACCCGTTGGCGAGTGCGATTCTCGCGGCCGCACCTGCTCTGGGCTCACCTGCCGAGGACGTCACCGCGATCGCCGGTCACGGACTCACCGGCCAGATTCGCGGACAGCAATTGCGACTGGGCAAACCCGGGTGGCTTGATCCTGGGGCGCTCGCCGCAGACGTCACCCGGTTGCAGAGCGACGGTGCCACCGTCGTGCTGATCGAACGCGATGGCACGGTCGTCGCCGCGATCGCGGTCCGCGATGAGCTTCGCCCCGAGGCCGCCGAAACGGTCGCTCAGCTGACGGCGCTGGGTGTCGACTCGGTCATGCTGACCGGGGACAACGACCGCACCGCACATGCCTTGGCCACTGCGGCCGGAATCAGCACCGTCCATTCCGAACTGCTCCCCGAAGACAAAGCCGACTTGCTGCCCACGCTGGCGCGCGGGCGGGCGATCGCCATGGTCGGCGACGGCGTCAACGACGCCCCAGCGTTGGCCACCGCCGATGTCGGAATCGCGATGGGAGCGATGGGTACCGACGTCGCTATCGAAACCGCCGATGTGGCGTTGATGGGCGAAGATCTCCGCCATCTCCCGCAAGTGCTGTCCCACGCTCGGCGCGCACGCCGAATCATGCTGCAGAACATAGGATTCTCTCTGGCCATCATCGGTGTTCTGATTCCGCTGGCCGCCACGGGCGTCCTCGGTCTGGCCACAGTGGTCTTCGTCCACGAACTCGCAGAAGTACTGGTGATCGCCAACGCGATTCGTGCCGCCCGGACGAAAGCACTGCCAGGCACCGCTGCCGTGCCCCGGGTAACCCCCGGCAGGCTCAACATCTCGGTGGCGGCCTACCACGACACAGGCGACGCCTGCTGCGCCCCGGTATCGGCCACCACCGATCAACCACGGCCGGTGCCCGAGGTGCCCCTGCTGCCGACTCCCCGATCACGAGGCGCAGCGACCAGCAACAGCTGTTCTGCCACAACAGAACCAGGGTGCAGCTGCTGTTCGAGCCCGCCGGATGACGCCGATGACACATCGAGTAGCTCGCCAACGCCACATCGCGAACGCCACTGAGCACAACCACGCCGCGTCAGGTGCGTTGGCGTGATCTCCACGTGCGGACAACCAGTGCCGCCAGGACCGCGGCAGCACAAATCACTTCTCCTGCTGCTCCGATCCGCGTCGCCAGAGTCGTCGTTGTCCTCAGCGGCACCCGCGCGATGAGGACATCGGGGGTGAACAGCGCTGTGCGTTGTGCAACGGTCCCATCAGGTTCGATGACCGCGCTCACCCCACTGGTTGCTGCGATGACCACCGCCCGATCGTGCTCGACTGCCCGCACCCGCGACATCGCGAGTTGCTGGTAGGTCATCTCGGTGCGCCCGAACGTCGCGTTGTTGGTCGGCACGGCGATCAGTTGCGCACCGGCGCGCACCGATTCGGTCACCAGATCGTCGAACGCGACTTCGTAGCAGGTCGCCACCGCCACCGGTACACCTGCAAGATCGACAACGCCATTGCCTGCGCCTGGAACGAAGTTCCCGGCCCGGCTGGCGTAGGAGGACAGCTGTGTCATCAGTTGCCGCAACGGCAAGTACTCCCCGAACGGCACCAGCTGACGTTTGTTGTGCTCCTGACCAGGCCCGGTAACCGGATCCCACACCACCGACGTGTTGCGGGACGTGCCGTTGCTCCCGGCGATCACCGCTCCCACCAGGATCGGCACCCCGATCGCCCGCGCGGCACGATCAATCTGCGCCGCAGCATCGCGGTTCCCGAACGGGTCGATATCGGATGAGTTCTCCGGCCACACCACCACATCGGGACGCACGACCCGCCCAGAGCGGATCTCCTCGGCCAGATCGAGGGTGCGCTGGACATGATTGTCGAGCACTGCGCGTCGCTGAGCATTGAAATCCAACCCCAGCCGCGGCACATTGCCCTGCACCACCGCCACCGTCACCGACCGCTCCCCCGCGTCATCGCCTCCCCCCGCGGGCGTCATCATCCACACCAGCAGTCCAATCACAGCAACCGTGGCCGCAGGCCCGGCCAACGTCTGAGGCTGCCGGCGGACCACAGCCCCCGCCGCCGCGGCCAGGGCCGCGCCGAGCAGCACCACAACGAACGACAACCCCGGCGCGCCGGCCAGCGCCGCCAACGGCAGTAGAAGCCCCTCCGGTTGGCCGAATGCGATTCGGCCCCAGGGGAAACCGCCAAACGGTATCCGGGAACGAACAGCTTCGACTGCCACCCAGGCGCCTGCCAACCACACCGGCGCGCCGCGCCATCTGCCCAGTGCCGCTGCCAACGCCCCGAAGATCCCGAACGCCACCGCCTGGACTGCTGCCAAGACCAGCCACGGCACCGCACCCACATAGATACCGACCCACGGCAGCAACGGCACGAAAAACCCCAGCCCAGCCAGATAGCCATAGCCGGATGCCGCCCACAACGACCGCCCCCGCAGCGTCACCACCAGAACCGCGATAGCCAACGGGGCGAGGAACCACAGCTGACGCGGAGGGAAACTCACGTACAGCATGCCGCCGGCGCCGACGGCAGCTGCGCCGCGCAACACAGGCTGACGCATCGGCAGAAACGACGCGCCGGCACGTCGACTATCCGAAAAACCCACCACCGCGCACCGCACCCCTCACCGAAGTTTGTCGAGCGCACCGATCCGCCCGCGGTCGCCCGGCCGGGGCCGCGCGCCTGTAAACTACTAGCTAACGTAGTAGTAGTAGTTCGACGGGAGTGAACATCGTGGCAGGTCAAGCGCTAAAGGTTCGACTCGAGTCAAGGGTGCCCCGGTGAGCCGCACCGTCAAGATCTCACTCGCCGTGGTGTTCGTGTTCTGCCTGGCGCTGACAGTGGTGTTCGTGGTGTCCCGGGCCGGTGACAGCGAACAGGCTGCCGCCCAGGCGAGCATGACGGTACGGGATGATTCCCCACGTCTATCGACTCCGACCGAGTCCAAGGCAACATTCGTGGAATTCCTGGACTTCGAATGTGAAGGGTGCGGGGCGGCATACCCGGCGGTGGAGCAGCTTCGCCAAACATACGGCGATCAGGTCACTTTCGTGGTCCGCTACTTCCCGCTCCCCGGACATTTCAACGCTGACCGCGCAGCACGCGCCGTTGCCGCCGCGGCCGAGCAAGGTCAGTTCGAACCGATGTACCGCAAGATGTTCGACACCCAACGCAGCTGGGGTGAGCAGCGGGTACCGCTGGACGATCTGTTCTTCTCCTATGCCCAGGAGCTCGGTCTGGACATGGATCGATTCGCCGCCGACTACAACTCGCAGGCCACCCGCGAACTCATCGACCGCGATGTCGCTGACGGCAAAGCGCTAGGTGTCACCGGCACACCCACCTTCTTCATCAACGACGAACTCATCAAACCCGAGAGCTATGACGATCTGAGCTCGGCGCTCGAATCCGCACTACGCCAGTGACCGTCCCACCACCACCCCGCCAGGCCTCGCCATCCTCGCCCACGGCGGCAGCTACACGATTCCCAGTGTCTCCGCGACTGCTCGCGTGGATCCTTGCGGTCTGCGGAAGTATCGGGCTCATCGCTGCGTTCACGCTGACGGTTGAAAAGTTCGAACTGGCAACCGATCCGGCGTACACACCGACCTGCAGTATCAACCCGATCGTCAATTGCGGATCGGTGATGGACACCCCCCAGGCGGTCGTCTTCGGGTTTCCCAACTCACTGATCGGAATTGCCGGCTTCTCCGCGCTGATTGCTGTCGCGGTCCTGATGGGGAGCCGGCCGCCCACCTGGGTCATGATCGGGCTGCAGAGTGGGTTGACGGGTGCGGTGGTGTTCGTCCATTGGCTGATCTTCCAGAGCCTGTACCGAATCAACGCGCTCTGTCCGTACTGCATGGCCGTGTGGGTGGTTGTCGTGGTTGCCTTTTGGTATGTGAGCCTGCGCAATGCCGACCATTTCTGCCCACCCGGGACAGCGCGCCGAGCCCTCGATGCGATCCTCACGGTGCACACCGTGGTACCGCTGGTGTGGGTGCTGGCAGTGATCGCCCTGATCGCCCACCGTTTCTGGTGGTACTGGTCGACGCTGATGTGACACCTCCGGGGCAGCGCCCGGCCCGAGACGGCAGACTCGCGTAGCAGAGATCCGCACTCGCGCAGACCGCAGGTGTGGTGTGACGCCGATGTGATCCCTCACGGGTGATGGGTGGCTAACGCTTCCTCGTGGTGGCGCTGGGCGCTGGTCTCGAGCTGGAAGGTGGAATGCTCGAAGGAGATGGCGAAGTGGGTCGCCACGCAGGTCCGGATGTCATCCAACATGGTGGGGGCGTGGCCGTCCTGGAAGCAGTCGTCATCGACCACAATGTGAGCGCTGATGATCGGTAGGCCCGTGGCCACCGTCGATGCGTGAAGGTCGTGCACGTCGTGCACACGGTCCATCTCGAGGATGTGGGCCCTGACGTCGTCGAGATCGATCCCTTTCGGGGTGAATTCCATCAGCACCCGCGTCGTCTCGGCCATGAGTTTGAGGGCGCGGGGTGCGATGAGCGCGGCGATGAACAACCCGGCCAGCGCGTCAGCTTGTTGGAAACCGGTGGTAGCGATGACGATTGCGGCGACGATCACACCCAGCGATCCCAGTGCGTCGTTGAGGACCTCCAGAAACGCCGCTCGCATGTTGAAGTTGGCGCCGCGTCCCGAGGCGAGCACGAGCATGGCGACGATGTTCGCCACGAGTCCGATGACTCCGAAGAGCAGGAGTTCGGTCGAGGGCACCTCGGGTGGCGAGAACAGTCGTCGTACGCCTTCGACAGCAGCGTAGAGGCCCACAGCGAGCAGCAGCGAGGCCTGCCCCAGAGCGGCGATGACCTCGATGCGCCGCAGTCCCCAGGTGCGGGTTTTGTTGACCGGGCGGTGCATCACGGTTGCTGCGACGAGCGCGACCGCTAAACCGATCGCATCTGTCGCGGCGTGCGCGGTGTCGGTCAGTAGCGCCAGACTTCCCGTGATCACCGACCCGACAAGCTGGGCCACGACAATGATCCCCGTCAGAGCAAACGCGATCGCCAACCGGACACGCAGCGACGAGTCGCTGGATGCGGGGTCGGTTGGTCCGTGATTGTGTCCGGCTCCCATGCGTCGTACTCCCTCTCATCCACACCCAGATAGCTACGCTGTCCACATATATCAATACATGCGCATGTGACTATATGACAGACCGGGGCGGAACGGAACCGGCGGATCACGTCACGACTGAATCGGGATGTGCTGAGATGGCCCGACGTCGGCGGCGTGACGCCGGTGGTGTTGGGTCTCGTGACGGTGCGGTGACCGGAAGCCGGTGGTGTTGGGTCCGTCGAACCGGCGCCGCCACTACAGGCCTCAGATGGGTAGTCAGATGGGTAGTTGGGTATCGGTGATGAACGCGTCGCGGACCCACACGATGAATTGATCCCACAGGCCGGTGATCAAGGCGATACCTACCGCGATCATCATGGCGCCGCCGACGATCTGGATCATGCGGGCGTGGGTCCGCAACCAGCCGAGGCTGCGCAACGCCCATGCCGAGGAAAACGCAAGCACGACAAAAGGAATACCAAGGCCCGCGCAGTACGCCACGATCAGCGCGACGCCCTTGGCTGCGGTGGCACCTTCGGTGCCGCTGGCCGTCGCAATGACCGCCGCGAGCGTGGGCCCTAGGCATGGGGTCCACCCGAGTGCAAAGACCCCGCCGAGCAGCGGAGCGCCGGCGATGTTGGAGACGCGGCGGGGGGCGAACCGTCGTTCCTGTTGCAGTGCCGGCACCAGCCCGATGAACACCAGGCCCATGATGATGGTGACCACGCCGCCGATGCGTTGGAGGACTTCACGATTCACCACGAAAGTGGTGGTGACTCCGAGTACGGTGGCGGTCGCTGCCACGAAGACCACCGTGAAACCGAGGACGAACAGGCCTGCGGCGAGCGCCACGCGCGAACGACCCCGCTTGTTCGGCTCCCCCACCGACACCGCAGGCGCCTCGGCGCCGACCACGCCAGCCAGATACGACAGATACCCCGGAACGAGGGGGACCACGCACGGTGAGGCGAACGACACCAGCCCGGCGATCACGCACGCAAGCAGCGCCAGCAGGAGCGGACCGCTGGCGACGAGGTCGGCAAACGTCTCGCCGACCGCAGCCTGCACTTCGACCGACTGCGGGGTCATTGGGGTTGTGCCACAGGCTCAGCGAGGACTCGCTGAACTGTTGACCCGAGTTCGTCGGCGGTAATGGCCTTGAGGAACACCGCGGCCGGACGGTGGTCGCGGTCGAGCACGATGGTGGTCGGCACCACCGACGTTGGGGTGGTCAGCGCAGCCAGGGTCAGACCGGCAAAGTCGTAGATCGAGGGAAAGGCGACCTTTCTGTCGATCATGAAGTCCTTCGCCGCTTGCCGGTTATCGCGCAGATTGATACCGAGGAACTCGACTCCCGAGGCCTTGTTCTGGGCGTAGACATGCTCGAGGTCGTCGGCTTCTCCCCGGCAGGGTCCACACCACGAACCCCAGACGTTGATGACGACGACTTTGCCTGCGAAGTCGTCGAGTCCGATGGTCTGGTCGGTCACCACGTCAGGGCCGGAGACGTCAGCGATCCGCTGACGGCTCGAGGGCGGATCGTAGGTGATGACCGTCTGCCCGCCGGGCGAGACGAACTGAAAGGTTCCCCCCTGCGCAACGGCGTCGTCGCCAGCGCTACCACAACCCGACGCTACCCACGGCACCACGCATATCAGCGCCAGGACCGCCGCCCGCACCGCGGATACCCTTCTCCCCTGCTGCACCAGCACTCCTCGACGTTGATCTACTACGCAGCGTGGTAGATCACCATTCGAATTGTCAACATGACCATAGTTTTTGTGACATCCACCGACCGGAACCCCACTTCTCGCGACGTGCATTTTGCGGCGTCACCTCGTGTAAGAGATGCGCTCACCTGCAATTACCCTGTGTTCAGGGCGAGTTTCCGGCTTGGCAGTCACTGCGCATCCGCAACTACATCACCTAGTAGTAGAGGCCCGCGATTGCGATGGGCACTCAATCAGATCGTGTTACTGCTGTGACCTGTGGGGCCTATGGTTCGAACGGAGGGCTGCCGATCGTGGCCTCATGTGCACCTGGCGTGTGGTGCTGAACGTCAGTGCGTCGCGCCCGTCTCCGGAAGGTCTCGCTGGCATGCCTATGTCGTCCCTCACCCGCCGCTGCGGCGCTCCACGGCCCTGTCTGAGACTGGGGGTCGCGGGAATCGTTGCTGCGGTTCTGCTGAGCTTCTCAATTGACGCTCGAGCGCGAGCCGACGCCGATGCCACCCACGTGACTCAGCAGTTCGCCCAACTGGTCGCCGAGACGATCTCGGCGACACTGGGCGGCCCGGCGATGGGAACCCTCGCCGACGAGATCCGAACAGTCAGCACATGTCTGGCCGATCGAGCGCGCCCAGTCGAGCCGCCAGTGCCAGCCGAGGATCCCATCACTGCGGTGGGATGCTTCGCCGCCGTGCTCGGCGCGGGACGAGCAGCCGCCGAACTGATTGTCGACGCGCTGCCGATCGGGCGGCTGCTGGCGCTTCTGGCTTTCGAGATGCGTCCCCACGATCCCGCGGCTGCGCACCCGGCACCAGCTGGTCCACCCGTCTATTCGTCGCCGTCGCCGGGGTCGGTGGTCGCTCCCACGAACGGCCGAGTGACCTCCACCTTCGGTGACGGCCGCGGCCATCAGGGTATGGACATCGGCAACGACCTGGGGGCACCGATTTTCGCGGTCACCGACGGCGAAGTGATCAACTCGGGGCCAGCTGAAGGCTTCGGGTTGTGGGTACGCATCCGGCATGCCGACGGAACAATCACGACCTACGGCCACAACGACGACAATCTCATCGACGCGGCAGCGCCGGTCACGGTCGGTCAACCCATTGCCACGGTGGGCAATCGCGGTAACTCGACCGGGCCTCATCTGCACTTCGAGGTTGCTGATGCATCCGGCGCCGCCCTCGACCCGGTGCGATGGCTCGCCGAACGCGGCGTCAGTCTGCCCTCCGACAGCGACGCCGAACCTACTATCACGCCCAACGAACCGTCGGGCACCGGAAGCGCAGACCTCTGGCGGTAAGGGTGGGCGCGGCGCACGGCCGCGGCGGACCGGTCGGGCCGATCTCAATGAGGGAGGCGACCTTTCGTCGCGGTCCTGTCGCCTCCCGGTTGCGACTCGGAATTCCAGTATCAACTATGCTACCTAGTAGTTAATCGACTACAGTCCGTAGTAACGGCCCGGGAAGTCGCACGCACGATGCGCGTGTTGCTTCGATCAGGGCCGCCATTTTTTCAAGTCAGATGGAGGCCTCATGACCGCGGTGTCCCCGCGCCCGCCCGAGGTGGTCGCCACGCGGCCCTATCCCGAGCGGCGAAAGGCCAAAGGGTCATTCATCTACACGATGCTGACCACGACCGATCACAAGCTGATCGGCATGATGTACATCGTCGCGTGCTTCGGGTTCTTCCTCATCGGCGGACTGATGGCGCTGCTGATGCGCGGAGAACTCACGACGCCGGGCATGCAATTCCTCTCGACCGAGCAGTACAACCAGCTGTTCACCATGCACGGCACGATCATGCTGCTGATGTATGCCACCCCCATCGTGATCGGCTTCGCCAACTTCGTACTGCCCCTGCAGATCGGCGCTCCCGACGTCGCCTTCCCGCGGCTCAACGCACTGGGTTTCTGGCTGTTCGTCTTCGGTTCGACCATCGCGATTGCCGGCTTCATCACCCCAGGTGGCGCCGCGGACTTCGGCTGGACCGCCTACACCCCGCTCAGCGACGCCATCCACTCACCCGGCGTCGGCTCCGACATGTGGTTCCTCGGACTGACCGTGTCTGGTCTGGGCACCATCCTGGGCGCGGTCAACATGGTCACCACGGTCATCTGTCTGCGCGCACCGGGAATGACGATGTTCCGTATGCCGATCTTCACGTGGAACATCCTGGTCACCAGTGTGCTGATCTTGCTGGTGTTCCCGCTGCTCACCGCGGCATTACTCGGCGCCGAAGTCGACCGCCAGTTCGGCGCGCATCTGTTCGATCCGGCCAACGGCGGCGCCATTCTCTGGCAGCACATGTTCTGGTTCTTCGGTCACCCCGAGGTGTACATCATCGCGCTGCCGTTCTTCGGCATCGTCTCCGAAATCTTCCCGGTCTTCAGCCGTAAACCGTTGTTCGGGTACTCAGGACTGGTCTACGCCACCCTCGCCATCGCCGCCCTGTCGGTCGCGGTGTGGGCACACCACATGTACGTCACTGGCGCCGTGCTGTTGCCGTTCTTCTCCTTCATGACCTTCCTGATCGCGGTACCCACGGGCGTGAAGTTCTTCAACTGGATCGGCACAATGTGGCGGGGCCACATGACCTTTGAAACCCCGATGCTGTTCTCGGTCGGCTTCATGGTCACCTTCCTGTTCGGCGGACTCACCGGTGTGCTCCTGGCCAGCCCGCCGATCGACTTCCAACTCTCCGACAGCTACTTCGTGGTCGCCCACTTCCACTACGTGCTGTTCGGCACGATCGTGTTCGCCACCTACGCCGGCATCTACTTCTGGTTCCCGAAGATGACCGGACGACTGCTCGACGAACGCTTGGGCAAAATCCATTTCTGGCTGACGTTCATTGGCTTTCACCTCACCTTCTTGGTGCAGCACTGGCTCGGAGCCGAAGGCATGCCCCGCCGATACGCCGACTACCTGCCCTCAGACGGCTTCACCACGCTCAACATCATCTCCACCGCCGGCGCGTTCGTCCTCGGCGTCTCGACACTGCCGTTCCTGTGGAACGTTTTCCGCAGCTACCGCTACGGCGAGGTCGTCACCGTCGACGATCCATGGGGCTTCGGCAACTCCCTGGAGTGGGCCACCAGCTGCCCGCCGCCGCGCCACAACTTCACCGAACTGCCCCGCATCCGGTCGGAGCGTCCGGCGTTCGAACTGCACTACCCGCATATGGTGGAGCGGCTGCGCGCCGAAGCCCACGTCGGCACACGGCACGGTGAACCCAGCGAGGCGGCCGAAGAAGTCCGCCGTGCGCCGCTGACCACCGGAGACCACGAAGCATCTACAGATCCCGACCCGGAGAGCCGACCGTGAGCAACTACCCCTACCCTGCCCTCGACCAGGCCGTCCCGCGAACGCGCCGCCCGCTGACCGTTCCGCGGTGGTTCGCCATCCTCGCAGTCGGCTACACCGCGGTGATGACCTTTGCGCTGACCCTGCTCGCAGGTTCTGTCCTCGCTCAGGGCACTCCCCTGCTGCTGTGGCTGATCGCGGCGACCGCGGCAACGTGTGCGGCCCGCGGTGCGGCCGCGGTCGCGACCCGCGCAATGCAACCAGCACGAGGCCGTGCGGCGCGGCCGTAGCCGAAGCACCTCACCACCGACCCCCGCGGCCGCGGAGAGACCCGTCGCTACGCCGCGTCAGGCGAGACCACGAGCCACCGGGCCTTTCCCAAGATCACCGGGCCTGACCGAGAGCGAATCGGCTGGTGGAGCAAGGGTTAGCGGTCCCGGTCGAGCATCGGTTGGCGCTGCTCAGCACCGCACACCATGTATTTGGTACCGAACACGCAGGGTGTCGCGATAGCGCGACTGACTGGGTGTGCCGCCCGCGCAGGCAGCTGCGATCGACACGCTGAGACGAGCACCCGGTGAACAGCCTCCGCTACCGGTGGCGCAGCCAGGCGCGACACCCACGGGCGTCGAGCCGCAGCCACTGAGGAGCGAACAGGGCGTGACCGGGACTTATGCGGTAAGCCCATGCACGAGAACCGACAACACCGGAAGTGCCGCAGCCGTACACAACGCAGCACCCAGGAGGGGCAACACGCTCGCCGCAGCGTAGGTCGACTTCGTCGGCTCGATCGCGCCGTTCTCGAGCATTAGCAATCGGTAGCGCGTCGAGTGCGGCATGGGGGTCCCGGGGCCTACACCCTGGCCGGTCACATGCGCGAGTGCGCTGCGCACGGCAGCCGTGCTGGTCACCCGAGCAGCCGACATGTCGGCATCTGCTTCGATCAAGGCCGCGACTGCCGTCGGCGCCCGGCGAAACAGCGGCACAAAGGGCAGAGCACGTGCCATCACATCGCAGACCGCCAGAACGCGGTCATGCCGCGACCTCAGATGGGCGAACTCGTGCGCCAGTACTGCGGCCCGCGCCTCGGCGGGCACGTCTGTGCGCAGCGCACTTGTTGCCACAACGAAACCACTGCGCCCGCCGACGCAGTACGCCATGGGGTGGGGATGATCGATCCAGAGCACGTCGGGGGTGTCGGGTTCGGTACTGCCCACCACAGCAACGACATCGCGATGAAGACGGTGCACGCGATGCACATCGCGGGTGTGACGAGCGCACGACATCGCGGTGCGAGCGACCGCGGCGATCACCACCACGGCCACGGCAATGCCATACACCTGGCTGAAATCGTCGCGCACCGCGTGCAGGACAGCTCCCGCGCACCGAGCCAAGGTGTCAACGAAGCGTTCGGCCGGCGGCGGATCCGGCCACAACGCCGACAGCGCCGACAGAATCAACAATCCCACCGCCGTGGCGATACTGCTGACCCAGGCGGTGATCAGTACCCGCGGTGACCATCGCTGGGGCAATCGGTCGAGAACGTAGGGACCCAACACGCCCAGCACGGCCGCGCCCACCAGGTGGGCCAATGCGACGCTCACACTCTCAGCGCTTCCTCGGACGATCCGTCCGCGTCCGGGACAGGTGCTCGCTGAGGACCGCGCGCTCCTCGGGAGTAACCATCCGGGCGAAGTGCATCAGCACCGCCGTCGAATCGCCGCTGGCATCGAGCACCTGCCGCAGTGTCTGCGACGTCGCCTCCTCCCGCGACTGCAACGGGAAGTACCGATAGGCGCGGCTGATCTTCTCGCGACCCGCGAAGCCCTTCTTGTGCAGATTGGTGACCACGGTCAACACCGTCGTGTACGCCAAGTCGCGGTCGGCCAGCGCATCGACGATGTCGTGCACACTCATCGCCGCCGAAGCGCCCCACAGCACATCCATCACCGCGCGTTCCAACGAACCCAACTGAGTCACCGTCGCCTGCCTGATCGCCTCGTATTTGCTGCCAGTCTAGAACAAACTACCCTGCTTAGTAGCCGAAGCCTGGTTGCCTCAGCCCTGCTGCCACTGCCCCACGGGGGCCCTCGCATCTTGCGGTGCCGGACCCTCACCGCCTACTGAAAGCGCCCACCCGTGACCGACCTCGTTGACCACACGCACCCAACACGCCGCATCCAACTCGATGTGGGCGGGATGACCTGCGGTGCGTGCGCAGCTCGGGTGGAACGCAAACTCAACAAGCTCGACGGCGTGCGCGCCTCGGTCAACTACGCCACACGGCGAGCCACCGTGGAACTCGATACCCACGCACACGTCGCCGATGCTATCGACGCCGTGCACACAGCAGGGTATGCGGCTGCGGAACTGTCCGAGCAGGCCCCTGCCGTCAACGAAGATTCAGCGACTGCGAAGGCACTGTTCACCCGGCTGATCGTCGCGCTAGCCCTGTTCGTGCCCCTGGCCAACCTCTCCGTGGTGCTTGCTGTCGTCCCCGACCTTCGCTTTCCCGGCTGGCAAGCAGTGTTGGTGGCGCTTGCCGCGCCGGTGGTGACCTACTGCGCGTGGCCCTTCTACCGCACCGCGGTGCGCACGTTGCGGACCGGCGTGGCCACGATGGACACCCTCGTCTCGCTGGGAGTGCTGGCCGCGACCGCACTGTCGGTGTACTCGATGTTCTCGGCCGAAGCGACCTCGACCGCAGGCCAGGGGGTGTGGTCGGCAATCTTTTCCAGCGACTCCATCTATCTCGAAGTTGCAGCCGGTGTCACCGTCTTCGTGCTGGCAGGACGCTACTACGAGGCGCGTGCCCGGGCACAAGCTGTTCAAGCACTGACGGCGCTGGCCGCTCTGCGTGCCACCGACGCCCGAGTCGAGTGCGCAGGGGACACGACCATGCTCATACCCCTCGCGGAACTCAAAGTGGGGCAACGACTCATCGTGCTGCCGGGAGAGACCATTCCATCAGATGGGCAGGTGATCGAGGGCGCCGCCAGTGTGGACCTCAGCGCCATGACCGGTGAGACGACGCCGGTTCAGGTGTCAGCCGAGCAAGGCTCCACCGCCGTCGGGGGCACGACGTGCCTCGACGGGCGACTACGCGTCGAAGTCACCGCAGTCGGTGACGACACCCGCCTGGCCGAGATGATCGCGCTGGTCGACAGCGCGCAGACAGCCAAGGCTCGCGCTCAACGCGTCGCCGACCGTATCGCCGCGATCTTCGTTCCGTGTGTCATCGCCCTAGCCGCAGCCACTGTCGTGGGCTGGTCGCTCACCGGGGCGTCATGGGAGCACGCGGTGAGGGCCGCGGTGGCCGTGCTGGTCATCGCCTGCCCATGCGCGCTGGGCCTGGCCATGCCCATGGCGCTGGTGATCGCTACCGGGCGAGGCGCCCAACTGGGCATCTTCCTCAAAGGACACGCCGCATTGGAACTGTCCGGGACGATCGATGTGGTGGTCTTCGACAAGACCGGCACCCTCACCAACGGGCAGCCACACGTCACCGGCGTATACACCGTCGACGACGACAGTGCCGAGCTGATCCTGGGCTGGGCGGCGACACTCGAGCAGCACACCAGCCACCCCATCGCCACCGCTATCGCTGCCGCGGCCGGTCCGCAGTCGCTTGCCGCACCGGTCGACGAGGTGGTCACCGACGTCGGTAGCGGCGTGCGAGGGGTAATCGACGGAGTGAAGGTGCAGGTGGGTTCCCCGGCATGGATCGCCCGTAGCGCCGCGGTGCCCGCCGCGATCGACGCGCGGCGCACTGACATCGAGCGCTCTGGGGGCACCGCGGTCTATGTCGCAGCCGATGATGCAGTCCGGGGCCTGATCGACATTCGTGATGGCATCAAACCCTCTGCCCGCCAGGCGGTCGATGAGTTGCACCGCATGGGAATTCGCACGTTCCTGGTCACCGGCGATAACGCCGGCGCAGCGCAGCGCACCGCGGAGCAGGTCGGCATCGACGACGTGATCGCCGGGGTGCTCCCGGCCGAGAAAGTGGCCATCATCGACAACGTGCGCAGTAGTGGCGCCGGTGTGGCGATGGTCGGCGACGGCATCAACGACGGGCCCGCACTCGCATCGGCTGATCTGGGCATTGCGATCGGACGCGGTACCGATGTTGCTATCGGCGCCGCCGACATCGTGTTAGTGCGCGATGACCTCACCACCGTCGCTCTGGCGCTGCAACTCGCCTCGGCCACGCGACGCACGATGCGCACCAATCTGGCATGGGCGTTCGGCTACAACCTCGCCGCGCTGCCGCTGGCTGCCGCTGGATTGCTCAATCCTCTGATCGCCGGGGCCGCAATGGCTTTGTCATCGTTTTTCGTCGTCTCCAACAGCCTGCGTTTGCAGAACTTCGCGCGTATAGACCGCTGAAGGTGACAGAGGCTGGGGCTGGGCCAACTGCGAGACCATCGCAGCGACGGTGTGGGAGGTGCCGGCATCAATGGCCGTGGACTCGGACCGATCGGGTCGACGTTCGGCACGCACCCACTGCGCCAACAGCACCAAGCACACCAGCACCATCGGAATCTCGCTGATCACCGCAGCCACCACACCACCCACCCATTGCGTGCGAGCCAGATCGGGATTCCACGGTAGCTGCAACTGGCTGTAGAAAGACTCACCGATCACCGTGGTGGAGGTCATCAGCGCGATACCAAAGAAGGCATGAAAAGGCATGACGGCGAACAGCAGACCAAGCCGCGCCAGAAACGGTAACTGTCTGGGTCCAGGATCAATCCCCACAGTCACCCAGAAGAACAGGTAGCCGATGGCCAGGAACAGCACGCTCATCACGACGTGCCCCCAGTGGTAGCGCACGAGGACGTCGAACACCGGAGTGAAGTACACCAGATACGACGAGCCCACAAACAACGCGAACGCGGCAATCGGATTGAGCAGCAGCTGCAGGCCCCGCGAGCCGAGCACGATCAGCAGCGCCCGCCGGCACGCCGCGCCACCGGTGGTTCCGATCGTCGGCAGCACCCTCAACAGCAAGGTGATCGGCGCACCACCCACCAACAGGATGGGTGCGATCATGGTCAAACCCGTGTGTTCGGCCATGTGCACACTGAACAACGCGTTGCCGTAGGCCTTCAGCCCAGAGCTGGTGGACACCACCACCACAGCGCACCCCGCGACCCACGACACCGTTCGCCGGATCGGCCACCGGTGTCCACTTGCCCGCTCCCGCCGGGCGGCAACGACATAGCCCACGACACCCACCACCGCCGCCACACCCACCACGAGATCAACACGCCACAGCGAGACCAGCGATCCGACATCGGGCGGGCCAGGAAGGGAATACCCCAGGTACACATCCCAGCCCGTAAAAGGGTGGGCAATCAACCCGGGTGCGACCCTGGTGTCCATCACCGCCCAGCACGCCACGGCCACCAGTGCGGTCCCCGTGGCGAAGGCAGAAGCAGTTGCCGGCGTCACCACACCCCGGCGCAAACGCACGAGGTCGGCAATCATTAACACGGTCAGTACAGCCACCAACAACCCCGCGGCGCGACCGAACGCCGACGACCACACATCGGGAGTCCGCAGCAGCAGCGTCACAGCCACCGCGCCCGCCAGTGCCATCACATCGGCGCCCAGGACAATGCCACCAACACGCCGGTCGGCCGCCTCGTCGATGGTCGCCGACCCCAGACCACGAACCCGGAACCGATCAGCCCACCGCAGCCCCACCGACAACGCCAAGCTCACTGCGAAGACGATCACCGCGCCGGTCGTGTAGTCGTGGTCAGGGCCCTGCGCGGCATTGCCGACCACGGGCAGCGCGAGCACACAAATCGCTGCGGGAACCACCAGCGCCACCTGCATCGACCACCGCAGTGACACCGAACCGATCAGCACCACGACACCCGCTGCCGCCACGACCAGCCACGCCAGCGCCGGCAAACTCACACTGAACGCGTAACCGACCTTGCCGCTCGAGACCATCGTGCCCACAGACACGCCGGTGGTGTCTGCGGCCGCGGTGAAAGCCATGAATAGCGCAACGACCACAGAGCACCCCGCGGCGCGGCGGACGCGGCGAAACACTGGATAGACCGCAGCGTCGATGAAGCCTTGCGAGTCAGGCACGGCCGTGAGCACCATCGAGACCAGTCCCCCGAGCATCACCGCAGCCAACGCAAAGCCAGCGAAGTTGCCGACCACATCGGCGACAGCTGTGCCCGCCCCAGGATATGGATCTGCGCTTTCGACGTAGCGACTGGCGCCGGAGATCCAGGCGTAGATCACCAGCGCCACAATTAGCCCACCGACCAGCAGTGCAGCCATCAACCGGGGTACGGCTACGCCGTGCGGAGTTGACGGTGCGGTCGCCTCCGTCGACGGCTTCATATCACCCACCACCTACATGCTACTACTGCGCATAGTAATTACGGCGCACGGACTGAAGAACTGGTAGTCGCGGCTGATTCTCGGCTTGCTTGCCACCGCCTCGGTTCGCTGCGGGGCCGCGTCCGCGCGGGCCCCTACCTAATTTTTCGCAGGATCGGTTCGGGCGCCCACTCCTCATCCCCGGTCTGTCCGCTCCCCCGGGTGCGCCGCGACGCTGGTCCGCCTTCGAGATCAGTGTCGGACCAGCGTCGGACGTTGATTACCCTAGGGGGGTATGGTACCAAGGTGGGAGTGGCTCAGTTGTCACTGCCGCGGGTGGGGTCGGGATACGGCCGTCCGGGGTATCGCCAGAAGGGAAGGGCAGCATCGCTATGAGTACGTCTACCGTCACTGTCACCGGGATGACCTGCGGACATTGCGCCTCGTCGGTACGCGAAGAGATCAGCACCCTCGACGGTGTAACCAATGTCGCCGTGGACGTGGCCAGCGGCCAGGTCACCATCGACAGCTCCGCTCCGCTGGAGCGTGACGCTATCCGCAGCGCGGTGCAAGAAGCCGGTTATCAACTCGCTGAGTGAGGTCGCGGGCCGGGCCGCCCCGGTGGTGGCCCGGCTCTCCTCGGCAGCGCAGCGTCGCTGGGCGATCTCCTGACAGACAGGAACATGACAATGAACGTCCCTTCTAAGCTGGGCCTTTTCGCTGGTGCGCTGGCGGTGGTCTTCGTGGCCGCCTACACCGTGGCAGCCGCGGTGGCCCCGGACCGGTCAGGCGCTACTGGGTCGGACTCACCGGCGCACGCCGGACACCAGAGCGCACCGGCCTCGTCTGCCGCCGCGACGCCGGGTGTGCGCGGGGTCACCGTCGGGTCGGGGGGTTATCTGCTCTCCGGACTCGCAGCGCCCGCGCAGACCGGCCAGGCGGGCGTGTTGACGTTTTCGATCACCGACCCCGCCGGTTCGGCGGTCACCGACTACACGGTGGAACACGACAAACAACTGCACCTGATCGTGGTCCGGTCTGACGGCACCGCATTCCGCCACGTGCACCCCACGGTGGATGCTGCTGGGCGGTGGTCGATTCCATGGCAGTGGCAGACGGCCGGCACCTACCGGGTGTATGCCGATTTCGTTCCGGCAGCGACCGGTGAAACCCTGACGCTGACACGCACTCTCGAGGTGGGTGGCGACTATCAACCCCGCCCACCAGCCGGTGAGTCGCGGCGGTCGGAGGTGGCCGGGTTCCAGGTCGAGCTGACCGGTGAGCTGCACGCCGGCACCGACTCAGAGCTGACTGCGACCGTGAGTCGCAACGGTCAGCCGGTCACCACCTTGCAGCCGTATCTGGGTGCCTTCGGGCATCTGGTGGCGTTGCGCGATGGCGACCTGGCCTACCTGCACGTGCATCCCGAAGGCTCGACACCCACGCCAGGGCAGTTGTCCGGGCCGCAGGTGAGGTTCGCGACGAACGCACCGACACCGGGCCGCTACCTGCTCTATCTCGACTTCCAGGTCGACGGACAGGTACACACCGCGACATTCGTCGTCGACACCGCTGCAGAGCGTGTTCGAGCAAGCGCGACATCCTCGTCGTCTCCGGCGTCGTCTGCGTCGGTCCCGCCTGAGCACGCCGGGCACTGACCGCCCGTCATCCATCCCGCCGGCTCAACCCACGTCTTGGAGTCCTCATGACCACCACCTCCCCGTCCCGCTCGGCCGGGTCAGACATCGAACTCGCCGTCAGCGGAATGACGTGCGCGTCGTGCGCGATGCGTATCGAGCGCAAACTCAACAAGCTCGACGGTGTCAGTGCCACAGTCAATTACGCCACCGAGAAGGCGCGTATCACCACCTCGGGTGATCTGGATCCGCAGCTGCTGATCACCGAGATCGAGAACGCCGGCTACCAGGCCACGCTTCCGCCGTCGGCGCAGACCGATCACGATGCGAGCGCAGCGGCGACCGATGAGGCCGCCAGCGACCCCGAGCTGCAGGCATTACGCACTCGTCTGATCGGCGCGGTGGTGCTGTCGGTACCGGTCATCGCGATGGCGATGATCCCGGCGCTGCAGTTCACCTATTGGCAGTGGGCCTCGTTGACCCTGGCCGCCCCGGTCATCGTGTGGGCGGCGTGGCCGTTTCACCGCGCGGCCTGGGTGAACCTGCGTCACGGCACCGCCACCATGGACACCCTGATCTCAGTGGGTACCGGTGCGGCGTTGCTGTGGTCGTTGTACGCCCTGTTCTTCGGTACCGCCGGCACACCCGGGATGACCCATGGCTTCAGTTTTACCGTGGCGCCCTCCGACGGAGCGGGCAACATCTACCTTGAGGTGGCCGCCGGGGTCACCATGTTCGTACTCGCGGGCCGCTACTTCGAGAAACGCTCCAAACGGCAGGCCGGTGCAGCGCTGCGGGCGCTGCTGGAACTCGGCGCCAAAGAGGTCGCCGTCATCAAAGACGGCCACGAACAACGGATCCCGATCAACGAGTTGTCGGTCGGCGAGGAGTTCATCGTGCGGCCGGGAGAAAAGATCGCCACCGACGGTGAGATCGTGTCGGGCACCTCGGCGATCGACGCCAGCATGCTCACCGGCGAATCGCTGCCGGTCGAAGTCGGTCCGGGCGATACCGTCACCGGGGCAACGGTCAACGCCGGCGGGCGGCTGCGCATACGCGCCACCCGCATCGGTGCCGATACCCAGCTAGCCCAGATGGCCACCATGGTCGAACACGCCCAGTCCGGCAAGGCCCATGCCCAGCGGCTGGCCGACCGCATCTCGAGCATCTTCGTGCCCGTGGTCATCGCCATCGCTGTCGCGGTCCTGGGCGCCTGGATCGGGGCGGGTTATCCCATCGAGGCAGCGTTCACTGCTGCGGTGGCCGTGCTGATCATCGCCTGCCCCTGCGCGCTGGGATTGGCCACTCCGACCGCCCTGCTGGTCGGTACCGGACGGGGAGCCCAGCTCGGCATCCTCATCAAGGGACCGGAAGTCTTGGAGACCACCCGCACGATCGACACCGTGGTCCTGGACAAGACCGGCACCGTCACGACCGGTCAGATGACGTTGCTGCACGTGCACACCGATGCCAACACGTCCGACCGCGAAGTACTCGCCCTCGCCGGTGCGCTCGAAGACGCCTCCGAGCATCCCATCGCCACCGCCATCGCCGACGCGGCACGCACCGAGCTCGGCGCCCTGGCCGAGGTCGAGGAATTCACCAACATCGAAGGTATGGGAGTGCAGGGCACCGTCGAGGGCCATGCAGTCCTCGTCGGACGCGACAGCCTGCTCGCCGACTGGGGACTGTCGCTGGACGATCCCGATCTGACAACTGCCCGCGAATCCGCGCAAGCCGCAGGACAAACCGCAGTGATGGTGGCCTGGGACGGACAGATCCGTGCGGTGCTGGTCGTCGCCGACGCCATCAAACCCACCAGCGCCGCAGCCGTCGCCCGACTGCAGGCCATGGGGTTGACTGCGGTCCTACTCACCGGTGACAACCAGAAGGCCGCCGAACACGTCGCACGCGAGGTCGGCATCTCCACCGTGATCGCCGAAGTCCTACCCGCCGACAAAGTCCAGGCCGTCACCGCACTGCAGAACGACGGCAAAGTCGTGGCCATGGTCGGCGACGGGGTCAACGACGCCGCAGCGCTGGCCTCGGCCGACCTCGGCCTGGCCATGGGCACCGGCACCGACGTGGCCATGCAAGCCGCCGACATCACCCTGGTCCGTGGCGACCTCAACGCCGCCGCGGACGCGATCGCCCTGGCCCGCAAGACGCTGGCGACGATCAAGACCAACCTGTTCTGGGCCTTCGCCTACAACGTCGCCGCCATCCCCCTCGCCGCACTCGGGTTGCTCAACCCCATGCTCGCCGGCGCCGCGATGGCCTTCTCCAGCGTGTTCGTCGTCAGCAACAGCCTGCGGCTTCGTGCCTTCACCTCACGCACCACACCCGGTGACGACAACCGCACCTCCCACACACCCTCGACACATACCCCCCAGGGGTATAAGGTGGCGTCATGAACGAGCACACCTCTGCTGAACACGCCGGTCACACGGCCGCCGATCAGCACCACCACGGCCAGGTTGAGCACCACGAGGCGGTGCTCGATCACACCGGACATCACCACCCCGATTCCTCTGCCGGACAACGCCATCACGGTTCCGACGACCACGCCGGTCACGACAGTCACAGTGGTCATGCCGGTCACGGCGGTCACGGGCACGGCGGGCATGGTGACCATGTGGGCCAGTTCCGGCAGTTGTTCTGGATCATGCTCGTCCTCGCAGTGCCGGTCGTCGCGTTCTCACCGATGTTTGCCATGCTCATCGGCTATCAGCTGCCCGATACCGGAGTGGTCCAATGGATTTCCCCGGTACTGGGCACGGTGATGTTCGCCTGGGGCGGGCGTCCGTTCCTGTCGGGGGCCGTAAGTGAATTACGCTCGCGCACACCGGGCATGATGTTGCTGATCGCTCTGGCGATCACGGTGGCCTTCGTCGCCTCGTGGGGAGCCAGTCTCGAGGTTGTGCACCATGAACTGGACTTCTGGTGGGAACTGGCCCTGCTGATCGTCATCATGCTGCTCGGGCACTGGATCGAGATGCGGTCGCTGGCCCAGACGACCTCGGCGCTGGACTCGTTGGCGGCACTGCTGCCCGATGAGGCCGAACGCGTCGACGGTGAACAGATCAGCATTGTGGCCCCGGCGCAGTTGCAGGTCGGGGATGTGGTGATCGTGCGCCCTGGTGCCAGCGTTCCCGCCGACGGCCGCGTCATCGACGGAACCGCCGAGGTCGACGAATCGATGGTGACCGGTGAATCGCGCACCGTCCGCCGTGGCGTAGGTGATCCGGTCGTCGCCGGAACGGTGGCCACCGATTCCGGTCTACGCGTGCAAGTCACCGCGACCGGTGAGAACACTGCGTTGGCCGGTATCCAGCGGCTGGTCACCGACGCCCAGAATTCGTCGTCACGTGCGCAACGCCTCGCCGATTCCGCGGCCGCGCTGCTGTTTTGGTTCGCACTGACCGCTGCGGTCATCACCGCGATCGTGTGGACGGTGATCGGTCAACCCGATGACGCGGTCATCCGCACGATCACCGTGCTGGTCATCGCCTGCCCGCACGCACTCGGGCTGGCCATACCGCTGGTGGTCGCCATCGCCACCGAACGCGCTGCCCGCGGGGGAGTGCTGATCAAAGACCGCCTCGCCCTGGAAGCTATGCGCACCGTGGACGCAGTGCTGTTCGACAAGACCGGAACCCTCACCAAGGGGGAACCGACTGTGATCGCCGTCGAGCCCGCCCCTGGTAGCGACGCCGAGGACGTGCTGGCCGCCGCTGCCGCCGCCGAAGCGGACAGCGAACACCCCCTGGCCCGGGCGATTGTCGCCGCCGCCCGAGACCGGGCCCTGCAGATCCCCTCGGCCACCGAGTTCACCTCCTCACCCGCGGTCGGGGTCAGCGCCCATGTCGAAGGGACGGTCGTGCGGGTCGGCGGGCCGCGCATGCTCGAGGAGCACCGCCGGCACGAACTCGCCATCGCCGAGCAGTGGCGCGCCGACGGGGCCATCATCTTGCACGTCGTGCGTGACGACGAGGTCGTCGGCGCGATCAAACTCGCCGACGAAGTACGTGCGGAGTCCCGCCAAGCCGTCGACGCCCTGCACCAAGTGGGCGTGGCGGTAGTGATGATCACCGGTGATGCCGAAGCGGTCGCGCACAGCGTCGCCGCAGAGCTCGGTATCGACCGGGTCTTTGCCGGGGTGCGCCCTGAGGACAAAGCCGACAAGGTCGCCGAGTTGCAGCGCGAGGGCCGCAAAGTCGCCATGGTCGGCGACGGCGTCAACGATGCCCCCGCACTCGCTCAAGCCGACGTCGGCATCGCCATCGGCGCGGGCACCGACGTCGCGATCGCCTCGGCCGGAGTCATCCTCGCCAGCGATGACCCGCGTTCGGTGCTCTCGGTGATCGAACTGTCCAAGGCCAGCTACCGCAAGATGAAGCAAAACCTGTGGTGGGCAGCGGGATACAACCTGATCTCGGTGCCACTGGCTGCCGGGATCCTCGCCCCGATCGGATTCGTGCTGCCCATGTCGGTCGGTGCCATCCTGATGTCGGCGTCCACGGTGGTCGTGGCTCTCAACGCCCAGCTCCTGCGCCGCCTGGACCTACGCCCGCAGACCAGCACCACCCACGCGCTGCACGACACCCGCCCCACAGCCAGCACTGGGTAAGGAAACAGACCCTTGAAAAGGAGATGATTGTCCGATGACGACATCGTCCGCACCGGAGAACGAGTGCGCACATACCGCGCACGGCTACATCAGTGACAAAAGCCGCTACCTCGCGCGACTCAAACGCATCGAGGGCCAAGCCCGCGGAATCCACCGCATGGTCGATGAAGAGCAATACTGCATCGACATCCTCACCCAGATATCGGCGCTGACCAAGGCGCTCGAAGGTGTCGCGCTCGGCCTGCTCGACGACCACCTCAAACACTGCGTCCTCGACGCCGCCCAGGCCGGCGGCGCCACCGCCGAGGACAAGATCGCCGAAGCCTCCGCCGCCATCGCCCGACTCGTCCGTTCCTGATCCCCACCCGCACAACCGATCACGCCCGACCCTCGGCGCGGACGCATCCGCTCACGTCCGTGGCTGTCGCACCCACTGCGGCACCACCGGCCCGCCCGGGGCCGGGCGTTCGGCCTCGGCATCAACGGCCAGCACCACCCCACGCTCGGCCAGCCACTGTGCGGGATCGACATTCACCCCGGCGGGATCGAGAACCTCGAAATGCAGGTGCGGGCCGGTCGACACACCGCGGTTGCCCACCGTGGCCACGATCTGTCCCATCCGGACCCGGGTGCCCTGCTCGAGCAGATTCTCATCGTTGTGGCCGTAGGTGGTGATCGTGCCGTCATCGTGGCGGATCCGCATCCACAAGCCGAAGCCTTGCGCTGGGCCGGCGGTGATGATCTCCCCATCGGCCACCGCGACAATCGGAGCACCCAGATCGTTGCCGATGTCGATGCCCTGATGGCCGCGCCCATCCCCGAACGTCGAGGTGATCGAGCCGGCAGTAGGCGCCACCGCACCCCCGCTCCCCGGCACCGCAGCACCCGGAGCCCCCGGTTGTGGTTGCGGCCCATGCGGGACGCTGGGATCGTGCGGCACCAACGCCGCCACCAACGTTGCCACCAGACGAGCCAGCGGCAACGCATCGATGATGCGAAAGCCACTGAGCGGATCGACAGTCGAACCAAACGCGCCGAAACACTCCAACGCGGCCACACTGCCGCTGTCGCTGCTCCCGGACTGCGCATGATCACGTAAACACGACGACGCATGCTTGATCGGCTCACCCAAGCTCGCTGCCGCCGCACCGCCCAGCGCCGCCTTGACCGTGTCCTGCACGAGAACCACCAGCTCCCGGGCGACATGGTCATCGGGTGCGGCCGCCGCGGGCAGCACCGGCGCCCACGCCACACCCACTGCCGTCGCCACCGCGACCACCATGAGCATCCACCGCCCGTTCACTGCGCCCGCGAACGAAGCCACCACCATGTGCATACCGTCGAACCCTTCTGACGTCGACGTCGACCACCACTCGGGCGGATCGAATCGATGCCGAAAGTCCACGCCGAGAGAGCGACGCCCAGCATCACACCACGCACACCACCAGCCCCACCAGTCACACAAGTTCCCACGACTGCAGCCGTGATTTTCGTCGCGAGACATGCTTCCCGCAGGTCAGTAGGGGAAAGGCAAGGGCCCGAACCGCACCGAACTACTATCGTGGCTAGTAGAATTGTTATCGAAGCGCCACCTTGCGGGGCGTCTGAAACAAGGAGGACAGATGTCGACAAAGCGCGCGCGCATCATCATCGGGGCATCAGCGGCGGGCCTGCTGGTGTTGGCGGGCTGTTCCGACTCCGAGGGACAAGACCACTCCTCGATGACGGGAATGGTCACCACCACCTCGATAGCGGCACCATCCTCTGTGGCCGACATGGGCGAGCACAACGCGGCCGACATGACCTTCGCCCAGGAGATGATTTCCCATCACTCACAAGCGATCACGATGAGCAACATCCTGCTCGACAAGAACGACATCAATCCCGAGGTCGTCCGACTGGCCCAGCAGATCAAAGCCGCCCAGCAGCCCGAGATCGACCAGATGAAGTCCTGGGTGACCACGTGGGGAGCTTCGATGAGCTCGAGCTCGCAGGGCCACGACATGAGTCAGATGAGTGCCGGGGAATCGATGTCGCCGTCAATGGGCGGTCACGACATGCCCGGAATGATGACCGAACAACAGTTCCAACAGCTGCGCGAGGCCCAGGGAACCGCGGCGGCTCGCCTCTACCTCACACAGATGATCGAGCACCACCGCGGCGCCGTCGCCATGGCCAAGACCGAGATCCAGGACGGGAAGAACCCCGAAGCCATCGCACTGGCGCGAAAGATCATCTCCGACCAGGAATCGGAGATCGCCGAGATGCAGCGACTACTCGCCGGCCTGTAGTGGCCCAGCCGCACCCGCCCGACGGCCTCGAGCAAATGACACGCTCGCTTTCACCATCACAGCAGGCAAGCTACCGCCACCAGCGCCGACACGGCGCCGGTGGCGGTGACGACGGTAGGTAGGACAACAACCCCTGCAACCGTGGCAGCGGCCATTGCGTGGTGACCACGTGACACACATCGCCGACCGTCATAGAGCCGGTGCAAACGCGGCGTCACACTCGCAGAATCACTGATCGACAACGCCCCCGCCGGAAAATCCGACGACCCGGCCGATCGGGCCAGCGTTCCCAACGCCGAGCACACTGTCCGGGTGCCGACCTGTTCGGCCGCCCGTGCATCAGCGGCCTGCTCGACAAGTGTCGCCACCTCATCAGCACCGCGAGCGAACAGCGGAATGAACGGCAACGCTCGGCCCAGAACCCCAGCGAGCAACACGATCGCGTGATGCCGCTGGCGTCGGTGTGCGCGTTCGTGAGCCATCACAGCATTCAGTTCAGCGCCGGTCAGAACGTCCTGCAAACCCGTCGTCGCAGCGATCCCCGCGTTGCGGCCCGGCAAACAGAAGGCCATCGGCCGCTGATCGCTGAGCCACCACACATCAGGAAACCGATCACAACGTTGGCCAACCAGACGTAACGCTTGCAGATAGTGCTCGCGTGCCCGGCCCATTGCGACCGCAGCACGTGCCACCAAGGACACCACCCAAACGGCCGCCGCCACCGTGCTGGCCAGCACCGCGGCCCCAGCCACGGTCTCCACCTGGGCCGGCGCGCCATGAGACAACACACGCAGGCAGGAGGCCACCGCCGACAACTTATGCACGCCGAAGTGGTTCGGCACCACCAGCACCGACACCGCAGCGACCCACAACGCCGTGAACATCGCCTGGGCGGCCGGCCACGCCACCAACACCCACCGAGCATCGATGCGTGGCTGGATACGCACCATCCACCGCGGCCACCACCAACCCAGCAGAGCCGCTGCAGCCACCAGCACCACCGCCATGCTCATCAGCGCCAACCCATCTCGCGCCAGGCGCCGACGGTGTTCAACTCGCTGGGACCGTTCTCCATCAATCCTTCTTCCCTCGCCACACGGCACTGCACCCAAGTATGACCGGAACACACGCCTGCATGCCCCAAGAAACTCGGCACCGCAACCCCTAGAACGCTCCCTACTAACGGAGATAGTATTTAGAGTCGATGTGGACAGGGGTCATAGTGAACCTCGCCGACAAGGGAGCGTTTCGGGTGGTCACAGGTTTCGAGCACGTCGATGATGAGCAGCGGCGGTACCGAAAGGCCATGCGAGAGGTCCGGCGGGCGCCAACACCCCACTCAGCGCACACTTTCTTCGCCGAAGCACATGGCCTCTGCACGACGAACCGCCGACGGCACGTCACCGCTCATCTAGGCATGGCGCGCCAGCTGGCGAAACTCGGCGACAATCGAGGATCGATACACCACACGGCCGCAGCAATTGGCGTTGCCGCCAAGATTCGAGCCTGCCCTAGGTGACATGGCTGGCCGATCGTGCATGGTGCGTCGCCGACCCGCAATTCGCCACCATCGGTGCCAGTGCCGCCGCAATCACCGACACCCTTGCCGACTCGAGGATCGATACCGTCGACGACGACCCAAGAGTCGATCCCCCGCGCTACCTCTGATGGCGGAGCGGCAGCACAGCGGATCACCAGCTACGACGTCGTAAGGTACATTTTCGGCGAATTGCGGTGTATAGCACTATCTTTCGTCACCAGTGACGATAGTGAACGGGAATCACGGGGCCGAACGCCCCGGCTGATGTACATTTGCAACAGCGAACCGGATCACATTGGTGGCTCTTAGAGCGCGCCGATGGTGATGTTGTTCGTTGCACGCCAGCAGCTTTGGCTACTTGTGACTGCGTCTGACCGCAGCTGGCTCGCGCGCCGCGAACATGCTTGCCCAGTTGTCGACTACAGCAAAGATCCGGTTTGCTAATGTGGCGACGCGTTCTTCTGAGTTGCCACACCCAGCCGAAGACCGTTCTCACAGGATCGGAGGGGAGGGCGGTGAGGCCCCCTACTGTGCAGTCCCTCTCCCCTCCGTCCTGGGTCCGAGGCCGCGTGTCACCCCATGCAGGGAAGGTCAGTGCCCGATCTTATGAAGTAGCTGCGAGGCCGGCATTTTCAGAGCTTTGGCGATGCGCGCCAGGGTGATGATGGTTGCTCGCCGCGATCCGTCTTCCACGCCGCGCAGCATGTTGCGCTCGACGCCGGCCTCGAGACCCAGGGCCCGCTGACTGAGGCCCAGTTCCTCGCGGCGGGTCGTGATCGCTTCTCCGAGAGCGCGTAGCAACGCAGGTTCGTCGATGTCGACGGCCATGACGGCTCCTCCTCCCCTATCGCCCGCCAGGTCGGCGGGCGCACTCGGCGTGGCTGAGCCTACCGGCGAGGTCGCCGCGGGCGGCACTACGACGGCGGTGCGCCCGGTCGGCGCGGGACAGCTGCTCACTGCGCGGGTTTCACGATCGTCAGGGTCAGCTGGTCGTCGTCGATGTGCTCGTCGAACTCCTCGACAGCCAGCCAGTGGTCACAGTAGTACTGGTCGCGGCCGGAATCGTCCATCGCCGCCCACTGCTCAGGCAGCGGGCCGACGTAGCGCTGCACCCGGCGGACCAGATACGACCGCTCGACAACCTCGGTGCGCGCCAGCTCGGGCATCGCTTGCTCGACCAGCCCGACAAGGGCGGCAGCCGCGTCATGTTCAGCGTCGACACTGCCTGCGAGGTCGCAGGCTCGGCGCCACTGCTCGATGCTTGCGGCGATCGCTCGCGCATGAACGCTCATCGGTGTTGCCGCGCAGGTGTTTTCGGTGGTCGTTGCCATGTGCTGCTCCTTCTTACGCCGTGCCGTAATGGTTGCCTATAGGCTACCGCTGATGGTAGTCTATAGGCAACCACCACGGATGGAATGGGCGAGGAAGCGACGATCATGGGGCACATCATCTCGAAGACAGCGGAACATCGACCGGCGCTGCGTCGCAGACGATTCCGTCACGACAACCCGACCGCGCTGGACTTGTTCTCAGGATTTGGCGGATTCACCCAGGGCATCGAGGCCGCAGGATTCGACACC
>NZ_JAUZVK010000011.1:0-179123 GCF_031844505.1 Gordonia sp. AC31
AGCGTTTCAACACAATCAGGAAAGCACAACCTGACCAAAATAAACCTAGCAAAATGTGACACCCAGGACGGGGCCCGAACGCCACACAAAAAAACAAACATCTACATCCACAAAAGATGCACGATGCCAAAAATTGGCATCAGACAATTCATCATCACACTATCGAGTTCTCAAAGAACACACACCCACCAGCTACCCACCCCACATCAGGGCTCCCACCAGCAGACTTCGCATTCAACCTTGCCAGCCACCCCGTCCCCGGGGCAACTCTTCCAGCCTACCAGACCCCACCCGCAGCCCGCAACCCCGAAGAATTCCGAACCACTGAGAGACCCAGCAACCCCAAACACTCTACCCAAGCCACAACAACTCAAGACAAAACATTCAGGGGCGGCCAGCCACGAAACCCGGTCTCCACTCCCCACCATCAGACCCTTCCAGGCCCTTCCGGGGCGGCGCCGTGGCTCGCTGACTCGACATAAGTTACGCACCGCCGTACCCGCCGTCAAATCGCCTGGTCAGAGTGGGTACAACGCTCGATGCGACGACCTGGGAGTGCAGACTTCGCAGACTGTTCGGTCGGCAAGCCGGCCGCGACGGTGCCACGGGGACCGACCAGAGCGGATGATCCGCCCGCCGATGCGGCCGCATCCGGGCCTGCCCGGTTGGGTTCCCGAATCGTCGGGCTTGTCCCGCCTTCGACAGGACCGCACATAGCAAGAACCCCCGCCCGGGCGTCCCGGGCGGGGGTTCTTGGTGTTGGTAGCGGGGACAGGATTTGAACCTGCGACCTCTGGGTTATGAGCCCAGCGAGCTACCGAGCTGCTCCACCCCGCGTTGGTGAACACAACGTTACACACCGGTTTGTCAGCGATGCAAATCGGTACTTCAACCCCATCCGACCTGGGAAAACGTCAGTGACGGCGGTCACTCGCACCTCGATAACCGCAGGTGACGTGACGACCCGGACAGCCCGCCCGTCGCCGCTGTGAAATGTGATGCCAGTCACATCAGGCGTACACTCGGCTCACGAGACGCCCCGCCGAGGAGGAACCATGAACACCCACCGCTTCCACCACGAGAGCCACGGGAACCATCCGATGAGTTTCGTCGGGTTCGTCTTGGCACTGACCGGATTCGCCATGGCCGCGCTCTGGCTGGTCCACATGGCGGTCGGGAATGTCGGCCCCGCGATCATCTGCGGCCTGCTGATGGTCGCGGCTTTCACGACGGCGGTGTCGATCTTCTTCTCGCTGGGCCACCGGCACCACCACAGCCCGGTGCTCCCCGACAACACCCCCAACGAAACCGAGCGCTACCTGCGGAAATACCGCGGATAGCGGTATGACTCGCAGATAGCGCCCGGCCTGGGTCGTCGTTCGACTAGTTGGGAGCCGCCAGCGACTCGTAGCGGGCAACCGCCTGACTCAGCTGGTCGAGTGCCTCGCCGTACGCTGCGAAGTCGCCACTCTGCTGAGCCTGGCGTAGCGCCGTGATCGCGTCACTGATGGCGTTTGCCGCGTCGTCCCGCTCCGGCGAATCACCTTGCTGCGGAGGTTGATTCGGTGCCGGCGTGGCCGGTGCCGGCGTTCCGGCCTGGTCCGGCGCGGGCGGTGCCTGCTGATCGCCGGGGACCACTCCGGCAGCGGGCGTGATGCCGACCTGCCGCAGAGCCTCGCGGGTCGTGGGTGCATAACCGATCCCGGATACCCGGTCTGCCGATTCGAACCTCGTGATCACACGGAACAGACGGGGGAAGGCCTCTTCGCCCTGGGCCTGTGCGTACAACGGGACGACGTACAGGATGCCGTTGTCACCCACCGGAAGCGTGAGGAGATTACCGAAGGTCACCGTCGCCGTGTTCTCGAGCGACTTCAGTGATTCCGCCACCGTTCGGTCGGTGCGCATCGGGTTGAACGCCTGCTGCGGACCGGACCGTTGGGAGTTGCTGGGCAACTGCTTGACCGTCATCTGACCGTAGTTCTCGGGATTCGACGACACGGTCACATAGGCGCCCAGGATCGGTCGGTTGAGTCGCGTCAGCACCGAGGTCAGCTGGAACGTCGGCTCACCGCTCTCCGGGTCCGAGGCCACGAAGTAGTACGGGGGCTGGTCCAGGCCGCGCTGCTCGGCGTCCGGGTCCGTCGGATCGGAGGGCACCGACCAGAAGTCGCTCGCCTGGAAGAACGTCTGGGGCGAATCGACGTGGTAGCGGGTCAGCAGCGACCGCTGGATCTTGAAGATGTCCTCGGGGTAGCGGACGTGATCCCGCAGGGAGGTCTGCGCGTCGAAGTCGGCGCGGGACTTGACCGTGTCGGGGAAGACCTCCATCCACGTCTTCAGCACCGGGTCATCGGTGTCGAACTGATACAGCTCGACCTCGCCGGTGTAGGCATCGACGGTCGCCTTCACCGAGTTGCGCACGTAGGACACGGTCTTGTTGATCTGCGTCCGGCCGGTCTGCCCCGGGTTGAGGTCCTGGGCGTCGGCGGTCGCGCTCTGCAACGACGTGGGCTGCGAGTACGGGTAGTCGTCGAGGGTGGTGTAACCGTCGACGATCCACTTGATCGAGCCGTCCTCCATCACCGCGGGGTACGTCTTCGAATCGACCGTCAGCCACGGTGCGACCTGTTCGACGCGGTCCCGGGGATCGCGGTTGTAGATGATCTTCGATGCCGAGTTGATCTCGCCCGACAGCAGGAAGTTCCGCTCGGCGTACTTGCCGGCATAGAGGACTCGGGAGAACCAGTTGCCGAGCGAGACTCCCGCCGGCCCCTGGTAGGTGTACTTGTCGTCCCCGATGTCGTGTTCCCGAGCCTGCCCGTCGTCGGAACCGACGATCGCGTAGTCCGGGTCGATCTTCGCGAGCAGTTCGCCGAAGTAGATCCGCGGCTGTGACACCTTGATCGGGGCGTCTCGCTTGTACTCCTCGGTCTGGTAGTTCGAGGTGTCGCTGACGTAGTAGAACGGATCGCCGCCACCGTCGACGTTGTTGACGTCCGTCGACTCCTTCACCCGGTTGGCCGGGGCGGCGACGAACCCGTCGCCGTGGGTGTACACCAGGTGCTTGTTCAGCCAGTTCTGCTGGTTTTCGAGATAGCGGCTCGGATCGAGCTCGCGCACCGACACCACGAAGTCACGGAGCTCGCCGTCGATGCGATAGCGGTCAACCGCCAGCTGCGTCGGGAATCCGTAGAAGTTCTGCCGCTGCTGCTGCTGGATGAACGTCGGGGACACCACATTCGGGTCCAGGATCCGGACGTTCGACAGCGTCGGTTCATCGCTGTTCACCAGCGCCGGGTTTGCCGGCCCGGCGGTCCAGCCCGGCTGGGTGATGACCTTGTCCGGCCCGATCCCGTACGCCTCGCGGGTCGAGGTGATCGCGCGTTCTATGTACTCGGCTTCCTTCTGCGCGGCATTCGGCTTGACCGAGAACTGCTCCATCGTCAGCGGCCAGCCGACCCCGATGAGCAACGCGGAGAACAACATCAAGACGGTGGCCAGTGCCGGCACCCGCAGGTCGCGGAGCACGATCCCGGCGAAGAACGCCACCGCACAGATGATCGCGATCGCCATCAGGATGAGCTTCGACGGCAGCACCGCGTTGATGTCCGTGTAACTCGCCCCCGGGAAGATCTCGGCCTTCCGCTGACTGGACAGCAGGGTGTACCGGTCGAGCCAGTAGGCGGCCGCTTTCAGCAGTAGGAAGGTGCCCGCCAGCACCGCGAGCTGAATGCGTGCCGCGGTCGTGACCGAACCACCGCCTTGCCCCAGGCGGATACCTCCGAACAGGTAGTGCGTGACCAGGTTCGCCAGGAACGCCACCACGACCACGACGAACAGCAGGTTGAGCACGAAGCGGAAGAACGGCAGGTCGAAGGCATAGAACCCGATGTCGAGATTGAACTGAGGGTCTGTCCGACCGAACGACTGACCATGCAGGAACATCTGGACGGTCGCCCAGGACCCTTGCGCGACCAGGCCGGCCAGGGCGCCGATGATCACCGCCGGGACGATGGCGAACCAGCGGACCTTGCCCATGATGGCCGTGCGGTACCGGGCGAGCGGATCGTTCGGGCCCGCGGTCGGTACGAACACCGGGCGACTGCGGTACGCCAGGGAGACCGCCCCGAAGATGATGAGTCCGACGACGATCGTCGTGATCAGGAAGAGGATCACGCGCGTCCAGATCACCTTGGTGAAGACGCTCGAATACCCGACGTCGGAGAACCAGAGCCAGTCGGTCGCGAGACCGATCAGGCGTGGCCCGACGAGCAACAGCACCAGGACGGCCACGCCGAGCCCGATGATGATCTTGCTCCTGCGTGACAGTGTCGGCATTCCCGCCGGCCCTCGGACGCCCACCAGACCCACTCTCCAAAGCTCTCAATCCGGACACCACCCGCGCACACGTGCCTGCTGGGCGTGGTGCCCACTGTACTGGCACCACCCGGGTGACCAACTCACTCGGGGCGCCCGCTCAACGATCGCCACACCTCAGCGGTTCCCTGGCGGCGTCGCAGACTCGCGGTCGCACCGCGATCCGGGGCAGGATGAGCACGTGCCCGACCTCCCGACGACCCCACGCGCCTTCTCCACCGACGATCTCGGCAGCGCGTTGAACGAGATCATGGAACACCTCGACTCCCGTGGCTGGGGTCAGTCACCGTCCGTGTTCGCGCTGGCGCCGACCGCCCTCCTCCACGCACAGCTTCCCGAGGTGATCGCCGACGACGGTTCGGTGTTCACCCCGGTGGAGGAAGACGTCGACGACCTCGACGAGTTCCTCGCCTCGGCGGTCTGGCCAGAGGAGGTCGCCGGGGCGGCGGTGAGTATGGAGATCGTCATCGCCGATCCCGAAGACGACGACGACCGGACGCCCCGCTTCGAGGTCACCGACACCGGCGATCACCATCCGGGCGAGGAGGTTGCGCGGCTGGTGGTCGGGGTGCTGCGCACCGGCGCCGATCTCGCGCTGATGCGTCTTCGACCCGAACCCGACGGGGAACCCGAACTGCTGACCCACCCGCAACTGGCACTCGAACTGCGGGCCGCGCTGCGCGACACCTTCGCTCCCGATCTACCGGAGTCGTCCGACCGGGGCTGACGCGGCAGTCCTGGCAAGCCTCAGCAGCTCGGCGCCGAACGGCCCGCGCCGACCGCGTTCAGCGCGTCGACAGCGCCCTCGAGAGTGTCGACCTTCACCAGCTCCAATCCGTCCGGTCGCTCCGAGACCGCCTCGGCACAGTTGCGGGCCGGGACCAGGAAGACCGTCGCGCCGGCGTCGCGGGCGGCCCGGGTCTTGTGCGTGATCCCGCCGATGGGACCGACAACCCCCTCATCGGTGATCGTGCCGGTGCCCGCGATGAACTTGCCGGAGGTCAGCTCGCCGGGACTCAGCTGGTCGATGACCGCGAGTGCCAGCATCATCCCCGCCGACGGTCCCCCGATGTCCCCCACGTTGTAGGTGACCTCGAGGCGCGGATCGGCATCGACCACCTCCGGAACGACGCCCAGATACCCGGCCTCGGAGTCGGCCGGATGCGTGCCGAGGGTCACCGACACGGTCTGCCGGGCACCGGCGCGGACGATCTCGATGGGCAGGACGGTCCCCGGCGGATTGTCGCCGACGACCTTCCGCAGCTGTTCACCCGTTTCCACCGGCACGCCGCCGGCCGCCACGACCTCGTCGCCGGCGCGCAGCACGTCGACCGCGGGCCCGTCGGGTGCGACGCTCGCGATGCGCAACGCGGTGGGACGATCGAGGTAACGGAGCGCGGCGACCGTCGCGTTCTCCTCTGACCCCGTCATCTGCTGCGCGTTCTCCTCCTGAACCTGCTCGGTGGTGCGGTCGGGCGGATAGACCTGGTCGCGCGGCGTCAGCGAGTAGGTGCCCGACACCCACATGCCCAGGGCGTCGAACAGCGAGATCCCGTCCCGCACCGAGACGGTGGTGAGGTTGAGGTGGCCGGTCGTCGGATCGGTCGGCGCACCGTCGATCTGCACGACCTTGCGCTCCACCACCGCCCCGTCGTCCTCCACCTTCGTCGTACCGAGGGTGTTGAGCGTGGGTCCGGGCCCGAGCGCGGCGTAGGGCACCTGCACCTGCGTGCCGAGCACCAGCAACGCCAGCAGGACCACGGTGGAGACCGCGGCCGCGGCGATTCTCCGGAATCGGGGGCTCGAACTCATTCCGCACACCATAGTGCCCCGCAGCGACCACGAGTCGGCTGCGCCGGCGACCATGAGCCGGCTACGCGCAGGGCGAACAGTCGTCGCCGTTTGCGGGCCTCACCGGGCGGTACGGTGGAACCCATGAGTGATCTGCCCTTCGGCTTCTCGTCGTCCGGTGACGGCGATGACGACCGCGACAAGAACAGCGGTGACAAGAACAAGCCGGGCGACAATCCCGGTGGCAACCCGTTCGGCGGGGCCAACCCGTTCGGATTCGGGGGCGGGCAGGGGTTCGGCGGCGGTCCCGGCGGCGACTTCGACCCCTCGAAGTTCGATCCCAACATGATCGGCCAGATGTTCTCGCAACTGGGCAACATGTTCAGCGGTATGGGCGCGGGCATGGCGGGCGGCGGAAACGGTCCGGTGAACTACTCGGTCGCGACCAATCTCGCCCGGCAGCAGATCGGTTCGTTCACCCCGATCCTCGAGAAGGAGATCTCGGCCTCGGCCGACGCGGTCCGGCTCGCCGACGTCTGGCTCGACGACGCGACGAATTTCCCCAGCGGCGTCACCCAGACGGTGGCGTGGACACCGGTCCAATGGCTCGAGGAGTCGATGGACACGTGGAAGGGTTTGTGCGACCCGGTCGCCGAGCAGCTGGCCCGAACCTGGCAGGACAACCTCCCCGCCGAGGCGGCCCAGTTCGCCGGCCCGATGATCGGGATGCTGACCCAGATGAGCGGCATGGCGTTCGGCACCCAGCTCGGACAGGGGCTCGGTCAGCTCGCCAAGGAGGTGCTGACGTCGACCGACGTCGGGCTGCCGCTGGCGCCCGAGGGGATCGCCGTCCTGCTCCCCGAGGCGATCGCCAAGTTCGCCGAGGGTCTGGAGCAGCCGGCGCAGGAGATCATCGTCTTCCTCGCCGCGCGCGAGGCCGCCCATGTGCGCCTGTTCACCCACGTCGGCTGGCTGCGTCAGCGGTTGCTGACCACCGTCGAGGAATACGCCCGCGGCATCAGTATCGATTTCAGCGGTATCACCGACGCCACCGCCGGGATCGACCCGACCCAATTGCTCTCCGACCCTTCGAAACTCGAGGAGATCATCAGTTCATCGACGTCGTTCGAGCCGACCACGACACCTGAGCAGAAAGCGGCCCTCGGCCGTCTCGAGACCCTCCTCGCCCTGATCGAGGGCTGGGTGGAGCAGGTCGTGACCCGAGCGCTCGGCGACCGGATCCCGAGTACCGGGGCACTCACCGAGACCATGCGGCGTCGGCGCGCGTCGGGCGGGCCGGCCGAGCAGACATTCGCAACCCTCGTCGGTCTCGAGCTTCGGCCCCGCAAGGTCCGCGAGGCGTCGGAGCTGTGGCGCCGCGCGCTGGAGGCCACCGACGTCGCGACCAGGGACGGCGTGTGGGCACACCCTGATCTGCTGCCGGATGCCGACGACCTCGACAACCCTGCGGGTTTCATCGACCGGCTCCTGGGCGGCGACGACCTCGACGACCCGATCGCACAGCTCGAGAAGACCATCGCCGAGGAGAAGGCGCGCGACGCCACCGACGAGTCCCGTAACGATGACGGCGGCGAATCGGCACGAGGCGGATCGTAGGAATCCACACCACCGGTGGAACACGCCATGCTGTGGATAACCTGCTCGCCGAGCGCCCGCGACGGCGTTCGGCTGGCAGAGTTGCCGCATGTCGCCAGCCCGGACGAGTTCCAGCGCCATCTCGGTGTCCCCCTGCGCTGTTCCGCCCGCGGTCCCGCGGCTGCTCCCGGGGACGCCCGTCATCGTCCAGCCGGGCAACTCGGTCCGCGTGGGCATCGATCCGGCCGACAGCCTGCTCCTCGACTTCGACGCCTCGGTGTCGGCGTATTCCGTCGCCGGGCTGCTTCGATCGTTGGAGGATCCGTGCACGGCGGACACCTTCGCTCGCCGCGCCCGACGGGCCGGCCTCCACGACGACGACCTCGATCTGGTCCTGAGCAGTCTGGTGTCGGCCGGCCGAGCGGTTGTCGACCGCCCGCCCACGGCCGCGGAGTTCCACATCCTGATCCATGGCCAGGGGCCGATCAGCGAACAGCTGTCGAACTCGTTGCGCAGCATGGGTTTGTCAGCTCGACGGACGATGCGGCGGCTACCCGACGGGACGCTCGATGCCGTCGACACCGACCTGGTGATCCTGACCGACTTCGTCGTCCACGATCCGCGGGTGGTGTTCGCACTGACCCGGGCCCGGATCCCCCATCTGCTGGTCCGGGTCCGCGACGGGGTGGGCATCGTCGGCCCGCTGGTGCTCCCCGGACTGTCGAGTTGCCTCATGTGCGCGGACCGTCACCGGTCCGACGCGGACCCGGACTGGCCGGCCCTGGCCGTCCAGCTGATCCGGACGTCGGGTCAGGCGAGCCCGGCCGTGGTGGCGATGACCGCCGCGATGGCCCACTCGCAGATCGAGCAATTGGTGGAGGCCGTACGCGACCGGCCGCATGTGGAGCCACGACCCGATCCGCAGCTGCTCGACCATGTGTTGGAATTCCGAGATGACCCGACGCGGCTGGACATCAGACAATGGTCGCCGCACCCGGCCTGCGATTGTCGTCCCGCACCGGATCAGCAAGCCAGGTCGTCTATTGTGTGACGCGGAAAGGATGCTATGACCGACATCACCAAAGGACAGGGTCGCCGCAACGCGAAACTGGCCTCTCTTCCGATCGGTATGGCCGGGCGGGCTGCTGCCGGTTTCGGCAAGCGCATGGTCGGAAGGGACAAGGACGAGGTCAACCAGGAGCTCCTGGAGAAGTCCGCCGAACAACTGTTCGCCGTTCTCGGTGAACTCAAGGGCGGCGCCATGAAGGTCGGGCAGGCGCTCTCGATCATGGAAGCCGCGATCCCCGACGAGTTCGGCGAGCCGTTCCGCGAAGCGCTCACCAAGTTGCAGGCCGACGCCCCGCCCATGCCGGCCGCGAAGGTCCACAAGGTGCTCGACCAGCAGCTCGGCACCCGGTGGCGCGAGCGTTTCCGGGAATTCTCCGACGAGCCCGCGGCATCGGCGTCGATCGGACAAGTACACAAAGGAATCTGGTCGGACGGCCGTGAGGTCGCGGTCAAGGTCCAGTACCCCGGGGCCGACCACGCACTGAAGGCCGATCTGAAGACCCTGTCCCGCATGTCCGGACTCCTGCAGCGCCTGTCCCCCGGCACCGACGTCAAGGCGATGATGGACGAACTCATCGACCGGACCGAGGCCGAGCTCGATTACCTCGGCGAGGCCGACAATCAGCGCGCCTTCGCCAAGGCCTACGACGGCCATCCCGACTTCCTCATCCCCAAGGTCGTCGCGAGTGCACCCAAGGTCGTCGTCTCGGAGTGGGTCGACGGCGTCCCGCTGTCGAAGATCATCACCACCGGGGACCAGCAGACCCGCGACGACGCCGCCGCGAAGATGGCCGAATTCGAGGTCAGCTCGCCGTACCGGGTCGGACTCCTCCACGGCGATCCGCATCCGGGCAACTTCTTCCGGGCCACCGACGGGCGGTTCGGCGTACTCGACTTCGGTGCGGTCGGCCACTATCCGGAAGGCCTCCCGCCCGAGACCGGACCGATTCTCCGTCTGGCGCGGGACAAGAAGTACGACGAACTCAAAGAACTCATGATCTCCGCCGAGTTCATCCGCCCGTCCCACGCGAACAAGGTGACGAGTGCCGACCTCGAGGCCTACCTGCGTCCCTACGTCGATCCGCTCTACAGCGAGTCGTTCCACTTCACCCGGAAGTGGATGCAGCGGGCCGCGGGCAAGGCCACCGATGTTCGCGGCGAGGTGTACAAGACGTCACGAAACCTGAACGTGCCCAAGCGTTTCGTGATGGTCTTCCGCGTGCTCGGGGGCTGCGTCGGCATCGCCTCGCAGCTCGAGGCGCATGCCCCGTACCGGGCCATCATGGAGGAGTGGGTCCCCGGCCTGGGCGACTGACCCCACCCCGCAGACACGACACCGACGCCGCGAGCATTTCTGCTCGCGGCGTCGGTGTTGTTGTCATGCAACGTTCTTACGCGGGCGACCGCGGGGACGCTTGCGTGCGATGACGGCTCCGCGCTCGAAGATCTCGCCTCCCCAGACCCCCCAGGGCTCGGATCGATCGAGTGCGGCCTGCAGGCACTGGGCCCGCAACGGGCATTCGGCGCACATGGCCTTGGCACGCTCGAGGTCACGGGGGTCTTCGGCGAACCACAGATCTGCGTCGGCGACCTGGCAGGGCAGGTCGAGCCGGGCGGTCGCTGCGCGGTCCGCCGACATACAGGACTCGAGGACGCATTCGACAGTCATTGGTTTCTCCACATCTGCTCGTTTGGGGTGTTGAACCCGAGTCCTCGATGTGGCTCTGTGTCCGAGACCCCTGGATCGGGGTGGAGATTCGGTGACAGAAAAAGAGGGCCACGGGTGTCGCCTCTGCGATTCGCCCGTGGCCCGGAATGTCTCGGAGATCTAACTCCGGGAACTTCGGAACAGAACGGGGAACCGACGCGGCGCGGGTGCTACTGCTGCTGCGGGCGGTGCGATTCGCGCGACGCGCGCTTCGGCTGCCAGGTGCAGAGCCGCCGGCGGAACGGCGACCGGGCGTGCAAAGCTCGTGCACGCTCGGGCGACCGGCATCCAGGAGCGGGTGCGACCGGTACGCGCGATGGCGGGCTGATTCGGCTTCAGCGCATGCAATTTCGGCGCATACGTGTCGGCTGCTCTCAGGTTCGCCGCAGACTGGCAGATGCCGGCCTGGCTCACGGTGATTCCGTTCACTGATCCACTCCCTTCTGGTCTCGTGGCTTTCCGCGTTCGTGTCGGTCGTCGGTGACTGTGGCGGGCCGGTGTGACGGACGCACACAACCCATCCCCGTACTGACGGGACTCAGAGTAGACGCTGGGCCGAAACCCGCACAACCTATTTTTGACCTGCGGTTTTGACGAGTTCGATGATGTCGGCGCCGTACTCGTCGACCTTCTTCGCCCCGATTCCCGAGATCGCCACCAGCGCAGCGGTATCGGTCGGTCGTTGCTCGGCGATCGCGGTGAGCGTCTTGTCGGAGAAGACGACGAAGGCCGGCACCTTTTTCTCCTGGGCCCGCTCGCGACGCCACTCCTTGAGCGAGACCAGCAGTCCTTCGTCCAGATCCGACGGGCACCCGGCGCAGCGACCGAGCAGCGTCGCGGTCGAATCCATCAACCGGGAACCGCAGACCCGGCAGGTCGGTCCGCGGCGGGGCGCGCGCTCCTTCGCGATCGGCGACGCGGGTGAGTCGTCGGGCACGAGGTCGGCGAGGAACCGCGAGCGACGCCGGGCACGGCCGCCCTCGTTGCGGGCCAGGGCCCACGACAGTTGCAGGTGCTCGCGGGCACGCGTCACTCCGACATAGAACAGTCGCCGCTCTTCCTCGACCTCTTCCCAGGACCCCTTGATCGCCTGGCTGATGGGCAGCGACCCGTCGGTGAGTCCGACGAGGAACACCGCATCCCACTCGAGTCCCTTGGCCGCGTGCAGCGACGACAGCGTCACGCCCTGCACCGTCGGGGGATGGCGCGCCTCGGCGCGGGCGGCGAGTTCTGCCGACAGCTGCGGCAGCGTCAGTTCCGGGTTCTCGGCGACCATGTCCTCGGTCAGCTGAACCAGCGCTTTCAGTGATTCCCACCGGCTACGCGCCTGCGCACCGGACGGCTGCTCCTCGCTGAGACCCAGCTCGCCCAGCACCGCGCGTACGACGTCGAGGAGCTCCACGTCGGGTCTGACCTCGCGGCCAGCGACCGTCGCGAGCTGCCGCATGGCCTGCCGGACCTCGGTGCGCGCGAAGAACGCCTCGCCGCCGCGCACCTGGTACGGGATGCCCACCTCGGTCAGGGCCTGCTCGTAGTTCTCGGACTGTGCGTTGACGCGGTACAGGATCGCGATCTCGGCGGGCGCGACCCCCGATCTGATGAGGTGTTTGATCTCGATGGCGATCGCCGTCGCGGCGGCGGGCTCGTCGTCGTACTCGGCGAACTGCGGCGCCGGCCCGGGCGGGCGCTGTCCGATGAGCTGCAGGCGGGTTCCCGCGATGCGCCCCCGGGCGGCGCCGATGACGCGGTTCGCCAGATCGACGACCTGCGGGGTGGACCGGTAGTCGCGCTCGAGACGGACGACCGTGGCCTCCGGGAACCGGCGACTGAAATCCAAGAGATGGTTCGGCGAGGCACCGGTGAACGTGTAGATCGTCTGGTTGGCGTCACCGACGACCGTCAGGTCGTCGCGTTCCCCGAGCCAGGCGTCCAGCAGACCCTGCTGCACCGGCGTCACGTCCTGGTACTCGTCGACGACGAAACACCGGTACCGCGAACGGAATTCGTCCGCGGCGCCCGGTTCGACGGTGAGGATCTGGGTCATGTAGATGAGCATGTCGTCGAAATCGAGCAACCGGTCCCCGTCGGGCGAGACCTTGGCGTCCTCGTAGTGCCCGTACACGGCCGCGACCTTCGGCGGCGGTGCCGGGGACTCGCGGCCGAGCCGGCCGACCGCCTCGACGTAGTTCTCCGGTGAGATCAGCGAGGCCTTGGCCCACTCGATCTCCGACGACAGGTCTCGCAGCGTGTCGGTCGAGGTGTCGAGGCCGGAGCGGCGAGCCGCCCGCGAGATGAGCGGGAACTTGTTGTCCAGGAGCTCCCACCGGGCGTCACCGAAGGCACGCGGCCAGAAGTACCGCAGCTGACGCATGGCGGCCGCGTGGAAGGTCTGGGCCGCGACGCTGCCCCCCGTACCGCCGACACCGAGACTGCGCAGGCGGGTGCGCATCTCGCCGGCGGCGCGGGCGGTGAAGGTGACCGCCAGGACCTGGCCGGGATTGACCTGGCCGGTGTCGACGAGGTGGGCGATGCGCCTGGTGATGGTCCGGGTCTTGCCCGTGCCCGCCCCGGCCAGCACGCACACCGGTCCGCGCGGCGCCAGGACTGCGGCGCTCTGCTCGGGGTCGAGTCCCTCGACCGCGCCACCACTCGCCGACACCGCAGCACGACGCGGGGACTCGGGTTTCGCGGCAGAAGTCGGATGAGGCACGGCGTCCACTATGTCACCAACCACCGACGCCGCCGGCAGGCGAACAACGCGGACGGGAACAGCAGGCCCGGACATGGTGTTATGGGACCCATGAGCAACGTGATCGACGACGAGGCCGGCGCCCGCACCTCCGACTCCGGTGAGCTGACCATGTACACCACGTCGTGGTGCGGCTTCTGCGCGCGCCTCAAGCGCGGCCTCAAGAGCAGCGGTATCAGCTGGCAGGAGATCGACATCGAGCTGAACCCGGACGCTGCCGAATTCGTGGGCAGCGTGAACGGCGGCAACCATGTCGTCCCGACAGTCCTCTACGCCGACGGCACCACCGCCACCAACCCGTCGATCGCCGACGTGAAGGCGAAGCTGGGCGTCTGAGTCCGGTCGGCCGGCGATGAGTCCAGCGAGACGGCGGCCGGTCTATCCGGCCGCCCAGGCCTCGATCATCGAACGAGCGATGGAGATCGATCCGGGGAGGCGCAGACGGTCGGCGTCGTCGGAACCCGGCGCCTCGGCGCGGGACCAGCCGTCGCCCCGGGCCAGCGCCGCCCGGACCTCGTCGCGATGGAACCACTGCGCATCGCCGATCTCGCCGTCGAGGAACGCCAACTCGTCGGCCGGGTCGCCGAGTGCGGCGAATCCCAGCATCAGCGACCGCGGGAACGGCCACGGCTGACTGCCGAGGTAGCGCGGTTCCCGCACCACGATCCCGACCTCTTCGTACACCTCGCGCAGGACGCACTGTTCGAGCGACTCCCCCGGCTCGACGAAGCCGGCCAGCGTCGAATACCAACCCTGCGGCCACACCGACTGGCGGCCGAGCAGGATGCGATCGGCGCCGTCGTGGACGACGGTGATGATCGCCGGGTCGGTCCGCGGGAACTCGTCGCGGCCGGAATCCACACTGCGCCGGACCCAACCACCGCGGGCCGGCCGGGTGACGGAACCGTCGACCGGTGAATGACTCGCGGTCGCATGCCAGTTCAGGATTCCCAGGGCGGTCGCGAGGAGCCCCGCCTCGTCGGCGGACAGTCGCGTCGCACCGCGCCGGGCGTCATCGGTCGGCCCGTCGATGTGGTCCACCCGGCGCGTCCACAGGTCGGCTCCACCGGCGCCGCCCGACCCGTCGAAGCCGAGGATCACCGCATCCCCCGGCGGCGCCTCGGCCACGGTCGGAGCCGCAACCCAGTGCAGCGCACCGGAATCGGTGACCGGGTAGCGGCCGGCCGCGTCGATCAACAGCACCTTGGCCGTCGGCCAGCCGGCGGCCATCCGCTCGGCGTCGTCGCGGATCGCGTCCGCCCGGTCGAACACCGCCCGCGACAGCAGCGGCGGCTGGGGCATGTCGAAATGCACGGTGGCACGGCCTTTCTCGATGACGGAACGATCAGTCGTCGTTGGGGTTGGTGCGGACGTACAGCAGCCGGTCACCGACTTCGATCTGTTCGACCTCGCTGTCGTCGACGCGGTGCAGCACACCGTTCCGCACAACACCCAGGACGATGTCGCGGGTGTGGGCGGGCGATCCGCCGGTCTCGGTCGGGTCGACCTCGCGCTCGGCGATGGCGTAGCCGGCATCCGGGGTGAGGAGGTCCTCGATCACCTCGACCACCGACGGGGTCATCGTCGCGATCCCGAGGAGGCGGCCGGCGGTCTCCGACGACACCACCACCGAGTTGGCGCCGGACTGGCGCATCAGGTGGGTGTTCTCCGACTCCCGGATCGACGCGACGATCTTCGCCCGTGGATTGAGTTCGCGGGCGGTGAGCGTGGCGAGGACCGCGGTGTCGTCGCGGCTGGTGGCGACGACGATGCTGGCGGCGTGCGCGACACCGGCGAGGCGGAGCACATCCGACTTGGTGGCGTCGCCGCGCACGGTGACCAGCCCGTCGGAGGCGGCCGCCTCGAGCACGGTGGCGTCCGCGTCGACGACGACGATCTCGGAGGGCTTGATGCCGTCCCCCCGCATGGCGTCCACCGCGGTGCGGCCCTTGGTGCCGTAGCCGATGACCACGGTGTGATTGCGCACGGTATTCCTCCAACGCTGGATCTTGAGCGCCTGGCGCGACCGTTCGGTGAGCACCTCGAGGGTGGTACCGATCAGCACGATCAGGAACAGCACGCGCAACGGCGTGATGATGACGAGGTTGATGAAACGGGCGAACGGGGTGATCGGTGTGATGTCGCCGTAGCCGGTCGTGGAGAGGGTCACCGCGGAGTAGTAGAGCGCGTCCAGGTATGACAACTCGTTGTCCTGGGCATCGCGATAGCCGGCGCGATCCAGCCAGACCACGACCGAGGTGAACAGCAGCGCCAGGGTCGCCCAGAAGACGCGCCGACCGATCGCCCGGCTCGGGCTCTGCTGGAGTTCGGGGATGCGGACGACGCCGACCAGTGCGTGGTCGGGCCGGTTGGCCAGCTCGGTACCGCCGAAGCGTCGGCGCAGACGGTTAGCCACCGGCACGCACGCGCACGTCGAGTTCGCTCACACGCTGCAATGTAGCCCACCTCGGGGCATCACAAGGCATGTGGCGGGAGCTGTCCCGGGGCACCGGCGCGCTCAGCGGGCCAGCTTCGCGGCGAGGGTCGCCTCGTCGGGCAGGTCGTCGGCCTCCAGGGTGTGCCCGTCGCGCACATAGTGGAACGCGGCGCGGACCTTGGTCGGCTCCACCCCGGCCAGCTGCGCCCACGCCAGGCGGTACGCGGCCAGCTGGATGAAGAGTGATTCCCGGCGGGCGGGTTCGGGGATCACACCGGTCTTCCAGTCCACGACCGTCCACGAACCGTCCTTCTCGGCGAAGACCGCGTCGATCCGTCCGCGCACGACGATCCCGCCGATGACGGTCTCGAAGGGCACCTCCACCTCGGTCGGGCTGCGATTCGCCCAGGGCGAGGAGAGGAACGCGGCCCGCAGTTCCTCGAGATCGGCGTCCGGGCTCGCGGTCGCGTCGGCGGCGCCGGGCAGTTCGTCGATGTCGAGGAGCCGTGTCGCCCCGAACCAGCGTTCCACCCAGGCGTGGAACGCGGTGCCGCGCCGGGCCATCGGGTTGGGCCGGAACGGGGTGGGCCGGCGGAGCCGGCGAGCGAACTCGGCCTCGTCGGCGTCGAGTTCGACCAGCTGGCTGACGGACAGATGGGTCGGCAACGACACCTCGACGAGCGCCTGGTTGGCCTGATGGTGCTCGGCGAGCAGGGCCGACACCTCGGCCTCCCACGCCCCGATCTCGTCTGCGGGGTCGGCCGGTGGCGTTGCGGGGGTCTCGGCGTCGGCGGGGCCGGACTGGGCAGCAGGTGTGTCGAACAGCGCGGGTGCCGCGCGGCCGGCGATGGCGTCGGCGACCAGATCGGCCGCCCGCTGTACCGAGTCGCGGCGGCCGGCGAGCGGATCGCGCGGCCACGGCGCCGCGATCGCGCGTTCGGCCAACGGATTCGGGCTGTCCGGCTCGGGCGGTGGCGTACGCACCGCGATCGACAGACCGGTCGAGTCGACGCTCGGGTCGGCGATCGCCTCATCGATGCCGGTCATCAACTCGTCGAAGAAATCCGAACCGCCGCGCGGCTTGTCGCCGGTCTCCGACCAGTGGTGCGCCGAGATCAGCAGGTCGTGCCGGGCGCGGGTGAGCGCCACATAGAGCAACCGGCGATCCTCCTCGAGTCGCCGTTCGCCGATCGCGGCCTTGTGGTCGGTCAGGGCGTCCTCGAGCTGCTTGCGGTCGGCCACGGTGTCGATCTTCAGGATCGGGAACCCCTCCGGCGCACCGTCGGCCGCCTCGGCCGGGATCGCCAGATCGCCGCGCAGGTCCGCCGGGAGTTCGCGCGCACTGCCCAACCATGTGGTGTCGGCCTTGGCGCTGGGGAAGATCCCCTTCGCCAGGTGCGGGATCGCGACGACATCCCATTCCAGGCCCTTGGCCGCATGCACGGTGAGGATCTGCACCCGCTGTTCGGCCACCTCGATGCGGCCCGGTTCGAGACCCTTCTCGATGGTCTCGGCAGCGTCCAGGAAAGCGAGCAGTCCAGGCAGATTCGCTCCCGGACGATCGGCGTAATGACTGACGTAGTCGGCGAAGGCGTCGAGGTGTTCGCGTCCGGTGATCGCACCCCGCATGCGGCGCGCCCGGATCTGCGCCTCGACGCCGACCCCGATCGTGTTCTCCACGTCGGCGACGAGTTCGGGCAGCGGTTGTCCGATGCGACGGCGCAGTGACTCCAACTGCGCACCGAACGCCCGGATGCGGGCGTAACCCTCGGGGCTGTAGTCGGTGGGTTCGCCCGGGTCGACGACGGCGTCGGCGATGCCCGCCCGGTCGACGATCTCGGTGGGCAGCACCGCGTCGAGTGCGGCGTCGAGCGCTTCCCTGCTGGTGACCACCCCGCCCGCCTCGGCGAAACTCTCCGCCGCCAGGTTGGTGGCCCGACGCCACAGCGCGGCGAGATCCTTGGCGCCCAGCCGCCAGCGGGCCCCGGTGAGCAGACGCATGACCGCGGTCCCGGCCATCGGGTCGGCCATCACGCGCAGGGTCGCGACGATGTCCTCGATCTCCGGGACGTGCAGCAGCCCGCCGATGCCGACCACCTCGGTGGGGATGCCCCGACTCTCGAGCTCGGCGGCCAGCGGCGCCGAATCCTCGTTGCGGCGCACCAGGATCGCGGTGGTCGACGGCGCGACGTCCGCGGCCTCGGCCGCCCGGTAGCGTTCCTCGATGGCGTCGGCGATCCAGTTGCGTTCGTCCAGAACCGTTTCGGTCAGAGCGATCGACGCCGTTCCGTGCGGGGCATCGGGACGCGGCCGGAGCACACTGACCGGGATACCGCGGCGTCGGAGCTCTTCGGAGATCTGATTCGCCAGCCGCAACCCCTGGGCCGAGTTGCGCCAGCTGGTGAGCAGTTCGAGGCGCCGGGCCGGGGTCCCGTCGGGTCGTGGGAAGTCGCGCGCGAACCGCGGCAGGTTGGCCGCCGAGGCGCCACGCCACCCGTAGATGGACTGGATGGGGTCGCCGACCGAGGTGACCGCGACCGGCGCACGGCCGTGCCCGCCGAACAGGGTCGACAGCAACACCCGTTGCGAGTGGCCGGTGTCCTGGTACTCGTCGAGGAGAACCGCGCGGAAGGCGGTGCGCTCGGCGGTCACGACCTCGGGATTGGACACCACCAGCCGTGCCGCCAGCGACATCTGGCTGCCGAAGTCGAGCGCGGACTGGGCGCGCATCGTCTCGCCCAGCGCGATGACCATCGGGATCAGCTCGCGACGTTCGTCGATGACCTCCTGGACCTTCAGCAGCGCCTGGGTCGGTTTGTCACGCTGCTTGGGGCCCTTCGGGAGGGTGTCGACGAGTTCGTACAGCGTCGAACCCGCCTGCGCTAGGTCGGCGATGTCGACGAGGTGCTCGGACATCTCGCCGTACAGCTTGAGCACCGCCTCGGTGACACTCGCCGGCACCTTCTTGGTGTTCAGTTCGCCCGGCCACGCGGAGACGAGGGAGAACGCGAGCTGCCAGAGCTCGGTCTCGGTGAGCAGCGTCGACGACGGTTCCACCGGCAGCAGCAGCCCGTAGTCGGCGATCAACCGGCCGGCGTAGGCGTGATAGGTGCTCACCTCGGGGTCGGCGCCGCGCAGGCGGGCGGCCAACGCGCCGTCGGGATCCCAGTTCCGCAACGCCGGCGACCCGGCGAGCATCGAGAGCCGACGCCGGATGCGGGCGCCGAGTTCGCTCGCGGCCTTGCGCGTGAACGTGAGCCCGAGGATCTCGTCGGGGGCCACGAGCTGGTTGGCCACCAGCCACACCACGCGCGAGGCCATCGTCTCGGTCTTGCCGGCTCCGGCCCCGGCGACGACGAGCATCGGCTCCATGGGTGCCTCGATCACCGCCACCTGCTCGGGCGTGGGGTCGGGCAGACCCAGCGCCGCGGCCAGTGACTTCGCCCCGACCATCGGCCGTTCGGTCCGATCCTGCAGGTCAGTCATCGGTCACCGCCTTCCCCGGGATCTGGGCCGGACAGCTGGTGGTGAGGTTGCAGTGCACACAGCCCGGGTTGGGCGTCGCGCTGTACGTCGGACCGATACTCGCGCGGGCCGCGCGACGCACCACCCCGATCCACTCGTCGAGCAACTCCGGCGTGAGCGGCGACTGAACACGCTCGGCCGCACCGGAATTGCGGTTCGCGGTCGACACGTAGACCAGTCGGGCGCCGCCCGGCGCGGCGTCGCCGAACTGGGGCACGCCGCCGTGCGCCAGCGCCACCTGATAGGCCGCCATCTGCGCGTGCTCGTCGGCGTCGGCCTTGGTGATGGGGTTCTTCGAGGTCTTCACGTCGACGACGACCGGCCGGCCGGCGCCATCGGTCTCGAGGCGGTCGACACGCCCGCGCAGACGGACCGCGGGCTCATCGGAATCCGGCCCCGAAGCCGCGGGAATGGTTGCGTCGATCGGCAATTCGACGCCCACCTCCTCGAGATCGGCACGCGAGATGCGCAGCCACTCCCGGAAGTGCCCGAGCATGCCCTCGGCGCGTTCGAGTTCGCGAGCCGAGTACCAGCCCGCCCCGGTGTCGACGCGTTCCCAGATGCCGCGCAGCGCCGCCGTCACCTCGGCCGGGTCGAGCTGGCCGGCGACCGCCTGGACGAGCGTGTGCACGAGACTGCCGGTCAGCGCGGGAGTGCCGTCGCCGTCGCGTCCGCCGTTGCGTTCGAGCACCCACCGCAGCGAACAGCGGGTCAGTGCATCGATATTCGACGGCGAGAGCGTCAGCGCCCCCGACTCCGGCGTCCACAGCGGATCGTCGGTGCTGGGTGCGGCGAGCCCGAACCAGTCGCGCGGGTGCGCACCCGGGATGTCGGAGTCGGCGAGCTCGGCCAGCAGACGCGCCGCGGCCTTCGTCCGGGGTGCATCGGGTTCATCGACGCCGGCGATCACCGCCGACCGCAGTGTCGCGACGAGGGACGGCAACGAGAGCACCCGGTCGACGCCTGGATCGAGCCGTACCTCGGCGCGGGCCGACTCGGCCGGATCGTCGGTGTCCCCCACCAGATCTGCGAGCTCGGTGATGAACCGCGACGGCGAGGCGTCCCCGCTGCCGTCCTCGACCGCGGTCACGAGCAGCCGGCTTCGCGCCCTGGTGCAGGCGACGAGGAAGAGCCGACGCTCGTCGGCGAGTGCCGTCGCCCCACGGGCGACGGTGTCCACGGCGTCGGCGGCCATGCCGTCGAGGAGGTCGACGAGTTGCCCGGTGGCGAGGACACCGCCCCGGCTGCGCAGCGACGGCCACAGTCCGTCCTGGACCCCGGCGACGGCGACGACCTCCCATTCCCGCCCCACCGCGGCGTGCGCGGAGAGCACGGTCACCGACTCGGTTGCGGCGGTGGCTGTTCGGCTGTCGCGCGGGATCTGCAACTGGGACAGGTAGTGCACGAATCCGGCGGGCCCGGCCGCGGGCAGCGTGTCGGTGAAATCCGCGGCGGATTCGAACATCGCCATGACCGCGTCCAGGTCGCGGTCGGCCTGTTCACCGGCCGGGCCGCCGCGGACCGCCGATGCCGCCCACCGCCGCTCGAGTCCCGTGGCCTGCCACGCCGCCCACAGGGTCTCCTCGATCCCGCGGCGCGCGTCATGGACCCGCTGGGCCGCACCGACGACGTCCAGCACGCGGGCCAGCGGCGCCGCCTCGGTCTCGGTGAGCCGTCGGCGATAGCGCGCGCCGACCTCGGGGTCGAGGACGGCGCGGGTCAGCGACGTGAGCGAATCCGGTTGTCCTGCTGGGTCATCGGCATCATCGAGACGCCGCACACCGCGTCGGAGACGGCGCATCGAGCCCGGGTCGGCGGCCCCGATCGGACCGGACAGCAACATGAGCGTGTCCTCGGTGGTGAAGAGCTCGCTGGTGAACGGGTCGGTGGTGGTGGAGTCGGTGGTGTCGGGCAGGTCGGCATCTGCTCCCGCGGCCGCCCGCGCGGCGACGGCGCGCAGCACCAGCATCAGTCCGATCACGGCTCGTTGCCGATGCAGGGGGAGGTCGCTCGCGGGCGTCGTCAGGGGTACGCCCGCGGACCGGAAGGCGCGTCGGAGCGGCGGCAGGGCCAGGGACACCGACCGGACGACGACCGCCATCTGCGACCACGGGACCCCGTCGAACAGATGCGCACGCCGCAGGAGGTCGGCGATGGCGGTGGCCTCTTTCGCGGCGGACCCGTACACGCGCACCGCGGCCGCGCCTCCCCCATCGGCAGCGCCCGGGTCGGCGTCGGCCGAATCCGTCACCGGGTCGGGATACGGGTGCGGGCGAGCGCCGGGCAGCCGGGCGGCGATCGCGCGCCCGAGGCGGGACAGCTCGGGCCGGGCGCGGTGATCGTGTTCCAGCAGGATGTCGAACGGGCTGCCCGGTTCGGCCAGCCCGTCCGCGAATCGCGGACTCGCACCCCGGAATCCGAACACGGACTGGTCGGTGTCGGCGGCGATGATCGTCGAGAGGGTTCCGGTGCCGACCAGCGTGATGAGCTGCGCCGCCTGCGGGTCGAGATGCTGCGCGTCATCGACCAGCAGATGTCGGATACGACGGCGCTCGCCGCTCAGCAGGTCGGGATCGGTGGCGAAGGCCGACAGGGCCGACCCGATCAACTCGGCCGCGTCGACCGCGGGCGCCGAGGCCCCCGGGGTCTCGAGCCCGACCGCCCCGCGCAGCAGCATGTTCTGCTCGTACTGCGCGTAGGCACGGGCGGCCGCGGCCCACTCCGGTCGTTTGTGCGTACGCCCCAGCGCGGCAAGCTCTTCCGGACCCACCCCGCGTTCGGCGGCGCGCATCATCAGGTCGCGCAACGCCTGGGCGAACCCGTCGGTGCCCAGCGCGGGCCGTAGGTGGGCAGGCCAGTACCCGCCGCCGTCCTCGATGTCACCGGCGAGCAGTTCACGCAGGACGACATCCTGTTCGGACCCCGTGATGAGGCGCGGCGGCGGATTGTTGTGGGCCTGCGCCTGTAAGCGGAGGATCGCGAAGGCGTAGGAGTGCACGGTCCGCACCAGTGGCTCGCGCAGCGCACCGCCGAGCACCCGGCGACCGCTCGAGCCCGCGGACAGGACGCGCCGGGTGATCTCCTCCCGGAGCGCGACGGCGGCGCGTCGGCTCGACGCCAGGACGAGGACCGACTCCGGATCGGTGGCGGGGTCGAGCAGGCGGGCGACCGCGGCGTCGACGATCAGCGCGGTCTTTCCGCTCCCGGGGCCGCCGTGCACCCGCACCGGGCGCCACGCCTGCTCCTCGTCCGCCGGCCGACTCGTGGGCGGGTCGATCACCTGCGCCACCGACGGTGGCCAGTACCGGGACCGGTCCGTCGGGTCGGGGGCCGCGACGAGTCGCGCACGCAGCGCGCTCCGCGGGGTCTGGGCACCCGGTTTCCGACTCATGCACCCATCGAATCACGGCCCACCGACGACCACGTCGGCCGTGCCCGCGACCTGTGTCCCCGCGACCTGTGTCAGAGTCCGCCGCGCGGCGTACGGCAGGATGGACGGGTGACAGCTCTCAACACGCATGTCTTCGGCAGCGGTCCTGCGGTTCTCGCGATCCACGGACTCACCGGGCACGGCCGCCGCTGGGCAGCGCTGACCGATCACCTCCCCGGCGTGCGCCTCGTCGCGCCGGATCTGATCGGTCACGGCCGGTCCCCGTGGCGACCGCCGTGGAGCATCGAGCACCAGGTGCGGGCGTTGTCCGCGGTGATCGACGAACACATCCCCGCCGATGAGCAGCCGGTGGTCGTCGTGGGTCACTCGTTCGGTGGCGCGCTGGCGTTGCACCTGGCCAACCGCCGCCCGGATGCGGTGAAGGGGCTGGTGCTGCTCGACCCCGCGCAGGGCCTCGACCCCGAATTCGCGCTCGACGTGGCCACCGACAGCCTCGACAACTGGGACTACGCGGATGCCGACACCGCCCGCGCCGCGAAACGTGCGGAGGGCTGGGCCGCCGTTCCCGACGAGCTCATGGAGGCCGAACTCGCCGAACACCTCGTCCCCCGGCCGCGCGGCCGGGTCGGTTGGCGGGTGAGCGCACCCGCCGCAGCGGCGTCGTGGAGCGAGATGGCAAGGCCCGCAGTGCTTCCGCCGCCAGGTGTGCCCACCCACGTGGTGGTCGCCGACCAGGTCCAGCCCCCGTTCGTGCGGCCGGCCTTCCTCGATGCGTGCGCGAGCGAGCGCGGCGACGAGGTCACCGTCCACCACGCCGACTGCGGCCACATGGTGCCGTTCCTCGAGCCCGGGCTCGCGGCCGCGCTGGTCCGATCGCTGCTGTAGCGACGACATCTGTCGAGGCGACGATGGCAGCCATCACCGAGGAGCAGGTCGAACGGGTCCGTGCACTCGTGTCGGCCATTCCGGCCGGCCAGGTGAGCACCTACGGCGACCTGGCCGCCGCAGCCGGGTTGTCGAGCCCGCGGATCGTCGCCTGGATCATGCGGACCGATTCGGCCGACCTGCCCTGGCACCGTGTGGTGCCCGCCGGCGGCCGGCCGGCGCCGCATCTCGCGACTCGTCAGCTGGAACGGCTACGGGCGGAGGGTGTTCCGATCACCGACGGGCGAATCCGACTGCGCGAGTGCCGGTGGGACCCCGCCACGTGACCGACCCGCAAACCCACCTGTTCTCGGCATACCCACCCCCTTGGAGGGTGCTGGATATGCCGAAAAAGGGTGGGTTTGCAGGGCAGCTCAGACGTGGCGCGGGACCGGCACACGTCGGTACGGACTGATGGCCGCGCGCATCCGCGTGACGATCAGGTCGACGATCCTGGGGTCCGGCCCCAGGGGTGCGGCGACCGCGTCCGCGCCGTAGGTGCTCAGGCGCTGATGGAACAGGCCCGGGGCGAGGAGGTGGCTGGCGATCACGACCCGCCGTCCCGTGCGCCGGGCCCGCTCGACCGCCTCGGGCACCGTGGGGGTCGCGGTCGTGATGAACCCGACCTCGACCCGTCCGCCGATCAGCGATTCCAGCTGCCGGGCGGCCAGATGAACCTGCCCGCAGGCACTCTCGTCCGACGACCCGGCGGCGGCGAGCACGACCGCATCGCCCGGTTCCCAGCCCGCTTCGGCCAGACGGAGTCGGGCGACCGAGGCGATGGCCGGATCGGGACCCAGCGCCCGGGTGACGACGGTGTCCGCCCGGCCGGCGGCCGCGACGTGCTCGGGCAGGTCCTTGCGGACGTGGTAGCCCGAGGCGAGGAACGCGGGCACCAGCACCGCCGGACGCTCCAGGTCGGCGATGACCTCGCTCGGCGTCGGCCCGAGGACGTCGACGAATGCGGTGCGGGTGAGCCCGATGCGGTCGCTGACGGCTTCGGCGATCTCTGCGATCACGTTGACCCCGTGCGGGTTGCGGGTCCCGTGCGCGACCAGGACAGGGCTGTACCCCTGCAACCGGTCACCATGCGGAAGCCGTACATGGTTGTCGTGCATGTGTTCTCGCTTCCTTCTCACTCGTCTTCGGCGTCGTACTCGAGGTCGACCGCGAGCCGGTAACCACGCTTGACGACGGTTTGTACCATCTTCGAATCCCCCAGTGCGGCACGGAGTCGCGCGACGGCGACCTCGACCGCATGGGTGTCGGAGCTGTCGCCGGGCAGACCGGCGAGCAACTCCCGCCGCGAGACCACGCGACCGGGGTTGCGGGCCAACAGTTTGAGCAGGAGCAGACTCGTCGCCGACATCTCCCGCAGCTCACCGTCGACCACGACCGCCTGGCCGCGGATGGCGGTGTCGTGCCCGGCGACCCGCAGCAGGTGGCTCCGCCGCGGCAGTTCGTCGGTGATCAGGCGCGCGAGCGCGCCGAGACGGAACCGGCGCGGGTAGATCGTCGGGATCTGCAGCGCCTCCAGCGGACTGGCGGTCACCGAACCCACGCACATGACCGGTACCGCGGTCCGCAGTGCGTGGATGAACTGCTGCAGCTTGCCGAGTTCTTTGGCACGGGTCAGGATCGACGCCGCCGCCGGGGCGCTGGTGAACGTGATCGCGTCGAGATCGCCGCGGAGCACCGCGCCGATCATCTTGTCGATGCGCGCCACGTCGGGGTGCATGTGCCAGCGGTACACCGGGATCGGCACCACCTCGGCACCGGCGGCGCGCAGCACCGTGCAGAAGTCCGGCAGCGGTTCCCACTCGCTGGTGGCACCGTGCAACTGCACCGCGATCCGGACGCCGTCGACGCCCTCTTCCAGCAGCCGGTCGAGGACCTCCGAGGAGGACTCGCTCTCCGGCGACCACTCCTCGCGCAGCCCCGCCGCCCGGATCGCGCCCTTGGCCTTCGGGCCGCGTGCGATCAGCCGGCTCTCGGACAGCGCCCGTAGGACGGCCTCGGCGTTGCCCCACCCGTCGGCGGCCTCGACCCACCCGCGGAAGCCGATACCGGTCGTGGCGACCATCACCTCGGGCGGGTGGGCGATGAGTTCCTCGGTCACCCGCTCGAGTTCGGTGTCGTCGACCAGCGGCAGGATGCGGATGGTCGGCGCCTGCATCACCTCGGCACCTCGTCGTTCCAGCAGTACCGCGAACTCCTCGGCGCGACGCGCGGCGGTGATCCCGATCGTGAAACCGGCGAGCGGCAACGGGTCGGGGTCCGGTGAGGTTGCGCCGGCAGGGTCTGCACCGGCGGGGGTCATGGTGTTCACGCCGGGAAGAACACCTCGACGATGCGGTTGACCACCCGCACACCGTAGCTGGGGACCGACACCGTCTCGTCGTCCAGGCAGATCCCGGTGCGCAGCGCGAAGACCTGTTTGCCCAGCGGCGAGGCGACGGTGGGTTCGCCCCCGCGGTCGCCGGTGAGTCCCCGGGAGAGGACCGCGGCGCGACCGAACGGATCGATGTTGCCGATCGCGTACAGGCGGGAGCGCCCGGGCGCCGCCTCGCGATCGGACTCGGCGGCGGGCAGACGGAACAGCGCGGCCTGCACACCCTCGGGACCCAGCACGGCGACGCCGCGACCGACGATCAGATCGTCGATCGAACACGCGCGCACCCAGCTCCCCTCACACACCGTGGCGGCGCCGGTGGGCGTCGTCTCTGCGGACATGGTGTCGGCCTCCCCTGGCGCGATGGTCATGTGGGCACTCCTTCTCTCACCGGTCGCTCGCTCACTCCATCGGGGCCCGACGGAGCGGTCGCACCCGGACGGACCGCCGGCATGTCGAGCAGCACCGGCGCCTTGCGCTCGTACTCGGAGAACCGGATCGTCGGGTCGACGACATCGGGCGCATTCACGAACGAGACGAACCGCTTCAGCTTGTCCTCGTCCGCGAGCACCGCGGCCCACTCGTCCTGGTAACCGCCGACGTGGCGGGCCATCGCCTCCTCGAGTTCGGCGGCGAGCCCCAGGCTGTCCTCACACACCACGTCCTTCAGATGGTCGAGACCACCTTCGAGCGACTCCAGCCACGGCGCCGTGCGCTGCAGTCGATCGGCTGTTCGGATGTAGAACATGAGGTACCGATCAATGTAGGCGACGAGGGTCTCGTCATCCACTCCGCTGGCGAGCAGCACCGCATGCTTCGGGCTCTGGCCGCCGTTGCCGCCGACGTAGAGGTTCCAGCCGTGCTCGGTGGCGATGACACCGACGTCCTTGCCCCTCGCCTCAGCGCACTCGCGGGCACATCCCGAGACCCCGAACTTGATCTTGTGGGGTGAGCGCAGTCCGCGGTACCGCTTCTCCAGGAGCACGGCCATGCCGACCGAGTCCTGCACGCCGTACCGGCACCACGTCGAACCGACGCAACTCTTCACCGTCCGCAGGCTCTTGCCGTACGCCTGCCCCGACTCCATCCCGGCGTCGACGAGGCGCCGCCAGATCTCGGGCAACTGGTCGACGCGCGCACCGAACAGGTCGATCCGCTGGCCGCCGGTCACCTTGGTGTACAACCCGAAGTCGCGCGCGATCTCACCGATCACGATCAGCTGCTCGGGCGTGACCTCGCCACCGGGCATCCGCGGCACGACCGAGTACGAGCCGTTCTTCTGCATGTTCGCCAGGAAGTGGTCGTTGGTGTCCTGCAGCGCGGCCTGCTCGCCCTCGAGGATGTGGTCGCTGGAGGTCGACGCGAGGATCGACGCGACAGTCGGCTTGCAGATCTCGCAACCCTGCCCGGTGCCGTACCGGTCGACGAGTTCGGAGAACGTCCGAATACCGGTCACCGCGACGATCTCGAACAGCTCGGCGCGCGACTGGGTGAAGTGGTCGCACAGCGACTTGCTCAGTTCGACCCCGGACGCGGCGAGCAGCTGCTTGATGCTGGGCAGGCAGCCACCGCAGGTGGTGCCGGCCGAGGTGCAGCCCTTGACCGCGGCGATGTCGCACGCACCGTCGGCGATCGCCGAGCAGATGGCACCCTTCGAGACGCCGTTGCACGAGCAGATCTCCGCGTCGTCGGGCAGTGCGTCCATACCCACCGCAGCACCGCCCTCGGGTGCGATGAGGGCAGCGGGGTCGCCCGGGATCTCCCGGCCGACCATCGGCTTGAGCATCGCGTAGGCCGATGCGTCGCCGACCAGGATTCCGCCGAGCAGCGTCTTCGCGTCGTCGCTGACGACGATCTTCGCGTACCGGCCGGCGACCGCGTCGTGGTAGGTGATCTCCAGCGCGTTCTCGGTGGTGCCGAACGCGTCGCCGAAGCTGGCCACGTCGACGCCGAGGAGCTTCAACTTCGTGGACAGGTCGGCACCGGGGAACTCCGACGTCCCGCCGAGCAGACGGTCGGCGACCACCTCGGCGGTCGAGTAACCGGGGGCGACGAGGCCGTAGCAGCGGCCTTCGACGGCGGCGACCTCGCCGATGGCGTAGACGTTCTCGTCGTCGGTTCCACAACCGGCGTCGACGAGCACGCCGCCGCGCTCGCCGACGGCCAGTCCCGCGTCCCGAGCGAGCTGATCGCGCGGTCGGACGCCGGCGGAGAACACCACGAGCGAGGCGTCGATCGTCGACTCGTCGGACAGCGTGACCCGCAGGCCGCCGTCCTCGGCGTCGGCGATCTCCGACGTCCCGACCCCGGTGTGGACCTCGAGTCCGAGCTCGGTCACCAGGTTCTTCAGGATCGCGCCGCCACCCTCGTCGACCTGCATCGGCATCAGACGCGGGGCGAACTCCACCACGTGCGGGGTCATCCCCATGAGCTTGAGTGCGTTGGCGGCCTCGAGTCCGAGCAGGCCGCCGCCGACGACCACACCCGTCGCACCCGGACCGGCTGCCTCGGCCGCGGCCCGGATGTCGTCGAGGTCGTCGAGGGTGCGGTAGACGAAGCACCGGTCGTTGTCGTGACCGGGAACCGGCGGGACGAAAGCGTAGGAACCGGTGGCCAGAACGACTGCGTCGTAGTCTATCTCGCGACCGCTCGAGGTGACGACCCGGCGGGCGTCTCGATCGATGCCGGTGACGGTCTCGCCCAGATGCGTGACGACCCGATCGTCCCCGGCGTACGTGTTCCCCTCGAGTGCGAGAGAATCCCGAAGCCAGGCACCGACATACGAGGACAGCCCCACCCGGTCGTAGGCCGGGTCGATCTCCTCGCTGACGATCTCGATACGCCACAGGTCGGTCGCGTCACGCTCGCGGAGCGCCTGGACGAAGCGGTGACCGACCATGCCATGGCCCACCACCACCACTGTCTTGGTTGTGCGCGTTGCGGTTTCGCTGTTCACTGCTCTTTGCTCCCTTGCCTCGCCGGTCCCGTGAGGATCAGGCCAGCGCTTCCTTGGTTGCCTGCTTGTCGGTGCCCTCGGCGGCAGCACCGGTCGATGCGGTCCCGTCGACAGTCGATGCCGGTTCGTCATGGGCACCGGTGATCGCGAGATCGGTGGTCTCCGCGATGACGATCGGGCGCCGGGCGTAGAACCACCAGGTCACGACCGCTGCCAGGACGTAGAAGAGCATGAACACCCAGAAGGCCATCGTCGCCGACTTGTTGGACTGGTAGCTGGCGCGCAGCACCAGGTTGATGCCCACACCGCCGAGACCGCCTGCGGCACCGGCGATCCCGATGAGCGCGCCGGACATGCTCCGCGACCACTTCGTCTTCCCGAGCGAATTCAGTCCGCTCCGCGCCTGCGCCTTGTGCTCCCAGATGGTCGGGATGATCTTGTAGACCGACCCGTTGGCCAGGCCCGAGAGCAGGAACAGCAGGATGAAGCCGATGATGAAGGCCGTCAACGTGGCGCCGGTGATCGTCTTGCCGTTGTTGTCGGCGATCGTGCCGGCGACCACGAGGATCGCCGCGGAGAAGACCATTGCGATGAAGGTGTACAGCGTCACCTTGCCACCGCCGACGCGATCGGCCAGTTTTCCGCCGTAGGGACGGATGACCGACCCCAGCAGCGGACCGATCCAGACGATCTGCGCTGCTGCCAGCGCCGGCTTCGCGACTCCGGCCTCGGTGAAACTGATGTTGAGGACCTGGCCGAACGCGAACCCGAAGCCGATGAAGGAACCGAACGTACCGATGTAGAGCAGGCAGATCAGCCACGTGTCGCGGTACTTGAGGCAGTCGAGCATCGCCCGGCCGCTGGCCGTCTGGTGGTCCAGGTTGTCCATGTAGAGGGCGGCACCGATACCGGCGACGGCCAGGGCGACCAGGTAGATGGCGCACACGATCTCGGGTTGGTCGGCGGCGAGCCAGATGACCAGCAGACCGATGACCTGCACGACCGGCACGCCGATGTTGCCGCCGCCGGCGTTGAGTCCGAGCGCCCAGCCCTTCAGCCGTTGCGGGTAGAACGCGTTGATGTTGGTCATCGACGACGCGAAGTTGCCGCCACCGAAACCGGTGATGGCCGCGACGGCGAGGAACCAGCCGAACCCGAACTCGCCCGGGTTCATCATCAGCATCATCGTCAGCCCGGTCGGGATGAGCAGCACGACGGCGGAGAAGATCGCCCAGTTGCGGCCGCCGAACTTGGCGGTGGCCTGCGTGTACGGGATACGCAGGCAAGAACCGACCAGCGTCGCGGTGGCGGCGATGACGAACTTCTGGTCCATGCTGATGCCGTACTCAGGGCCCATGAACAGGGCCATCACCGAGAACAGGGACCAGATCGAGAATCCGACATGCTCACAGATGACCGACCAGATCAGATTGCGCTTGGCGATCGCGGCATTGCCGTTGTCCCAGGCGACCCGGTCCTCCGGGTCCCAGTCGGTGATCGTGTGGTCCCGTGTCAGTTGTGCTCTGAGATCTGCGAATGCCAAGGCTCCGCCTCCGATGGTTGCTGGTCTACGTGGTGTCACTGCCGTGCACAGGGCTGCGTGCAGTGGTGGCTGTCGTGGAAGACGCCGACACCGGTGTCGTGCGACTCGAGACCAAGTGTGGAGGGGGCGTGTTGCGCGGATTTTCCGCGAGGTGACCGCATCGTCACGTTGTCCTCACTCCGTCACACGGGCGTTGTGAGAACCCTGTCAGCGGTCAGTCAGGGCTGTGAGCTGCGGTTATACGAGTAAACGTACATGTTCGACGACTCGCTGCAACCCGGGCAGTGCGCCCGAGGTCGACCGCGGGTGCAGCGCGTGGACGGCCAACCGGAACATCGTCGCCCGCAGCATCATCTGCGGCCACTCGGGCTGATCCGACCATCGCTGGATGAGTTCGGTGTCGGCACCACCCCACGCCAGGGCGTCGACCACCGCGACCGCCGCCGCCCACGGGGCGGGCCGCCAATACGGGACGATGTCGGTGATCCCCGGGGCCGCGGCACCGGCGAACAGCACCGTGCCGAAGAGGTCACCGTGCACGACCTGAGACGGCAGGTCCACCGGCTTACGAAGCTTCGCAAGGGTTTTCAGCATGTCGACGCTCTGCACACCGTCGGGTGCGGTCGGCTCGGCCATACCGGCGGCCCGGGCCGAGCGCAGCGGGACGTCCTCCCAGGCGGCACGATCGGCCGCGGTGAACACGTCGACGTCGGTGTGCGGCGGAGCAGGCGGCTGCAGCAGGAACCGGGGCCGTTCGAGCGAGGCGGTCGCCTCGTGCAGCCGGTCGGCGACCAGGACGACCTCGTCGTGCCGTGGTTCGGGCGTCCCGGCGATGTAGGTGTCGGCCCGCCAGCCCGACACCACGTACCGGCCGTCGGTGGCGCGGAACGGACGCGCGATGCGCATCCCCTCCACGAACAGGGATTCGCGCACCGACGCCGACCACGCGGCGCGCGCGTGGTCGGGAACCAGTGAGAGCACGACTTCGCCGACACGCCACCCGCCGACCCACGATTCCCCCATCGCGATGGGCGGGTGGGCGGTGAGCCCGAACGTGTTCAACACGTGTCCGGGCGGCTCGACGGTGTTCACGTCGGCCAGATTACCGAGCGCGGTAGTCCGTTTCCGGAAGGCACGCGGCAACCACCCGCACCGACGTGCGGATCGATGACCGGGCTCAGTAGACCGGCAACGTCTTGTCGACCTGGTTCGCCCACGCGGTCACGCCGCCCTGCAGGTGCGTGGCGTCGGCGAAACCGGCTCGCTTCAGCGCAGCGAGCGCCTCGGCGGACCGGATGCCGGTCTTGCAGTAGAGCACGGTGGGCCGGTCCTGCGGCACCTTGGCGAGACCCTCGCCGGAGAGGATGTCGCCCTTCGGGATGAGGGTCGCGCCGTCGATGCGGACGATGTCCCATTCGACGGGCTCCCGGACGTCGATGATCGCCAGCTTCTCGCCCGCGTCGATCTTGTGCTTGAGTTCGACGGCGGTCAGCGTCGACCCCGCGGCGGCGTCGGACGCCTCCGAGGAGACGACACCGCAGAAGTCGTCGTAGTCAATGAGACCGGCGATCCGCTCACCCTCCGGATCCTTGCGGATCTTGATGGTCCGGTAGGTCATGTCGAGGGCGTCGTACACCATGAGACGACCGAGGAGGGGCTCGCCGATCCCACAGATCAGCTTGATGGCCTCGGTGCCCATGATCGATCCGATCGAGGCGCAGAGGATGCCGAGTACACCGCCTTCGGCGCAGGACGGCACCATCCCGGGCGGCGGTGCCTGCGGGTAGAGGTCGCGGTAGTTGAGCCCGCGGCCGTCGGGGGCGTCCTCCCAGAAGACCGAGGCCTGACCCTCGAAGCGGTAGATCGACCCCCACACGTAGGGCTTGTGCGCGAGGACCGCGGCGTCGTTGACCAGGTACCGGGTCGCGAAGTTGTCGGTGCCGTCGAGGATGAGGTCGTACTGCGAGAACAGTTCGATCGCACCCTCGGGCTCGAGCCGCTGGTCATGCAGGTTGACGGTGACGAAGGGGTTGATCTCCAGGATGGAGTCCCGCGCGCTCTCGGCCTTGGGCCGGCCGATGTCGGACTGGCCGTGGATGACCTGGCGCTGCAGGTTGGATTCGTCGACGATGTCGAACTCGACGATGCCGATCGTCCCGACGCCCGCCGCAGCGAGGTACAGCAGTGTCGGCGAACCCAGTCCGCCGGCGCCGATCACCAGCACCTTGGCGTTCTTCAGACGCTTCTGACCGTCCATCCCCACGTCCGGGATGATCAGGTGACGGCTGTAGCGGGCCACCTCTTCGTTGCTCAGTTCCGCGGCCGGTCCCACCAGCGGCGGCAGCGACCCTGTGGGCGACCCTTGCGATGACACGAACGCCTCCATTGTTCGGGCTGACTACGTACCCCCGGCACAACGGATGAGTCCGCGGCGGCATTCCCGGTCAGCGGGTGGGGAACGGCCAGGGATTGGGACGGCACACAAAGGTCCGGTTGGCCTTCATCTGTGGGTCCAGAGCCATGATCTCGGAGTTCGCGACGCCGAAGGACTGCTGCATCATGATCGGCGCGAGCGCGCCGTCCTCGCGGCACGCCTCGTGCGCCTCGTAGCCGATGCCGTGACCGACCTCGTGGTTGATGAGGTACTGCCGGTAGGCGACGTCGTCACCCTGATAGGACAGCGCACCGCGCACCCATCGGGCTTCGTTCAGCGTTACCCGCGCCTGCGGCGGGTAATAGCACGAGGTCTCCAGGCGGATCTGGTAGCCGCACAACTCGCGGGTGGTGCCGGTCGAGGTGAGCGAGATGCGGAGGTCGGGTTCGCCGCGGTCGACACGGCGGAAGGACACGCGGCCGTCGCCGATCCAGCTGCGCGGGTTGGCGAGCGTCGTGTCCACCATCTTCGCGAAGGTCGGGTCACCGCCGTAGTCCTGCGGGTTGAGGCCGTTCTCCACCTCCACCGTGTAGGTGTACACCTGCCCGCCGGTGCCGACGGGCGGACCGCCGCCGCGCAGGACCCGGAACGTCTTGCGGGCCCGGTCGGTGAACGGGCCGCCCTGGGGCAGCGTCCCGGCGGGCAGCGCGGCCGCCTGGATGTCGCCGGTGGGGGCACCGATCGGGCGGGTCTCCTTGCTGATGTCGGTGTTGCGCGCCGCGGAGTCGGGGCTGGCGGCCGCCGCCGGCTCGAGCGCATCGGTCCGGCCGTCCCGGATGGTGACGACGATCAGCGCGATCGTCAGGATCGTGAGCACCGGAATCGCATAGGCACGCCACCCATAGGTCGAGACGAACCGCCCGAGCGCCGACTGCTTCTTGTATTCCGGCTGGGCATCGCGGTCGACGCGGGGACGTCCGCTGTCGTCGGTCGGGTCCCAGCGCGCTCGTAGCGGCTGGTCCGGTCTGGGGCGTCCCGACGATCTCGGGCCGACATCCTTGGCACGCACCCGGCCACGCTCGGACCCGGGGCCACCGTCCTCTGTGCGGCTCACCGGTCAACTTTCTCACAGCAGACCACCGATACTGCGCAGGAAGCTCCGCCGAGTACTCTCTTGGGCATGTCGACCGCAACCAACGCGTCCGCCGTGCCCGGCCGCAGCACTCGCCTGCCGCGCAGCGCACGACGTATGCAGTTGCTCGACGCGGCCAGTGAGATCTTCGTCGAACGCGGCTACCACGCGGCCGGCATGGATGAGATCGCGGTGCACGCGGGAGTGAGCAAACCCGTTCTGTATCAACACTTCCCGTCGAAGCTCGACCTCTACATCGCGGTCGTGGACAGCCACGCCGAGAAGCTGGTCAGCGACGTCAACACCGCCCTGCGGACGACCACCGACAACCGCAAGCGCGTCCGTGCCGCGGTCCAGGCCTTCTTCGACTTCATCGATCAGGACAACTCGGGCTACCGGTTGATCTTCTCCTCCGACGCCTCCGATCCCGCCGTCATCCGCCGGGTGGAGGGCGCGACCGAGGCGTGCGTCGACGCCGTGTACGGCCTGGTCATGCACGATTCCGGTCTCGATCCGTACCGTTCGCGGATGCTCGCGTCGGGGCTCGTCGGTGCCAGCCAGGTCAACGCCCGCTACTGGCTCGAGGCCAAGCGCCCGGTCGACAAGCAGACCGCCGTGGACACCACGGTCGCCCTCCTCTGGGGCGGGTTGTCGCACTTCCCGCGACAGACGGCGTCGGCTGACGCGCAGCCGGTTGTCGAGCCGAGTGTGGCCGACGCGCAGCCGGATGCGACCGGCGCCGGGAGCGAAGCGAGCGGGCCGACTGTCAACGGCACTGCCTGAACCACTTGCGACACGAGGGAGGCCTGCACGCCATCCGGCGTACAGGCCCCTTCTCGTCGATCTGGTTGCGCGGCCGGTCAGGAACCGAATCCGACGCGGCGGTTCTCCGACGCGCCCACCTCGACATAGGCGATCTTGGTGACCGGGATCAGGTAGCGGGCGCCCTTGTCGTCCACGAGGGACAACAGCTGCTGCTTGCCACCCAGTGCCGCCTCGACCTCGGCGAAGGCCTTGTCGCTGGTCAGGGTCGACGCGATGGTCAGCTCCCGCGGGCTGTCGGTGATGCCGATCTTCACTTCCACGGCCATGTGCCGCCCTCCTCGGTGTCTGTCAACGCTTGCCGCACAAGGCTAGTGCAGCCGGGGTGCGGCGGGACAGCCACTCCGCTCAGAGCGAAACACCGTCGGCCGACTCCGCCGTGGTCAGGTCCGGCTCAGGCTAGGCCGAGGTCGGCCATCCGCTCGGCGTGTTTGCCGGCGACGACGTCGAAGAACCCGGCGACGCCGGTCAGCGAACTGGCCCCGGCGAAGAGCAGATCGGTGACCTCTTCCTCGGCGGCGAGAACCCACTGCGCATGGGTGATGGCCTCGCCGAGCAGCCGGCGGCCCCACAACACCAGGGCCGATTTGATCGACGGGTCGGCCTCGACGGCCGCCCGGACCTGTTCACGGGCGAACTGGGAGTTGGCGGTTTCCGACATCACCTCGGCCATCACGGCCTGCGAGTCCGGCGGCAGCATGTCGGAGAGCTCGGCGTAGAAGTCGGCCGCGAGTCCGTCGCCGACATACGCCTTGACCAGCGCCTCGTACCAGGTCTTCGGCGTCGTCGCGCGGTGATACTGATCGAACACCGAACGGTAGCGCTCGACGGCTTCCGCGGCGCCGAGGCCGGTCATCGCCTCCACCCGCTCGGCGAGCCGGTCGAAGTGGCCGACCTCGGAGGCCGCCATCCGGGCGATCGCGATGCGGCTGGGCACATCCGGCGCCATCGCCGACTCCTCGATGAGCCGGTGGAACGCGGCGAATTCGCCGGCGAGCAGCACGGCGAACAGCTTCCCGATCGCCGAATCCCGCATCTCGGCCGACGCCACCGAGGTGGACGTCGCAGGTGACGGGGTCGACTCGGACGGGTCGGATGCAGGCGCCATGAGGTGATGGTAGCGGGCCGCCGCGGGGCACCAAGTACACTCGACGGCGGTGCACTCCGACGGGACCCCCCGTCGCTTGCCCGCTGAGCTGCGCGTGGAGCGCGTGCTCGCCGGCGCGAGCGTGTGGATGTGACGACGGCGTTGCTCGCCGAACTGCGAGTTCCTCGCGATACCCGGTCACATCCCCGGTGCCACTACGACATATGCGCGTGCACTTTCGAGCCTTCTCCGTGCGCGCACCGAAACACATCGCGCGCAGACCGGCCCAGAAAGGCACACAACCGCACATGAGCGATTCCGCCGTGCAGACGACCATCGTCGACGACACCCACACCGCCCCCACCTTCGCCGAGCTCGGCGTCGACGACCGTATCGTCTCGGCCCTCGCCGCAGACGGCAAGACCCACACCTTCGCGATCCAGGAACTGACCCTGCCGCTGGCGCTCGAAGGCCACGACCTCATCGGCCAGGCCCGCACCGGCATGGGCAAGACCTTCGGCTTCGGCATCCCGCTGCTGCACCGGCTCGCCCATGCCGAGGAGTCCGGGGTCCGTCCGCTGGACAACACGCCCCGCGCGCTGATCATCGTGCCCACGCGCGAGCTGTGCGTGCAGGTGACCGGCGATCTCCAGGTGGCGGCGCCGTCGCTCGAGGTCACCCTGGCCGATGGCACGAAGCGTCCCCTGAAGGTCACCTCGATCTACGGTGGCCGTCCGTACGAGTCGCAGATCGCCGAGCTGCAGTCCGGCGTCGATGTCGTGGTCGGCACCCCGGGCCGGCTCCTCGACCTCGCCCAGCAGGGCCACCTCGTCCTCGGCAAGGTGTCGATCCTGGTTCTCGACGAGGCCGACGAGATGCTCGACCTCGGCTTCCTGCCCGACATCGAGCGCATCATGTCCGCACTACCGACGCCTCGTCAGACGATGCTGTTCTCGGCGACCATGCCCGGTCCGATCGTCACCCTGGCCCGCACGTTCCTGAACCGGCCGACCCACATCCGGGCCGAGAACGCCAACGACTCCGCGGTCCACGACCGCACCAAGCAGTACGCCTACCGGGCGCACGCGCTGGACAAGGCCGAGCTCGTCGCCCGCATCCTGCAGGCCGAGGGTCGCGGCGCCACGATGATCTTCACCCGCACCAAGCGCACCGCGCAGAAGGTCGCCGACGATCTCGCCGAGCGCGGCTTCAAGGTCGGCGCGGTCCACGGCGATCTCGGCCAGGTCGCCCGCGAGAAGGCGCTCAAGCGGTTCCGCGACGGCACCATCGACGTGCTGGTCGCCACCGACGTGGCCGCCCGCGGCATCGACATCGACGACGTCACCCATGTCATCAACTACCAGTGCCCCGAAGACGACAAGACCTACGTGCACCGCATCGGCCGTACCGGTCGCGCCGGGCGCACGGGCATCGCGGTGACCCTCGTCGACTGGGATGAGCTGCACCGCTGGGAGCTCATCGACAAGGCGCTGAATCTAGGTATCCCCGATCCGCCGGAGACCTACTCGACGTCGGAACACCTCCGGTCGGACCTGTCGATCGACGAGTCGAAGACGGGGCGGATCGCCGCCGCCAAGCCGCCGCGCGACCCCGACGAGACGCGGGAGACGCGCGCGGACCGCGAGCCGCGCAAGCGCTCGACCCGCACTCGCCGTCGCACCCGGGGCGGGCAGACGGACGCCAATGGGACGTCCACCGAATCGGCCGCCGAGACCACGACAACCGAGACCACGACGACCGAGTCCGGCGCCGACGCCGGAACGCCTGCCGCTGACGGCACCGCGAAGCCGCGCCGCCGTCGTCGCCGTCGAGGTGGCGCCAACCGCAAGCCCGCCGGCGAGCAGACCGCCGCGTCCGACGCCGGCGCGTCGGAGTCCACGGCAGCTGTCGCCGACTGACCACCGGCTGACCCGCGTGGCACGAGTCAGGCCCGAACGGCGCCGCCCGATCGATCTCGCGGTCACCGCGGCCATCGTGGTCGTCGTCGCGGCCCTGTGCGTCACCGCCTGGGCCCTCAGCCCGGTTCGCCACACCGCGAGCGTGCCGGCCGCGGCCGAACCCGCCGCGGTGCAGCCGGCACAGTCCGTGCCCGCGAGTTTCGTCGCGCGCTGGCGGGCCGACTCCGACGCCACCCGCGCCCCCGCGATCGGCACCTCCGCCGTCGTCACCGGGAACGGCGGACGGGTGGTCGGGCACGACCCGGCCACCGGTCGCGAACTCTGGTCGTACAGCCGCGATCTCGACCTGTGTGCGGTCGGCACCGCCTGGACCGGGAGCGCCGATCTGGCGCTGGCCGTGTACCGCAACAGCCGCGGCTGCTCGGAGGTGACCGCGCTCGATGCGGGCACCGGCAGCCGGAAGGGCGCCCGCACCAGCGACGCCGACCCGGAGGTCCGGCTCGCGACCGACTCGGGGTACGTCGTCGCGCAGGGCCCCCGCCGGATGGAGACCTGGGGTTCCAATCTCGTTCGCGGAATCGAATACGGCCGGGTCGAGGCGCCGGTCCGACCGGAGGACGCGCCCGATCGCGTCGACTGCGAGCTGTTCTCGTCGGTGGTGTCGGGAGACCGCGTAGCCGTCGTCGAACGCTGCGCCGACGACCCCGGGTATCGGCTCACGGTCCTCGGCGCGGTACTCGGCGACGACGAGAAGGTCGAACAGTACGGGTCGACCCTCATCACCGGCGACGTGAGCGGACCGCCGCCCGTGGTCATCGCGATGTCGTCGTCGGGGATCGCCGTGTACGACGGTGGCGCCGCACCGGCCGAACCGCCCACGTTCGACGCCGAGAGCGGGCCGGCGATCCGCCGGTTCGACACCGACGCGAACGCGGCGGGGACCAACACCGTCGCCGGCGACTCGACGCCACCCGCCGGCAGCGCCCCGATCTCCTCCGACGGGATCGTCACCTACTGGACCGGGAAGGCGACCGTCGTCCTGAATGCCCAGACACTGAATCCGATCTACCAGGTCCCCGGCACATTGGGACCCGGCCAGATGATGGCGGGACAACTCCTGCTGCCGAGCACCACCGGGATCAGCGTCCGCGACGTCGCGACCGGCCGGGAGGTCCGGTCCATCCCGCTCGCCCGGAGCGAACCGGCCGCGCCCGTGGTGAGTCTGCGTGTCCTCGGCGACATCGTCGTCGAACAGCACGGACCCCGGATCGAGGCCTTCGGCCCGGGCTGACCCCCACGGCCCCCGACCGCAGACCCGACTGTCAGACCTCGAAGGTGCCGACCTCGGCGCCCGCCTCCCAGTGCTTCCACAGATTCTCGGCGAGCGCGCGATATGCCGTCGCGCCCTTGTTCTTTCGGCCCCGCATGACCGACGTCCCGGAGGCGGAGGCCTCGGCGAAACGCACTGTGCGCGGGATGGGCGGGTCGAGCACCGGCAGGTCGTACCGATCGGCGACGTCGGCGAGAACGTCGCGGCTGTGCGTGGTCCGGGCGTCGAAGAGGGTGGCCACCGCACCCAGCATCGTGAGGTTCGGGTTGGTGATCTGCTGGACCTCCCGGACTGTGCGCAACAACTGTCCGACGCCGCGATGGGCGAGCGTCTCGCACTGCAGCGGCACGATCACCTCGTCGGCCGCGGTGAGACCGTTCAGCGTGAGGACGCCGAGCGACGGCGGGCAGTCGACGATCACGACGTCGAAGTCCTCGCTCACCTCCGCGAGTGCACGCTTGAGGGCATACTCCCGCCCCGGGCGCATCAACAGCAGCGCCTCGGCGCCGGCCAGGTCGATGGTCGCCGGCAGCAAGGTGACCTTGTCCTCGGTGTCGAGCAGGACATCGGCGATCTCCTCGTCACCGAGCAACACGTCGTGGACCGAGGAGGTGAGCTGATCGGGATCGTGCCCGAGCGAGAAGGTGAGACACCCTTGCGGGTCGAGATCGACGACGAGGACCGAGACGTCGAGATCGGCGAGGGCGGCACCGAGGGACTCCACCGTGGTGGTCTTGGCGACCCCACCCTTCTGATTGGCAATCGCGAGGATGCGCGTCATGCGCCCTACTGTACGACCGCCCGGGCGTGGATCGTCGGATGAGAGTCCACCTCGGCTGCGCGGCGTACCCGGACGGAGGAGAACCGGCCGGAGGAGGATGTCAGCGCTCGGGTTCGAGCTCGTCGGCGAGCCACCTCATGGACGCCGGACTGAACAGCATCACCAGGACCGCGAGCGCCGCGAGCGCCAGCGGCACGCCGAACACCGGCCATCCGCTCGTGAACAGGTAATACGCCACCGGCAGCAGCAGGATCTGCGCCACCATGGCGATCGAGCGTCCCCACCGCCGCCCCGAGAGCAGCGCCAGACCGCCGACCAGTACTCCCCCGCCGATGATGCCGAACCAGGCCGCGGTGCCGTAGCCGCTGATGGTGGTCTCCTCGTGCCCGGCCAGGCCGCGCACGACCAGGATCACCGCGACCGCAACACCGGCCAGACCCTGCAGCGTGGTCACCGCACCCGCGATCTTGATCTGGCGCGGGGTCACCGACGGATCGGTGTCGGACTCCGGACGGCCGTTCTCGGTGCTCACCGTCCCAGGATATTTGGTCCTCTCGCGCGGACCTCCGCGGGTGTGCGCACCGGAGCGATGGCGCCGTACACATCCGCGCGATTACGCGCGGGCGGCGACGACCCCATATCCTCGGGTGTCGTGCGTGTCATGCTCATCGTCAACCCGTTCGCCACCGCGACCAGTCCGGCCGGCCGCGACGCGCTGGCGCACACCCTGAGCGCGCATTTCCACCTCGACGTCGAACTCACCACGCACCGCGGGCATGCGTTCGAGCTCGCCGCGCGCGCCGCGGCCGAGGACTTCGACACCGTCATCGTGCACGGCGGCGACGGATCGGTGAACGAGGCCGCCAACGGACTGCTCGACCCGCCGTCGAGCAGCGATCCCGACCGGCGGCGGCCCGCCCTGGCCGTGATCCCCGGCGGTAGCGCCAACGTCTTCGCCCGCACGCTTGGGATCGATCCCGACCCGCTGCTCGCGACACAGCAGATCATCACCCTCCTCGACGCGGGACAGAGTCGCCGGATCGGACTCGGCCACACCGATGACCGCTGGTTCCTGTTCAACACGGGCATGGGCATGGACGCGGTCGTCATCCACGCGATGGAGGACAAGCGGCACGCGGGCAAGACCGCGACGCCGGCCCGATACCTGTGGACCACGATCACCAGCTTCCTGAAGCAGTCCGGTTCGTCGGCCACGTTCGACGTCGAGATCCCCGGCCGGGACCGGATCGTCGGCGCGCGTTACGGTTTCGTGTCCAACACCAGCCCGTGGACCTATCTGGGACCGCGTGAGATCCGCACCAACCCCGGCACCGGTTTCCACACCGGCCTGGGGGTGTTCGTGGCGACCTCCACCGGCGTGTTCCGTAACCTCCCACTGGCGACGCGACTCCTGTCACAGGCAGATCCCAAGGCACGCCACCTCTTCCGGGATGACGACGTCGACGAGGTGTGCTTCCGCGCGGAGGCCCCTATCGACGTCCAGATGGACGGCGATTACATCGGGGCGTTCCGCGACATACGTTTTCGTCATCGCCGCGACGCACTCACGGTCATCGCACCGCCGATCAGCACCGCCGACATCACGACGTAGGGCAGCGCCGCCGCCGCGAAGAGCCCGGCCGGACCCAGCCATGTCGACCCCAACGCCCAGCCGGCGAAGGCCAGGATCGCGACCACCTCCTCGCCCATCCCGGCCAGCGAGGTGACGGTGGCCCGCGATGCCGAACTCAGATGGTCCTGCAGCTCGGCGTCGGCCACGACGCGCGCCCACCCCAGGATGCCGAACGCCGTCGCGACGCCCGCGGCGCCCACCGGATGCCCCCACAGCGCCGACCCGATGAGCACGACCGCACCCACCCCCACCGCCGGCCCGATCGCGTCGACCGACCGGAACCGCCCCGCCGCGAGCGCGCCGCCGATGTCACCGGCCGACACCACGATCATCAGCAGCGCAACTGCTGCCGGATCGGGCGCGGCGGCGGCGTCGACCACGAACGACGCGATCAACAACGGGAGATACTCGTCGAGCGCCGCGACCCAGGTCAGCGCCACACCCAGCAGCAACATGCGCCGTGCGACCGGCTGCGTCCGCACCGAGCCCCAGCCGTGGCGGACGATCTCCCGCCAACCGAGGTCGGGGTCCGCGTCCTCGGGTTCCGGTGGATCGGCGGCGGCCTCTCGACCCTCGGGCAGCATCGCCGACATCACCGAACACAACACGCAGGCGACGACGCTGGCGGCGCCCGCGGCGTCGTAACCGCCCCACGCGAACAACGGTGCGGCCGCCGCGGTGCCGCCGATCACTCCGACGGCCCCGGCCGCCCGCATGAGCCCGGTCAGTCGGGCGTAGTCCTGCGAGCGCCCCAGCCGGTTCAGCTCGTCGTAGACCAGCGCCTGTGTCGTGCCGGACCGCAACGCGCCACCGAGAGCCCACAGGACGAATCCGGCGGCGAAGGCGACGAACGACGGCGCCACCGTCCACAGCGCGAAACCCGACGCGGTGATCAGCGGACCGGCGACCAGCAGCTTCCGTCGGGACACGCGGTCGGCCAGCACACCGGTGGGGACCTCGACGATCACCGACGACACCGACCAGATGACGAACAGCGCCGAGACTCGGCGGGTCCGAGCCCGGCGCCCGGAATCCCGGGGTCGGCGAAGAGGACGGCGTACAGCGGATAGAGCGGGATGAGGTCTTCGAGGAGGGCGGAGCCCACCGCCGCGGCGGTCAGCCTGCGGTGGGGCCGCCGGGGCGGTGTGGATCAACATCGTCGGCGCATGTGGTGAACACTACCCTCGGCGTCCGGCCACGTCACGAGCGTTTTTCACCGGCGACGGGGTCCCGACCTGCAGAAAGTCGTCGACAGCACCGCCGCGAGACGCGTAGGCTACAACAAGGCCGTGAGACAAAGTGCCCGGACCCCCCTTCGGGAGTCCGCGACCGGAGTGCTAGGCGGGCGACGTGATGTTGCCCACGTGTGAAGCAAACCCATTGACTTCGGCCCGATTCGTGAAAGTATTCACAAGCAACAACGCGGAAACATTTGGTGCGCCGCGTGAACTGACAGTTACAGCCGACAATCACCAGCAAGACGATCGAGTGGTGCGAACGCGCCCGAAGGAGTAGTGGAATGGACTGGCGTCACAAGGCCATCTGTCGCGACGAGGATCCGGAACTGTTCTTCCCCGTGGGGACCAGCGGCCCGGCCATCGCACAGGTCGCCGACGCGAAGCTCGTCTGCGCGCGGTGCCCCGTCACCGCCGACTGCCTGTCGTGGGCCCTCGAGTCCGGCCAGGATGCCGGAGTGTGGGGCGGCATGAGCGAGGACGAGCGACGCGCACTCAAGCGCCGTACCGCACGTACGCGTACCCGGAGCAGCGTCTAGGCCTCGACGGCCGGCGACGTCCCGGACTCGAAGAAACCCGGCCACGGCCGGGTTTTTTCGTGCTCTCGTCCCCACTGTCCGGCGGAAACCGCTGTCAGACAATGCGGTAGGCGATCACGGCTCACGAGCGCAGCGGAATGTAGACACCCACTTCGGTTCCCGGGCCACCCGGATTGGACCGGACATCGAGCTCACCGCCCAGTTCGATGGACACCAAGGTCTTGACGATCTGCAGGCCGAGATGGTCGGACGTGGCCAGATCGAAATGCTCCGGAAGACCGGAACCGTTGTCGCGGACCGCTATTCGAAGGCCGCGCACATCCCGTTCGGCGACGACCGCGATCTCGGCGTCATCGTGCGGCGCGCCGTCGAAGCCGTGTTCGATCGCGTTCTGGATGAGTTCGGTGAGGACCATCACCAGCGGCATCGCGAGTTCGGCGGTCAGCACGCCGAGCCGATCGCGATGGCGCACAGCCACCCTCGCCTCCCCCGACGCGACATCGACCAGGATCGGGACCAGACGATCGACGACCTCGTCGAGGTCGACCTCCTCGTCCACGCTGCCCGACAACAACTCGTGGACGAGCGCGATGGAGGCCACTCGGCGCACCGCCTCGTTGAGCGCCTCGCGGGCATCGGAGTTCGACGTGCGCCGCGCCTGTAGTCGCAACAGCGCCGAGACCGACTGCAGGTTGTTCTTCACCCGGTGGTGGATCTCGCGGATGGTGGCGTCTTTGCTGATGAGTGCGCGGTCGCGTCGCTTGACCTCGGTGACGTCCCGGATCAGGACGACGGTCCCGGTGGTCTCGCCGCGCGGACGGAGCGGCACGGCGCGGATCAGGGCCGTCGCCCGGCGGGCGTCTGCCTCCACCCGCATCCCGATGTCGCGGTAGGGGCCGGTCGGGATCTCGGCCACGCCGGCCGCGATGTCGAGCATCAGTGCGACGTCGTCGGCCTCGAACGGTTCGGTGATGAGTTGCTTGACGACGTCGGACAAGCGGGTGTGATTGAGTTCGGCGGTCCACCCCATCCGGTGGAAGGCCGACAGCGCGTTCGGGCTGGTGTAGGTGACGAGTCCCTGTCCGTCGAGACGGACGAAACCGTCGCCGGCGCGGGGCGTCGACAGCCCGCGCGGATTCCCCTCCTCGTGCGGAAACGTGCCGTCGGCGACCATCTGGCACAGGTCGTCGGCCGAGTCCTGATAGGCGAGTTCGAGCGGCGACGGCAGGCGCGGGTGGGTGAGGTCGACAGCTCGGGTCGCCACGGCGATCACCTCGCCGTCGAAGCCGACCGGAACCGCTTCCTGCCGCATGGCCGTCGCGCCGAACCAGGTGGGGTCCTCGTCGCGCAGGATGCGGGCGGAGGTGAAGGCGCGCAACACCTGTGGATGGGCTTCGGTGTCGATGACGCGGCCGACCTCGTCGGTCGGGAAGACCGTCGAGGCCGTGTTGGGACGGCATTGCGCGACCGTGACGACCGCGCCCGCCTCCGTGCGCACCGACAACAGGAGGTCGGCGAACGAGAGGTCGGCGAGCAGTTGCCATTCGGCGACGAGGCGCTGCAGATGCGCGGCTGCCGAGTCGGACAGCGTGGTGTGTTCGGCGAGCAGGTCGGAGAGGGTGGACATCTCAGGACACGGGGGCGACGACGGGCCGGGGCCGGTTCACTACTCGAAGACGGCGATCACATCGCCGGCCTGGATGACGTCGCCGACCTCGACCTTGACCTCGGCGAGCGTGCCCGGCTCCTCGGCCAGCACGGGGATCTCCATCTTCATCGACTCCAGCAGGACCAGGGTGTCGCCGACCTCGATCTGCTCCCCCGCGGCGACGCGCACCTCGAGGACACTCGCGACGATCTCTGCCACAACGTCTTCTGCCATGCACCCAAATTAGCCCACGGCGTCGTACCCGGAGGTCCCGGTGCCGGGGGCGTCAGCAGAGGTGTTTTTGGTACGTGGGAGAATCCCTGAGACACTGTGATGTCCCGATCACCAGGGATGTCTTCCCCGGATGACACCAGGGATGTCCTCCCCGGCCGATGCCAGGGTTGTCTCAGCACAGCTGAACCAGTACACGGCGGGCCCGGTCCCACGGCGCCCGCCCCGCAATGAAGGAGATGCGTCATGGGAAAGCGCGGACGCAAGAAGCGTGCTCGTAAGAAGAACGCTGCCAACCACGGCAAGCGCCCCAACGCCTGATCACCGCACCACGCGGTCTCGGCGAGCGAGCAAGCCAAAAAGCCCGGGTACGGCCTTCACAGGCCGCCCGGGCTTTTTCGTGTGGTCTCGACGCGATCAGCGATCGGATTCGGAGACCTCGTGCACGATCACGGTCTTGCGGATCTCGATGCGCAGACGGTCGCGCAGGCTCTGCGGCGCCTGGTCGCCGCCGCACTTCCGGTTGACGAGCGCCTTGAGCTGCTGTTCGATGCCGTAGTGCGCCAGGCACGACGGGCAGGAGTCGAGATGGCCCTGGAGTCGTTCCCGGGCGTTCTGGTCGCACTCGTTGTCCAGCAGGAGCCAGACATCGGCGATGACGGCCGAGCAGTCGAGCTGGGTCAGCTCCGGATCGACGTCGCTCATCGCGCCACCTCCGCATCCGCCGCCGCACGTGCGGAACGATTGAACCCGCGCTCACGCGCGACGTCGGCCAGCAGCTCGCGCAGCTGACGGCGACCGCGGTGCAGTCGGGACATGACGGTACCGATCGGGGTGTCCATGATCTCGGCGATCTCCTTGTACGGCAGGCCTTCCACATCGGCGTAGTAGACGGCCATCCGGAAGTCTTCCGGCAATTCCTGCAGCGCGGCCTTGATCTCGTCGTCGGGGAGGGCGTCGAGCGCCTCGATCTCCGCCGACCGCAGCCCCTGCGAGGTGTGCTCGGCGGTCGCCGCGATCTGCCAGTCGGTGATCTCGTCGGTCGGGTACTGCGCGGGCTGACGCTGCTTCTTGCGGTAGCCGTTGATGTAGGTGTTGGTGAGAATCCGGTAGAGCCAGGCCTTGAGGTTGGTGCCCTCCCGGAACGACGCGAACGCGGTGAACGCCTTGATGTAGGTCTCCTGGACCAGGTCCTCGGCGTCGGCGGGATTGCGGGTCATCCGCAGCGCGGCACCGTACATCTGGTCGAGCAGCGGCAGCGCGTCGCGCTCGAACCGCTCGGTCAGCTGTTCCGGCGACTCGTTCGGATCGGCCCGGCGAGGCGCCTTGGCGGTCCCGGTACGGCCGGCATCGGGTGACTCTGTGTCGGATGCTTCTGTGTCGGACACTACGATCCCTTCGATGGGAGGCATCACGGAGATGTTGTCGATCAAGCTTACCGACCCGTCCCCCACCGAGAGAGGCCTCGGTTCGACGCGCTGCGGGAGCTCCATCACGGCCGCTGTGCTCATATGCCTCTGACCTCCTTCGTGTCCGTCTTCATACGTCCGTTGTCCGATCAGTCCCAACAGAGCGCACCGCGCGGTTTGTTCCCGGCCCGCCCCCGCGATCGTCTCGGCCCGGATCACCGCGGCCTCGTGCGCACGCGCGCAGCCGCTACCCCGCTCACGACCAGGAGGTAACCGACCATGGCGTCCACCCCGGCGATCGCCGCGCTCGAACGCGCCCGGATCGACCACTCGGTGCACCGGTACGCGCACGACCCCCGATCGGAGGCCTACGGCGCGGAGGCGGTCGCCGCCCTCGCCGAAACCCTCGGTGTCCGTGCCGAGCAGATCTTCAAGACGCTGGTCATCGAACTCTTTGGCGGGGACCGGCCCGGCCTGGCGGTGGCGGTGGTCCCGGTGCCGGCCAAGCTGTCGCTCAAATCGGCGGCCGCCGCACTCGGCGCGTCGAAGGCGAAGATGGCCGACGCCAAGGCGGTCACCCGGACCACCGGCTACGTTCTCGGCGGCGTGTCCCCGGTCGGCCAGCGGACCCTGTTGCCGACCGTCGTCGACTCCTCGGCCACGCATTTCGACCGGGTGCTGTGCAGCGCCGGCAAGCGCGGGCTCGAGATCGAGCTGGCCCCGGCCGATCTGGTGTCCGTCACCGAGGCCGTCGTCGCCGACATCGCCGTCGGCTGATCGTCGGCTGTCGGAACGGCCACTCATCCCGGTGGCGGGGCACCCACTAGGGCAGCATGGACACCATGTGCGGACGCTATGCGGTGACCACCGACCCGGCGAAGCTGGCAGCCGAGATCGATGCGGTCAACGAGGTACCCCAGCCGGCGGGTGCGGACTCCACCGATCTCGACGCGGCGCCCCGGTCACCGGGCGTGAACTACAACGTCGCGCCCACCACGACCGTGATGACCGTCGTGAAGCGACACTCGCCCGACGATCCCGACGACGATCCGCTGCTCCGCGTCCGCGCGATGCGCTGGGGGCTGGTGCCGCCGTGGGCCAAGGAGGTCGGGAAGGGGCCGCTGCTGTTCAACGCGCGCGCCGAGAGCGCCGCGGAGAAGAGTTCGTTCCGTTCGTCGGTCAAGTCGCGGCGTTGCCTCGTGCCGATGGACGGCTGGTACGAGTGGAAGAAGGGTCCGGCCGACAGCAAGGGCAAACCCACCAAGATCCCGTTCTTCATGTCGCCGCAGGACGGGACCCGGCTCTTCATGGCCGGGTTGTGGTCGGTCTGGCACCCCAAGACCGACCCCGAGTCGTCCGAGAAGGCCGCCCAGCCGCTGCTCAGTTGTTCCATCCTCACCACCGACGCGGTCGGGGAGCTGCGCGACGTCCACGACCGGATGCCGCTGATCATGCCGTACGAGCACTGGGATGCCTGGCTCGACCCGGACGGCCGGGCACCCGATGAGCTGTTCGCCCCACCCGCCGAGTCGCTGGTCGATGCGATCGCGATCCGCGAGGTCGCCCCGCTGGTCAACCGCGTCGCCAACAACGGGCCGGAGTTGCTGAACCCTTCGTGACGCGCCTTCCGCAAGCTCCGGGCGCTCCTCAGGGAGCAAGGGGTGAGGGCGCGCCTTCCGCAAGCTCCGGGCGCTCCTCAGGGAGCAGAGAGGCAACGCTCGCACCCTGCTCCCTGAGGAGCGAGCTTGCGAGCGTCACGAAGGGTCTTCGCAACCTCGGTCGCCGGGACCCTTCGAGGCTCGTCGCTATCGCTCCTCGCACCTCAGGGAGCAGTGTTGTGTCGGGCTTTCAGATCAGCGATCGGCGAGGGCGGCCACTCAGCTGAACTCGTAGTCGCGCAACGGGAACGAGTCCATCTCGCGGAGAGTTCGCAGCGTCGAGGCCGGGCGGAGCAGCGTCGCCTCGCCGTGCTGGTTGAAGTAGTAACTGCGTGACGTCGCGCAGTCCCCGTTGTAGAACACCGAGGACTGCAGACGATCGGTCACCTCGTCGAGGAAGGCGTCGTTGGCCTCCTCGGTCACCTCGAACGTCCGTTGCCCGCGGCGGCGCAGTTCTCCGAAGAGGCGGGCGATGTGCTTCATCTGCCCTTCGATGGTCGTGAAGTACGACAGGCCGCTGTAGGAGTAAGGACTGTTGAGGGACAACAGGTTCGGGAACTTCGGGACGGTGACGCCCTCGTAGGCCTGGAAGCGGTTCTCGCGCCAGAACTCGCCGAGGTTGCGCCCGTCCCGGCCGACGATGTCGAAGGCCGGGAAGTTGGTGTCCCAGAGGTTGAACCCGGTGGCGAGAACGAGGGTGTCGATCTCGGTCCGGGTGCCGTCCGCGGCGAGGATCGCACCGGCTTCGAGGCGGGCGATGCCACTGGTCTGCAGGGTCACGTTCGGCTGGGCGAAGCTGGCGAAGTAGGTGTTGGAGAAGGTGGGGCGTTTGCAGCCGAAGTCGTAGTCCGGGGTGAGCTTCCGCCGTAGTTCCGGGTCGGCGATCTGGCGCCGCAGGTGCGCCTGGGCCAGTCGGGCGGCGAGTTTGTTGCCGGGCTTCACCTGCTTGTAGTGCAGGACGCCGAACACCATCAGCAGTTCGAGAAGCGACGAGTTCACCAGTCGCGCAGCACGCTGGGTGAGCGGGAACCGGCCGAACAGTTGCTGGACGAGCGGCGGGATCGCGAAGTCGATCTTGGGCACCACCCAGATCGCGGTGCGCTGGAAGACGGTCAGGGCCTCGGCGCGGGCGGCGATCTCGGGGATGAGCTGCACCGCGGTCGCACCGGTACCGATCACGGCGACCTTCTTACCGGTGAAGTCGAACCCGTCCTGCCAGTCCGCGGTGTGCAGGATCGTGCCCGCGAAGTTCTTGATGCCCGGGAACTCCGGGACGTGCGGCTGGGACAGGAACCCGGTCGCGGTCACCAGATAACGCGCCGTGCGTTCGGTGCCGGACGCGGTGCGGACGCGCCACAGCTGCTCGTCGGGGTCCCAGGTCGCGGACTCGACGACCGTTCCGAATTCCATGTGCCGCTTGAGGTCGTACTTGTCGGCGACGTGGTGGGCGTAACGCTTCAGCTCTGCTCCGGGGGCGAACAGCCGGGACCAGTACGGGTTGGGCTCGAAGGAATAGGAGTAGGTGACCGACGCGATGTCGACGGCGAGTCCCGGGTAGTGGTTCACGTGCCACGTCCCGCCCAGGTCGTCCTCCCGCTCGAGGATCGCGATGTTGTCCAAGCCCTGTCGCTTCAGTTCGATCGCGGCACCCATCCCGCCGAAGCCGGCACCCACGATCACGACGTCGAGTTCTGGTTGCATCCGACACCCCCCTCTTCGCTCACCCTGAATTACCGTTACCGACAGTTACCGTAACCCAGCACACAGCCGGGAGACCAGGGCCGAACCCTCCCGGACGCGGCGGTAGCGTGTCAGCTGCCATGTCTGACCGTTCGCATACCCCCGCCTCCCCTGCGCCGACCGGCGCATCCTTCGCCGCGGCGGTCTACGCCTTCGCCGTGATCATGCTGGGCACCACGCTGCCCACACCGCTCTACGCGATCTACGGCGAGGAACTCGGTTTCGGCGTGACCACCACGACCGTGATCTTCGCCGTGTACGCGGCCGGCGTCATCGCCGCGCTGATCGGCTTCGGACGCTGGTCCGACGTCATCGGCCGGCGCAAGATGCTCATCGCCGGCGCGATCCTGTCGGCGGTCAGCGCCGTCGTCTTCCTCACGGCGGGCCCGGTCTGGCAGTTGCTGCTGGGCCGGGTGCTGTCGGGTCTGTCCGCGGGTATCTACGCCGGCGCCGCCACCACCGCGGTCATCGAACTGGCCCCCGCGTCGTGGCGGGGACGCGCTCCGGCCGTGGCGACCGCGGCCAACATCGGCGGCCTGGGGCTCGGACCGCTGATCGCCGGGCTTCTCGCGGAGTACGCCCCGTCCCCGCTGCACACCCCGTTCGTATTCGATCTGGCGCTACTGGTGCTGGTCTTCATCGGCATCTGGCGGCTGCCCGAGACGGTCGAGGTCGTCCCCGGCGCCCGGTTGAGCATCCAGCGACTGTCGGTCCCCGCCGACATCCGCGGCGTGTTCGTCCGGGCGTCGATCGCGGCCTTCGCGGGGTTCGCGGTGATGGGCACCTTCACCGGCGTGATGCCGTCTTTCGTCACGAACATCCTCGGCATCGACGACCACGCATTCACCGGTTTCCTGGTGTTCGTACTGTTCGCGTCCTCGGCGGTCACCCAGATCGTCGTGCGCCGGATGCCGACCGAACCGGCCCTGATCGCCGGCTGCGCCATCCTCATCCTCGGGACCGGCCTGTCGATCCTGGGACTGGTCGCCGCATCGACCCCGGCGTTGCTCGGCGGAGCGGTGATCTGCGGTGTGGGGCAGGGCATGTCGTTCAGCAAGGGACTGGCGTCGGTGGTGGCGGCGACCCCGGCGGGACGCAAGGCCGAGGTCACCTCGACCTACTTCGTCGTCGCCTACGTCGCGATCTCGATCCCGATCGTCGGCCAGGGAATCACCGCGCAGCACTGGGGTCTCCGGCCCGCCGGGATCGCCTTCAACATCGGGGTCGCCGTGCTGGCCCTCATCGCACTCGTACTGACCATCGTCTCGGTCAGGAACCTGGCACGCCCGACTCGTTGAGCACCGAGATGAGGCGGCGGAAGCGCACGCTGCTGACGAGGTCCTCGACGAGCACGACGTCGCCCTCCGAATTGGCCAGCGGGACACACCAGTTCGGGTACTGACTGCTGTCGGTACCCGGCTGGTTCTGGATTCGCCGCTCCCCCACCGCATCCACGAGGGCCACGCTCAGCAGTACCGACGGGCTGCGGGCGATCACCGCATACAACGCATCGACGACCTTCGGGTCGGTCAGCGGGGTATCCCGGGACAGCAGGCCGCGTTCGTAGGCGAGTTCGAGGACGGCGTCGCGTTCACGCGCATCGCGCGCCCGCTCCGCGTCCTCCCCGGAGGCGAGCAGTCCCAGCCGCGATCGCAGCGTGATGTGGTCGCCCGCCAGATATCCCACGGTCGGGGGCAGATCGTGGGTTGTCACCGAGGTCAGACACAGCTCGCGGTAGTCCTCGGGCGGGGTCGCGGCGTCGGGCCCCTGTTCGAACCACAGGATCGACGTGCCAAGGATTCCGCGTTCGCGGAGTGAGTCCTGCACCGACGGTTCGAACACCCCGAGATCCTCGCCGACGACCACCGCGTCGGCGCGCTGCGCCTCGAGCGCCAGGATGCCGATCAGCGCCTCGCTGTCGTAGTGCACGTAGGTGCCCTGGGCCGGGCTGCTGCCGTCGGGTATCCACCAGAGCCGGAACAATCCCAGGATGTGATCGACGCGCACACCGCCCGCGTGTCGGAGGACGGTGCGGATCATGTCGCGGTAGGGCTCGTAACCGGCCTCGGCGAGGCGTCGTGGATGCCACGGCGGTTGGTCCCAGTCCTGACCCTGCTGGTTGAAACCGTCGGGCGGCGCCCCCACCGTCGCGCCTGTGGCGAGCACGTCACCGAGGGCCCACGCATCGGCGCTGTGCCGTGCGACCCCGACCGCGAGATCGGCCATCACACCGATCTCCATGCCGGCCGATCGCGCCGCGTGCGCGGCGGTGGCCAGTTGTTCGTCGCAGATCCACTGCAGCCACATGTGGAAGTCGATGCGTCGGGCCATCTTCCGACGCTTCTTCTTCATGTACGCGGGGTCTGCGAACTTGCCCTGCCAGCGCGGGTCGTCGGCGTCGTACCGCTCGGCCAGCGCGCACCACGTCGCGAAACGCTTGAGGCCCTTCCCCTCCCGGCGCCGGAATGCGCGGTAGGCGTGCGCACGAGCCGGGGCGAGCGGGACGCCGTAGATGAGTTCGAGCGCTTCCAGCTTGGCTCGGAATGCCTTGTTGCGCCGGATCTTGTCGGTCGCGGTGTTCTCGTCGAGGAAGCTGCGCTTCAACGCCTTGACCCACTTGCGCTGCGACTTCGACAGCCCGTCCAGCTCGGGGATGTCGGTGATCCGGATGTAGAGCGGATTGACGAATCGTCTCGTCACCGGCAGGTACGGCGACGCCTCGATCGGCGCCTTCGGCTGGGCGGCGTGAAGTGGATTGACCTGGACGAAGTCGGCGCCGTACGCGCTGGCGGCCACCTCGCAGATCCCGGCGAGATCGGCGAAGTCGCCCACGCCCCACGAGTCAGCCGATCGGATCGAGTACAGCTGCGCGGCGAGTCCCCATCGCTTCCGGCCGATCAGCCGGTCGGCGGTGTGCAGTCGGCGCGGCGTCACGATCAGGGGCGCGCTCGAGGCCGATGAATCGTCGAGATCGATCGCCTTGATCTGGTGATATCCGGTGGGGAGGTCGTCGGGCACGGCGAACGTCGCACGGCCGATCAGCACGCCGTCGACCTCGCGCGGCTCGACCCAGACATCGAGTTGGGGGGCCGCGACGTCGTCACCGGTTTCGCTGACCACCCACACCTTCACCAGGTGCCCGTGCGGAACATGCACGGCGAACGTGGCTCCCGAGCCCTCGGTCACGACGGTCACGGCGGGGACGAACTCACGCCACGGTTGTTCGTCGATCTCGCGAATCGAGTTCTCGATCTCCTCGGGCGAACCTGCGGGGACGTCGAGCGCCCGGAGCACCGCGACCAATGTGTCCTGGTCCACCTCGTGCCGCTCGTCACCCCAGCCGACATAGCTGGAAGCGACGCCGTAGCGATCCGCCAGTGCGGTCAACCCATCGAGGTTCACATCAGCCACCCGTGCATGATCGCAGGATTTCCGTGCGCCCGCCGCCCGCGCCGCCGGGTTCGGTCCACCGGTTCGGTCCTCACGGAAAGATCACCCCCGGGTTCAGGGTTCCCCGCGGGTCCAGCGCGTCCTTGATCGCGCGCATGGTCGCAAGGTCGGTGGCGTCGCGGCCGAGGTGCGTCCACGCCGACTTCGCGCGGCCGATACCGTGCTCGGCACTGATGCTCCCGCCGTTGGCGGCCACGATCCCGAACACGTGGTCGGTGACCGCGCCGGCCTGCGCAGGCGGGACGTCGAGCAGGTTGACGTGGATGTTGCCGTCACCGACGTGTCCGAAAAGAATTGGCCGACAGGAAAATTCGTTTTCGACACCCACACGGGACAGTTCGGCGAATGCCTCGGGCAGTGCCCGGATCGGAACCGAGATGTCGAGCTTGACGACCGGCGTCGCGCTCGACCGGGCGATGGCCTCGGTGTGGCCCTCGCGACCGGACCACAGGGCGCGAGCCGGCGCCCGTGCGAGCACGGCGTCGATGATCCCGGTCGCATCGCCGAGCAGCTCGGCGGTCGCGGTCTCGATGTCCCCGGTCCCCGACACCTCGAGAAGGACGTAGAACGGTCCCGGCGTCGCCGTCGGGCGCCGGTGCCCGTAGTCGGCGACGAGCGCGACCCCGGCCTCGGTCATCAATTCGGCGGCCTCGACGGTCAGTCCCGCCGCCGATGCGGCGCCGATCAGCCCGACGGCGTCCTCGACGCGCTCGATCGAGGCGACCGCGACGGTGGCGGCCGAGGGCGGCGCGACGAGCCGGAACAGGACCCGGGTGATCACCGCGAGGGTTCCCTCGCTGCCGGCCAGGAGAGCTGGAAGGTCGTATCCCACATTGTCTTTGACGAGGGATGTCCACCGGCGGAGGACCCGGCCGTCGGCCAGGACGGCCTCGATCCCCGCGATCTGCGACCTCGCGTTGCCCCGCCGGATCATCCGCGTCCCACCGGCATTGGTCGACACGACCCCGCCCGCGGTCGCGCTCTGGCGGGAGGCGAGGTCGATACCGAACGACAGGCCGTGCGCCGCGGCGCGGAGGTCGATGGATTCGACGGTCGCGCCGGCCTGGGCGCCGACACAACGACCGACGGTGTCCACCTCGTCGATGTCGGTCATCCGCACCGTCGACAGCACGATCCAGCGCTCGCCGACGGCGGCGGCCGGTGGCACCGAGCCGCCGACGAGTCCGGTGTTGCCGCCCTGCGCGCAGACCCGGATGCCCGACCGGTCGCATTCGGTGAGCACGCGCGAGACCTCGTCGGTGGTGCGGGGCCGGACCACCGCCTCCGCCGCTCCGCGATACCGCCCGGTCCAGTCCGTCAGGAACCCTGCCGTGGCGTCCGGGTCGGTGAGGACATGCGCGTCGCCGACGATCGCGCGACAAGCCGCGATAACGGCGGCAAGAGGGGAATCCGGCTCCTCAGGACCGTGGGAAGGCATCGAGGATCGGGGTGTCGCCGTCGTTGAACTCGATCACCTCGTGCACCGACGCCGGATGGTCGAGAACGGCCGCCGCGACCTGGGCGACGTTGTCCCGGCTGACCTGGTCACCCTCGACCCGGTCGCCGCCGAGCGTGATGCTGCCGGTGCCGTTCTCGTCGGTCAGCTTGCTGGGTCCGAGGATCGTCCAGTCGAGTTCCGTGGACTTCAGGTACGTGTCCGCAGCCGCCTTGGCCTCGGCGTAGGCGTGGAAAGAGTTGTCCTCGGGCACACCGTGATCGGGTCCGGCGCCGAAGTAGGACACCATCACGTACCTGCGGACTCCGGCCCGCACGGCGGCGTCCATGGACCGGATCGCGGCATCGCGGTCCACGGCGTACGTCCGCTTCGGATCGCCGCCGCCGGCCCCCGCGGTCCACACCACCGCGTCGTGGCCGGAGATCGCGGTGGCGATGCCGGTGGTGTCGAGGGTCTCGACGTCGGCGACCACGGGAACGGCCCCGGTGTCCGCGACGTCTTCGGCGTGTTCGGGATTGCGGATGATCGAGGTCACCTCGTCGCCGCGTTCCGACAGAATCCGCGCCAGCCGCAGCGCTATCTTGCCGTGTCCGCCGATGATCGCCACTCGAGTCACTGGATGCTCACTTTCGGTTGCTCACTTGTGCGGTCGCCACTCTCGTACCCAATCCAACGTACGCACATGCGCGCACCGGACACGGCCGAGACACGACTCCGCCCCGGCCCGACGTTCGATGCGAACGTCGAGCCGGGGCGGAGTTGAGTCGGACGAATCCGGTGGACCTCAGACGCGGGTACGACCGCGGCCGGTCACCAGCTTCACGAGGAACAGCAGGATGCACGCGCCCGCGACACAGGTGATGAAGCTGAGGATCAGCCCAAAGCCTTCAGGATTTGTGACCAGCGAGAGCAGCCAGCCACCGATGAGGCCGCCGATCACTCCGACCACGATGTTGAGGATGATGCCCTGCTGCGCATCTGTCTTCATGATCTTGCTGGCGATCCAGCCGGCCAGGCCGCCGATGATGATCCACGCGATGATGCCAATTCCCAGCATGTCTGCCTCCTATGGTCGTCGTGATCCGTTGTGCAAATCGTTAGAGATCGCGAAGACCTCTCGAATCGCTACGAATCGGAACGCACCCAGACCGACAGAGCGTCAAACAGTGTCCGCGGAAAATGTGTACACATCGAGACCGGACCGGTCACCGGACCGAGACCAAGCGGGGAAACGGGATCAGGGGCAGGTCACCTTGATCTCGTAGGACTTGGTCACGGGCTCGGTCGGATTGGCGGGATCGATCCCGGATGCGTCACCGGTGACCGTGTAGGTGTCCCCGTCCTTGGTGACCTCGCCGCTGCCGCCGCCGGCACCCTTCTGATAGGCCAGCACCACACCGTCGAGCGAGCCCAGCCCCACAGACTCCACCTCGGGCGAGTCACCCGACGTCAGGACGACGCCGATACCCGAGCCCCCACCCGATCCGATCCCGATGGTCACCTTGCCCGCGGCGTCGGTGCACCCGACCGTCTTGTCCGCCAGTTCCAGTTCCTGACCGTCGACGGTCACGGTGGCCTCCGCGTCGGTGCCACCCGACGCCGAGTCATCGGAACCGCACGCCGTGAGGGCGACGGCCAGTGCTGCGGCGCCGAGAACCGAGGTGATGTGCACTTTGCGCATGATGGGAGCTCCTGAGGAGTCGAACGAGGCGCCACCGGTCGGCGGCTGAGATGAACTTAGACGCCTGAGCTGCGGTTCGGCGTCGGTCGATCGAATGGGCCGCGGGAACTCGGAACCGCCCCCGAGAGTTCGGCCCGAGCGAGTTCGGCCCGAGCGAGTTTGGCGTCGGCCTCGACCATCACGGCGCGGGTCAGATCGCGGAACTGTTCGTAGTGGCCGTGGTAGCCGTACTTCGCATGCAGGCTCGGCCAGGTTGCGAAGTCGGCGGCGGCACCGATCGCGTTGCCCTCGTGCAGGTAGGTCGGGAGGACGTTCTGGATCGAGGTGTCCCGTCTCAGTCGTCGCACCGTGTCCTGATGGAGGGTCGACGCCGCCCGGTACTTGGTGATCACGACCCCCAATTCGACGATTTCCCGCCCCAATTCGGTGCCGAAATCGGCGACCTGACGCTGGATGTGCGGAATCGCATATGTGGACAGGACATCCGGGATGGTCGGGATCAGATATGCGGCGGCCATCGCCAGCCCGTTGAGGCTGAACGGTCCGACGTTGGGCGGGCAGTCGACGAGGATGTAGTCGTATTGCCCGGCGATCGGGGCCAACGCGTTCGTCAGTACCTCCACGGCCGCCAGATGGTCGTCCGCAGCAACCCGGTGAGCACTGAGCTCCTCGGCCAGTTCGATGAGGTCCAGGGACGACGGCAGCAGGTCGATCCCGGTGAGCCCGGCCACGGTCGAGACATCGCGCTGCACGCTGCCCTCGAGGTCGAACGATTCCGTACCGTCGAGCAGGTCGGTGAAGAGTGTCGCGACGGTGTGCCGCCGGGCGTTGCACGTCAGCCAGTGTTCCTGCCCGATCATCATCGTCGTCAGGTTGGTCTGGGCGTCCAGGTCGACGAGCAGCACCTTCTTGCCGAAGACGCCGGCGAGGAAGTCGGCGAGGAAGTCGGCGAGGCCTCCCGTGAGCGTGGTTTTCCCGACCCCGCCCTTGAGACTGATGGTCGCGATCACCGTCGGCATGGCGTCCCCGGTCTGTTCGGTCGCCCTGCTGTTCGGGCGTCCTGCGTCGCGAGTAGATTACCGAGCCGACGCGTAGGCCACCGGGTGTTCGGTGGCGCCGCGACGGCCGCCCGGCCTCTCGAACCTGCGAATCCGACGCCGAATGTCTTTTCCACCCTCATTCTGCGGGCATTATTCATATCTGTAAGAATGGCCGAGTCGAGCACTGACCGGATATTTCTGTCGATTCGGTCACGTGAATACCAGCCGGGTGAAGAACGATGTGACAATCGTTCACGAAGATCGAACGGAATGCGAACTGCCGTCATTTCCCGACGACGGTGCAACTTGTTTGTCCTGGTCGGAACAGAATACCCATGTGGAAGGACACCCGTATGAGCAACCGAGTCCGGACGGCCACCGTCGGCCTGGCGGTGTGCGCCGCGGCGGCATTCGGAGCCGCCCTCGCGCCCGTCGCCACCGCAGCGCCGAGCGATGTGACCGCGACACCCTCGGTGTCCGGCAACACCGTCACCCTGACGGTGACGAGCAACGCCGCGAAACGCATCGGCTGCGAGATCGTCGGCGTCCCGGCCGGCGGAGCCCCGACCAATGTCGTCTTCGGATATCAGACGCCGGAAGAGCTCGGTGCGCTCATCTCCCCCGGCTCGTCGAAGTCGTTGCCGCTGCGGATCTCTCAGGGCACGCCGCCGACACCCAGTGGGACGACGACGATCCCGGACGGCACGTACGACATCTACTGGGGATGCACCACGATCACGCTGCCACCGGGCACCGGGGCAGCCGAAGAGTTCTGGGGCACCAACCCGCCGGTGACAGGGACGACCCCGACGGTCGCCGCGCCGCTGCGGGTGACCGTGCCGGGCGGGGCGGCAACGCCACCGGCCCCGGAATCGGAGGCCCCGGCGGCGCCCGGATTGCCGAGCATTCCGGGCCTGCCCGTCATCCCCGGCCTCTCGGGGATCGAGCTGCCGGAGGAGATCTGCACGACGTCGTCGTGCGTCCCCGTCGGATGAGCTGAACGGGCCGTTCACCGCGCGTGATCGCCGTTTTGCCCAATGCACTTCCGGGACCCGGGTGCGGTTGTGCATACTTCGACCATGTCAACAAGCGATGTCACGCGCCTCCATCTCGCCGCCGAAGGTGGTGGAGCGGCACTCGACCAGGTCTTCCTGATGTCGGCGGTGGCCGCCGTCGTGTCGGTCGGCCTGCTCTGGATCGGTTACCTGCACCGCACGCGCAAGATCACGTGGCTGACCACGCTGTCCGAATGGGCCGCGCGCCGGGTGAACCGCCCACCGTGGGCGGCGCTGCCGATCTTCCTGTTCACCAGCACGATCATCTGCGCGCTGTTCGGCTTCCTCTGGGATGTGAGCCTGCACATCGGCGACGGCCGCGACGAGGGGCCGCTGGCGAACCCGGCGCACTACTTCATCCTGGTCGGCCTGTTCCTGCTGTTCATCTCCGGCATGCTGTCGGTGTTCCTCCCCTTCGACAAGCCCGGGCGCTCGGCGATCCGGATCACGCGTCACTGGTACGCACCGGTGGGCGGAATCCTGTTGGCGGGCTGCGGTTTCTACGCACTGCTGGGGTTCCCGCTCGACGACGTCTGGCATCGGATCTTCGGCCAGGACGTCACCCTCTGGGGCCCGACCCACCTGATGCTGATCGGCGGCGCAGGACTGTCGCTCATCGCCGTCGTGATCCTCGACCGTGAGGGCCGGGCCGCCATGGGTCCCGACGCCCCGGACGACGGCCGGAGCCAGTGGCTCGTGCGCTGCCTGGCCTTCGGCGGGCTGGTGATCGGCATGTCGGTGTTCCAGATCGAGTACGACTTCGGCGTCGAGCAGTTCCGGCTCGTGCTGCAGCCGATGATGATCGCCGGGGCCGGGGCGTTCGCCCTCGTCGCCGCGCGGATCTGTCTCGGGCCGGGCGCAGCGCTCGTCGCGGCCGTCTTCGCGATCCTGCTGCGTGGTGTCGTCGCGGTCGTCGTCGGGCCGGCGCTGGGTGCGCCGATCAACGTCTTCCCGCTCTACCTGGGCGCGGCCGTGGTCATCGAACTGCTCGCGCTGACCCCGCTGCTCAAGCGCCGCGTGCTCTTCGGTGCGGTGGCCGGGCTCGGAGTCGCGACCCTCGGCCTCTGGATCGAGTCCTGGTGGATCGCCGCGGCCTACCCCTTTCCGTGGGTCACCGGCATGTGGGGCGAGGCGTTGGCGATGGCGATTCCCGTGGGCATCGCGGCCGGTGTGTGCGGCGGGCTGCTCGGCCTCGTCAGCGTCGGCGAACGCCTCCCGACCCGTTGGGTCAGCATCACCGCGGTCGTGCTCTCCGTCCTGGTGATCGGCGGGGCCGTCGCCAACGGCCTGCGGGTCTCGGTCCCCGCGGATGTCACCGCGCGCGTCGTCCTCACCCCGGCCGGGCCGAACGAGGCTGCCGACGAGAACGTGACGGCCGAGGTCTTCCTCGACCCCGCCGACGCGCTCAGCGACGACCCCGAGTGGGTCACGCTGATGTCGTGGCAGGGCGGGATCGACAATGACCGCGGCATCGTCATCGACCGGCTGGAGCGCGTCGGTCCCAACCACTTCCGGTCCACCGAACCGATGCCGGTGTCGGGATCATGGAAGACCATCCTGCGCGTACAGGACGGCACCACGATGGCGGGCGTGCCGGTGTATCTGCCGGCCGACCCGGCGATCGGCGCGGAGGGCGAGCCGGCTCAGCTGACGTCGACGAAACCGTTCGTCGCGGAGATCTCGATCCTGCAGCGCGAGCGCACCTTCGACTACCCGTCGTGGTTGTTCGGCGCGGCATCACTGGTGGTGCTCGTGTGTTCGCTGCTGCTCATCGCGGCGCTGTCGTGGGGAGCCGGCCGGGTGAACGCCCGGGAGGCGACATCGGGCGCGCGGGAGCCCGAACTCCAGCCGCAGCCGTGATCGCTCTCGCTGCCGACCCCGGCGTCCACCACCTGGCGACGCATCCGCTCGTGCTGGCGCTGCCGGCCGTGATCCCCGCGTTCCTGGTGGTGGGCGTCATCGTCGCGATCGCGATCATCGACCGTCGACGCGGGGACGACGAGGACGACGCGGACGACGTCGCAGGCCGCCCGGGCGAGGCCGGCCGCACTGCCGCCGAGCCGGCAGGCGGCGACCCCGATTCCACCGCTCCCCCGACCAGAGACGAGGCCGATGACCCCGCCCGCGAGGCCGACTGACGTTCTGCTCGCCCACGGACTGGGTGGTTCGGAGTACCTGCCCGTCCCGCTGACCGCGGTGTTGATCGGCGGCGCCTGGGCGCTTACCATCTCGTTCGCGGTCATCGCGTTCGCTTGGCGCACACCACGATTCGGTCGGCCGGACGCCGGCCGAGAACTCCCGGCATGGGTGACGGCGACCGTCGACAACCGTTGGGTGCGCGACGTGATCAGCGGCGCCGCAGTGGTTCTCACCGCATGGCTGATCGTGGCCGCCGTCGGCCCCGACGACGAGAACCCCCTACCGGGCGCGTTCTATGTGCTGCTCTGGGTCGGCATGACCGTGCTGTCGGTACTCCTCGGACCGGTGTGGCGACTGCTGTCCCCGGTCCGCACCCTGCTGCGGGCCGCCCGAGGTGTCGGCGGCCCGCGGGTCGTCGGCCTGCGGGAGTATCCGCGTCGGCTGGGCTGGTGGCCCGCGGCGTTGGGCCTGTTCGCTTTCGTCTGGCTCGAATTGGCGTCGCCCGACCCGAGTTCGGTGGCGTCGGTGCGGATCTGGCTTCTCTGCTACCTGGTCATCACCCTCGTCGGTGGCGTGGTCTTCGGGTTGCGGTGGACCGTGGACGCCGACCCGTTCGCGGTGTACAGCACCGTGGCCTCGCGCCTGTCCCCGTTCGCGCGCAACAGCGCCGGCCGGGTGATCCTCCGCAGTCCGATGAACTCGCTGCCCACGCTCCCGGTGCTCCCGGGTACCGTCACCGTTCTCGCGATCCTGCTCGGCTCCACCGCTTTCGACAGCTTTTCGGCGATCGCGTTCTGGCAGGACCTCGTCGCCGACGGTGCCGGTGACAGCCGGGCGGCCGCCACCGTGTACTCGACCGCCGGCCTGTTGGTGTTCATCGGCGTCGTCGTGGTGACCTTCTGGACGGCCGCCCGCGCGGTCGGCGGTGTGCAACCCGACCTTCGGCGCCGCCTCCCCGGCCTGATGGCGCACTCGCTGGTCCCGATCGTGATCGGTTACATCCTCGCCCACTACCTGCAGTCACTCGTCGAACAGGGACAAGAAGCCGTCCTCGCGCTCGGCGATCCGCTGGGGAGGGGATGGAATGTGCTGTGGCTCAGCGATGCTCATCCGGTGTACGTGATGAGTGACCACCCGACGGTCACGGTGACCCTGAAGGTGGCGTTCGTACTCGGCGGCCATCTGTTGGGGGTGGCCGCGGCGCACGACGCATCGTTGCGTCTCCTGCCCCGCCGGCACCAGCTGACCGGGCAGCTCACCATGATGGTGCTGATGGTCTTCTACACGTTCCTCGGGCTCTGGATGCTGTTCGGCGGGTGATGCCCGGTCAGTAGGTGGTCGGGGGCGTGTTCTTCTTGTTCGAACGGAACAGCATGTAGCCGCCGTAGAGGGCGAGTGCGACGAGGGCGATCCAGAAGAGTCCCTCGAGTAGCGGGCCGAGGACGGCCAGTGCGATCAGCGCGACCGCGATGATGCCCAGAACCTTCCAGAAGGTCATGCCGGTGGTGTTGTTCGTCGATGTGGTCATGAGCCCAGTCTGCGCCCGCCGAAGCCGGAAAGCGATGCTCGGCGGCACTTCTGGGGCGAACTTCAGGGACTTCCCTGAGGGACCCCCTACCGCTGGAACCCCTACCGTCGGAACCACGCCTCGGCGTTGCCGGCCAGCGCCTTCTCGATCCGCAGTGCCGACGTGTCGGTCAGGTCGGACGGCAATGCGTCGGGCGCGAACCACGCGACGTCGGAGTTCTCGTCGTCGGCGGCACGGGGATCGCCGTCGACGTGGCGCGCGAGGAAGCAGACGTCGAGATAGCGGGTCCGGTCGCCGTTCGGGTAGGTGATCAGCGGGGTGACGTCGATGCTGGTCAGTCGGATGATCTCGGCGGTGACATCGGTTTCTTCGCGGACCTCGCGCAGGGCCGCCCGCGCCGGCTCCTCTCCCGGTTCGAGGACGCCGGACACGACGGCCCACTGTCCGTTGTCGACGCGGCGCGTGAGGAGCACCCGCCCGGCGTCGTCGCAGACGACGACGCTGACGCCGGACAACCAGAGTTCGCGGGTACCGACCTGGGCACGCAGATCGCGGATGAATTCGGGAATGGGCACCCCCACATCCTGCCTGCCGGTGCGTGTCGCCGCCGGAGAGGTGGGGTCGGGTGCCAGATATCCCGACGCGCACAATGTCACCCATGAGGATCTCCCGACGTGCCGAAGGGATCGCCCCGTTCCAGGCGATGGAGTTCGCGAAGCGCGCCGCCGAACTCGAGGCGGCGGGTCATTCCGTCGTGAAGCTGAACATCGGCGAACCCGATTTCGGGGCACCGCCGGCGGTCCTCGCCGCCGCCCGCGAGGCGACCGGCCGTCCCCTCGCCTACACCGGCGCCCTCGGCCTCCCGGAGTTGCGCGAGGCGATTGCGGACTTCTACGGCCACCATTTCGGGGCGTCGGTGGATCCGGCGCGGGTGGCGGTCACCGCCGGCGCGTCGGCGGCACTCCTGATGGCCTGCGCGGCACTGATCGACCCGGGCGACGAGGTCCTCATCGGCGACCCGTCCTATCCGTGCAACCGCCAGTTCGCGCACGCCTTCGGCGCACAGGTCCGGCTCTTGCCGACCAGCCCCGCCAACCGGTTCCAGCTCACCGCCGCCGAAGTCGACGACGCGTGGACGGACGCGACCCGCGGCGTCATGGTGGCGACCCCGTCGAACCCGACCGGCACCTCGATGCCGGCTGAGGAACTCGTGACCATGTGCGAGCTCGCGGCGGCCCGGGACGGCTGGTCGATCGTCGACGAGATCTACCTCGGGCTGTCCGACCCCGGACCGGACGGTCGGCCGCCGCGCAGCATCCTGGCCGCCGATTCGCCGGGCGTCGCGGAGACGGTGGTGATCAACAGCTTCTCCAAGTACTTCGGGATGACGGGTTGGCGGCTGGGATGGTGCATCGTGCCCGCGGAACTCGTGGGGGTGCTGGAGCGGCTGGCACAGAACTTCTACGTGTGCCCGCCCACGCCGTCGCAGTACGCAGCGCTGGCCTGCTTCACGCCGGATTCCCTGGCGGTGGCCGAACAGAACCGACGTGAGTTCGCGCGACGCCGGCAACTCGTCGTGGACGGGCTCGCGGACATCGGCCTCGACGTGCCGGTCATCCCCGACGGCGCGTTCTACGTCTACCTCGACGTCGGCTCCACGGGCCTGACGTCGGCCGAGTTCTGCGACCGGGCGCTCGCCGAAGCCCATGTCGCCCTGACCCCGGGCCACGACTTCGGGGTCGCGGGCGCGGACCGGTACGTCCGTCTGTCCTACGCCGCATCCACCGACGACCTCACCCTCGCCATCGAACGACTCCGGACGTTCGTCGGGGCCGGTCACGTTCCACTTCGATCAGGAGAGACCATTCCATGAGCTCTGCGGGACCAGTCCGATCCGAACGCCTCGCCGAGGAGGTGACCCCGATCCTGACCGCCCGGACCGAGGGCGCACCTCGGGTGCCGGGTGTGGTCGCGGGCGTCACGACCGACGAGGAGACGGTCTTCCTCGGTGCCGCCGGGGTGCGTGCGCTCGACGACGAGCAGCCGATGACCGTCGACTCCGTCTTCGCTCTGTTCTCGGCGACGAAGGCGGTGACCGCGACGGTCGCCCTGCAGCTCGTCGAGGAGGGCGCGCTGGACCTGCACGCACCGGCCCGCACTTACGTCCCGGCGCTCGGCGAACTGCAGGTGATCGAAGGCTTCGACGACGGCGGGCGGCCGCGTCTGCGGCCACCCGCCTCCGATGTCACGGCTCACCAATTGCTCACGCACACCGCCGGTTTCGGTTACGACTTCTTCAACGAGAACTACCGTCGACTGACCGCGGACCACGGTGTGCCCGCCGTCGCCACGGCGACGAGGGCGTCGTTGCGAACCCCGCTGCTGTTCGATCCCGGCACTGAGTGGGAGTACGGCTCCGGGGTGGACTGGGCCGGCCAGGTCATCGAGGCCGTCACCGGACGCCGTCTCCGCGAGGTGATGGCCGAGCGGGTCCTCGACCCACTCGGCATGTCCGACACCGGTTTCGCGCTGTCCGACGACGCCCGGCGTCGGCGAGCGTCACTGCACATGCGCAAGCGGGGCGAGCTAGTCCCCAACCACCGTTGGGAACAGCCCGCCGATCCCGAGATCGACATGGGCGGGCAGGGCCTCTGGTCCACCGTTCCCGACTATCTGAGGTTCCTGCGGATGTGGTTGCGCGGCGGGCGGTCCGACGGTGGCGAGCAGATCCTGCGCCCGGACACCGTCGAGGTGGCGTTGCGCAACCAGATCGGCGATCTCGCGGTGCGACGCCTCCCCGGTGTAATCCCGGCGCTCAGTCGCGACGCCGAGTTCTTCCCGGGCACACCGAAGTCGTGGTCCTACCCGTTCATGGTCAACGACGCCGACGCACCGACCGGCCGGCCCGCCGGCTCCCAGTCATGGGCGGGACTGGCCAATCTCTACTTCTGGATCGATCCCCGGACCCGCATCGGCGGCTTCTGGGCGACGCAGATCTTCCCGTTCTTCGACCCTGCCTCGGTCGACGGCTACCTCGACTTCGAGGCAGCCACCTACCGTGCGCTGGCGAACTGAGCTCGCGGCGCGTTCGTCATCAGGCAACGCCGAGCAGTACCCAGTTGTTCTGCCCTGTGAGATCGCGAAAGCACCGACCCGGTAACGACATTACGCGGAGATCGCTACCTCACAACGCCGCCGACGACCACGCCGTCGTCGACCACTCCTGTCCGGTGCACTCCAGTCCGTTGCACTCCGAGAACCTCACCGACCAACGCAAGGGTGTAGATGTGGGCGATCGGCGGGGGCAGCTGGAGTGATCTGTCGTACCGGTCTCACCCCATCCATGGTGGCGGGCGCCCGCTGCTCGACTGTCGCGGTCGAGCGGTTCAACCGCGCCCCGGCCCGTCGCAGTGCTCCCTCATCGGTGGTCGACGACGCACTGAGCCAGGGCACGCCACGAAAGTTCCGCGGAGCGTGGCTCGGGGGCCCGATTGCTGCCGAATGGGGGCGTTGCGTGTTCGTCCGATACCCCGTTCCCGCGACGGTGATCCGCTGCGGTAACGGAGTATGGAGGGGCAGCACTGTGGAGTTGTCAAGGGACGGATGCGGTCCCGGGTACGGTCCGGGTGCAGAAGGTGCTACGCGAAAGTGTGTCGGAGGGTCGGTCAGGCGGCGTCGTCGAGTCGCATGGTGCGTCGGTTGTAGGCGGGTAGCGGTCGGCGCTGCGGGTCGACGGTGGCGGGTGGGATGAGCCAGGGGTGACGGTCGAAGCCCATCACGATGTCCCACCCGTGGTGGTGGACTTGGGTGTGGCAGCGTTGGCAGAGCAGGCAGCCGTTGTCGAGGTCGGTGGGTCCGCCGTCGGCCCACGGTCTGATGTGATGCACCTGCGTATGGGACGGCGGTGCACCACATTTGATGCAGCAGGCGTCACGCACGATGATCGCTTTGCGTAGGTGTGCCGGATACAACCGGTGGGTGTGACCCATCTGCAGCGGTACGCCCTCACCGTTTAGAATGATCTCGGTCAGCGAGCCGTCGCACGACACCTGTTTCGCGGTCGCTTGGCTGACCGATCCGGTCCACGGCAGCGTTGCGAGGTCTCCGGTCGCGGGGATCGTCAGCATCAACTGGGTGCGTGGGCTTCCAACGGTACCGATGCTCGCGCCGATCGCGGCTTGGTCGAGGATCAACTCGAAAGCGTCGGCGCGGCGTTGCTCGGCGGTGCGACGATCCTCGGCGCCGTCGGGTTCGGGCCGCGGACAGGACCGTTCGTCGATCATCGCCAGGAACCTCTCGCCTACCACCTGGGTGAGATCGGCGCGCACCTCGACACGGCCGTCGTCGGTGGTGTGTGCGTTCACCGAGTTCAAGCTTGCATCGTCCGACGCCGGGGTTCCGGCAGCAGAAGCATCGGCGAGAGCGTTGCCGATGGCGTGAGCATGCTTGAGTACTTCAGTCGGTGTTGCACCGGAGAGTGCTTGGGCGATGAGTTCGAGCTCATACCGGGTGCTTTCATTCTCGGAAAGGGTTCCACCACATCGTTTCTCGATCTCGTTCATGCTGCGGACGATGGCATCGACAATCTCGCCGGACAACCGCCCATCGGCGGCATGACGCGCCACGGCCGGCAGCGTAGGCAGGGCATCGGCACTTCGCATGGTGCGAAGAGCAGTGGCCGGGGCATGCCCTGACTCGATCAGCAGTTTCTTGGTGGTGCTGCCGGCTTTCTGCGCGACGCCGAGTTCGTCGAGTTGTGCTGCGTGGGTGATGATCTGGTGGTCGGCAAGGTTGCGGATCAGTCGCCACGTGTCGAGGGCGTCGAATGTTGCTCTGCCCGTTGGGTCGTCGGCGGGCGGGGTGGTCTCGATGAGTTGTTCGAGGAGAGTGGCGCGCTCTGGCATGACTCCAAGGTACCGGAACATTGGTTCGACTACGAGGAGTTTCCACAGGCTCAGAGATCGCGAAACTGTCGACTGTGCAGCGTTTTTCGTCGACTGTGCGTCGACTCCCGTCGACTGTGTGTGGATCGTTGACAGTGGTGAACTTCAGTCACGTCCGTTACGGATTCTGGGTGGAAATTTGCGAGTCTGAAGTGGACTGAAGATCCCGCGCGAACTCGCTTCCCCGGTCCGAATCCGCAACCTGCCGTGCGTGGGGCGCTGGGTCTGCAGGGGGTTGTACAGCGGCGTCGGGTCACCAAGTGGCTTCGACTCGGCGCCTCGCTCCGCTCGGTGCCGGCTCAACCAGCGGAGGTTCAACGCCGGCTCAACCAGGGGGTCGCTTCGCTCGGTGCCGGCTCAACGAGCGGGGTCAGGTCGCCAAGTGGCTTCGACTCGGCGCCTCGACCTCGACGCGCTCCTTCGTCGCTTGCTCGGCCCGGCGGCTCCGCTCGGTGCCGGCTCAACCAGCGAACGAGGGTCGTGTCGACTGACCGCCCCCCAGACTTCTGGGACGCACACGAACCCAGAAGTCTGGCACGGGCATTTCCCGCGTTCGAGGGATGGCGGGAACAAAAGGGCGTCGGCCACTCTGAGTCCCATGGAGCTGCCGAGTCCGGCGCCCCACCACCGCAGCACCGACGCTCGAACCCGTTCATCCGCAGATCATTACGAAGGAAATACCGTGTCCATCACCTCCGAACCCATCGACTTCACCGACTTCGACGCCCTGCTCTCGGCGGTCAGCGGTCCCGTTCTGACCCCGGCCGACGAGGGCTACACCGCCGAACTGACCGGCTTCAACCTCGCGGCGATACCCGCCGCTGACGTGGTCGTCGGGGCGACGAACGCCGCCGACGTCGCCGCCGCCGTGCGGTATGCGCGCTCGAACGGGATGCGGATCGGTGCGCGGGCGACCGGGCACGGATCGCCGATCGAAGGGCGCGGCACGGTCGTCGTCACCATGTCCCGGATGGCGGGGGTGAGTGTCGATCCGGTGACCAGGACCGCGCGCGTCGAAGCCGGTGCGCGGTGGCGCGATGTGGTCGCCGCGACCGCGCCGCACGGCCTCACCGGGCTCGTCGGCTCGTCGACGTCGGTGGGTGTCGTCGGGTACACACTCGGCGGCGGGCTGAGTCCGCTGGGTCGTCAGTTCGGTTATGCCGCCGACCATGTCCGGTCGATCGAGCTCGTCACCGCCGACGGTTTCGTCCGCACGGTCGACGCATCCGCGGGTTCGGACCTGTTCTGGGCACTGCTCGGCGGACGGGACGGGTTCGGCATCGTCACCGCACTCGAGTTCGAGCTCTTCGATCTGCCCACGGTCTACGGCGGCGGGATCTTCTTCGCCGGCTCGGCGGCCGCCGACGTCCTGCACGCCTGGCGCGAATGGGCGCCCTCCCTGCCCGAGGAGGCCGGGACCTCGGTGGCGATCCTCCGCCTCCCGCCGGACCCCAACCTGCCCCCGCCCCTGCAGGGTCAGCTCGCCGTGCACGTCCGCTACACCCACACCGGGGACCCGGCCACCGCCGCCGCGTTGCTCGCACCGATGCGGTCGGCGGGTCCGATCCTCCTGGAGAACATCGACGTCCTCCCGACCGCTGCGCTCGACGCGGTACACATGGACCCGCCCGGGCCGATGCCGAGTGCCGAACGCGGCTGCGTACTCGCCGACTTCCCGGCGTCTGCTGTGGACGCGCTGCTCGCGGTAGCCGGGCCGCAGGTCGCGAGCCCGCTGGCCATCGTCGAGGTCCGTCTCCTGGGTGGCCGGTTGCGGTCGCCGCAGCGCGTACCCAACGCCGTCGTGGGACGCGACGGCGCGTTCTCCGTCCTCGCCATCGGCGTACCCGCCGGCCCGCTGGGCGAACAGGTCGGTGAGCATCTCGCGGCCGTCACCGACGCGGTGGCCGCCCACTCCTGTGGAGCGCTGCTCAACTTCTCCGGGCGGACGGCAACCCAACGCGACGCGCTGTGGTCGACCGACCAGCGGACACGCCTGGAGACCATCCGACGACGCCACGATCCGGCCGGTGTCCTCCGTCCGGGGGACCCCACTATTGTGGGATAGACATCCGCGCAGCTCACGCCCACAATTGTCGAATGACATCGAGTCTGACCGCCGAGCGTGTGCGCCGCGACATCGAGGTCGTGGCCCACGCCGGCCTCGGTCTCGACGATTTCTTCGCCGAGACCGTTGCCTCGCTGGGTCGCGCGATACCGGTGGACGCGGTGTGCATCGGCACCTTCGATCCCAACACCGTCCTGCTGACCAGCGCCCGCAAGTACGGGTCACTGCTCGGCGAGGATCACCGGGACCCGGACTGGGGTCTCCTCGAATACGGGCAGGTCGAGCCGACGGCCTACCGCGAGATGGTGGCCGCCAAACGCGACGCGGTCGGACTCAACCTCCTCAACCGGGGCGCCACCGAACGGTCCAATCGGATGTCGCAGTTGATGATTCCCGAATACTGCTTCCACGACGAGGCCCGCTTGGTGCTGCGTGACGGGGACCGGGCGTGGGCCGGGATCGCGATGTTCCGCAGCGGGGCCGGGTGCCGGCCCTTCGACGCCGACGAGATCGACTTCCTGGGTTCGTTGTCACGCACTCTCGCCTACGGCGTCCGCGTGGGGTTGCTGAGCAGTGTGGTCGCCGGCGGGGCGAGTGCCGCCGCCCCGGCCGCCGTCGACGCGCCGAGTCCGCCACCGCCGACCGGCCACGGTCCGGCGGTGCTGATCATCGACCGCAGCAACGAGATCGTGCAGATGAGCGCAGGCAGCCAGGAGCGCATCGCCGACCTCGCGTCCGGTCCGAACGGCGCGGCGGTGATGAACCCGATCTACGGCCTGATCGGAGCCGCACGCCGTTACGGCTCGGGTGAGTCCTCCGTCCCGCCGCGCCTCCGGGTGCGCGGGGCGTCGGGCATGTGGCTCGTCATCCACGCGTCGCCGCTGTCGTCGGCCGACGGCCGGGTCGGCGAGGTCGTGGTGACCATCGAGGAGGCCCGCCCGCCCGAGATCATCCCGCTGGTCGTCGAGGCTTTCGGGCTCACGGCCCGTGAACGCGACGTCACCCAGATGGTGCTGCAGAGCGTGGCCACCAAGGACATCGCCACCGCCCTGCACGTTTCCGCCTACACCGTGCAGGACCACCTCAAATCGATCTTCGACAAGGCCGGCGTCCGCAGCCGGCGCGAGCTGATCGCGCGAATCTACTTCGACCAGTACGCCCAGCGTCTCAACGATCCGCTGCTTCCGTCCGGGTCGTTCGCCACCCCCGACACCGAGCTCTAGCAGCTCCTCCCCCGTACCCGCCCAGTGCGCGCATCGCACCGGGCGGGTTCGTCGTCGTCTCATAGTGAGACGTACGCCCTGCCGCACCGTGTGACGAACGGGCCGGGGTCTCGCACGCGGGCGCGGCGTGCCGGGGCATGATGGACGGGCGACGGACACATCCGCGTACCAGCGTCCGCCCACCTGAACGACGAGGAAGTGCGATGACCACACCCATGTCCCGGCGGGACCTCGAGTTCCTGCTCTACGAATGGCTCGATGTCGAGTCGCTGACCTCGCGGGAGCGCTTCTCGGCACACTCGCGGGAGACCTTCGACGCCGTGCTCGAACTCAGCGCCGACATCGCGATGAAGTGCTTCGCACCCGCCAACAAGATCGGCGACGCCAACGAGCCCTACATCGGTGACGACGGCAAGGTCGTCCTGCCCGACGAGATCGTCGCCGGCCTCACCGAGTACCGCAAGGCCGGTCTCATCTCGGCCTCCTTCGACGACGAACTCGGCGGCATGCAGCTGCCCACCGTCATCCGCCAGGCCTCCGCCGTATGGTTCCAGGCCGCCAACGCCGCGATGTCGTCGTACAACTTCCTCACCGTCGGCAACGCGAACCTGCTGGCCGAGTACGCCACCCCCGAGCAGCGCGACACCTGGGTCCGCCCCCTCGTCGAAGGCCGCTTCTCCGGCACGATGTGTCTGTCCGAGCCACAGGCCGGCTCGTCGCTGGCCGACATCACCACCAAGGCCGAACCCGCCGGCGACGGCACCTACCGCATCACCGGCACCAAGATGTGGATCTCGGGCGGAGACCACGAACTCACCGAGAACATCGTCCATCTCGTCCTGGCGAAGATCCCCGGCGGCGGCCCCGGCGTCAAGGGCATCTCGCTGTTCATCGTGCCCAAATACCTCGCCGACGGAACACGCAACGACGTCGCGCTCGTCGGCCTCAACCACAAGATGGGCAACCGCGCCACCACCAACACCCTGCTCAACTTCGGCGATGGCACCTTCCCCGTCGACTCCACCCAGACGGCTCCCGGCGCTGTGGACGATCAGCCCGCCCGCTCCGCTCCCGGCGCTGTGGACGATCAGCCCGCTCGCTCCGCTCCCGGCGCTGTCGGCTACCTCGTCGGCGACGAACACCGCGGCCTGTCCTACATGTTCCACATGATGAACGAGGCGCGCATCGGCGTCGGATTCCTCGCCACCGCACTGGGTTACGCCGGGTACCGGGCCTCGCTCGACTACGCGAAGGTGCGCACGCAGGGCCGACCCGTCGACCACAAGGACCCGTCGACCAAACCGGTCCCGATCATCGAACACGCCGACGTGCGTCGCATGCTGCTCGCCCAGAAGTCCTACGTCGAAGGCGCTCTCGCGTTCGGGTTGTATTGCAGCACCCTCGTCGACGAGGCGGCCACCACGACCGACCCCGCCGAACGCGACCGGCTGAACCTGTTGCTCGAGGTACTCACCCCGATCGCGAAGAGCTGGCCCTCCCAGTGGTGTCTCGAGGCGAACAGCCTCGCGATCCAGGTCCACGGCGGATACGGTTACACCCGCGAATTCGACGTCGAGCAGTACTACCGGGACAACCGGCTCAACCCGATCCACGAAGGCGCCCACGGCATCCACGGCCTGGACCTGCTCGGGCGCAAGGTGATCATGCAGGGCGGGGCCGGTCTCGCCGCGCTGGCCGAGACGATCGAGGCCACCGTCGCCCGCGCACGGACTGTCGACGGACTCGACACCCTTGCCGACACGCTGCACGCGGTGGTGGACCGGCTGGTGAAGGTGACCGCGCACATCTGGTCGGCGGGCGACCCGAAGCTGTCGCTGGCCAACGCCACGATCTACCTGGAGACGGCCGGCCACATCGTGATCGCCTGGATCTGGCTCGAACAACTCCTCGCCGCCGACGGCCGGACCGGTGACTTCTACGACGGCAAACGCGCTGCGGCACAGTATTTCTTCCGGTATGAACTACCCAAGACCGGCCCACAGCTCGATCTGCTGACCGCACTCGACCGCACCACCCTCGACGTCGAACCGTCCTGGTTCTGACGCCGATTCCGACTCGACCGGCGCCCCGCGTCGGTCACCGTGCTGAGTACTCAAGGGAGACAACGATGTCCGTGATGGATCTGTTCGACACCACCGGCAAGGTGGTCATCGTGACCGGCGCCTCGTCCGGGCTGGGGGTCTCGTTCGCCCGCGGTTTCGCCGAAGCCGGCGCGGATGTCGTACTCGCCGCGCGACGGGCGGAGAAGCTCGCCGACACCGCTGCCGCCGTCGAGGAACTGGGCCGCAAGGCGCTGGTGGTCCCCGCCGATGTCGCCGACCCCGAGCAGTGTCAACGGGTCGTCGACGCCGCGATGGAGACCTTCGGCAAGGTCGACGTGCTCATCAACAACGCCGGCGTCGGGACCGCGTACCCGGCGACCCGCGAGACCCCCGAGCAGTTCCGCGGCGTCATCGACGTCAACCTGAACGGCTCCTACTGGATGGCCCAGGCCTGCGGGCGGGTGATGCAACCGGGTAGCTCGATCATCAACATCTCGTCGATCCTCGGCATCACCACCGCCGGGCTGCCGCAGGCGGCGTACGCCGCGAGCAAGGCCGGCGTCATCGGCCTCACTCGCGACCTGGCCCAGCAATGGGGCGCGCGCAAGGGCATTCGCGTCAACGCCATCGCCCCTGGGTTCTTCGAGAGCGAGATGACCGACACCTACCAACCGGGATATCTCGACTCCCAGATGCCCCGGGTACTCCTCGGCCGGACCGGACACGGCGAGGAGCTCGCCGCCACCGCGATCTGGTTGTCCTCGGCCGCAGCCGGATACGTCACCGGCCAGACGCTGCCCGTCGACGGCGGCATCACCGTCACCTAGGGCGGGGAACCCACCCCTAGACTGACGGCAATGGAGCCCTCATCTGATCCGACCGTGCCGGTGCACCCGACCCTGCGTGACCCGGTCAACAGTGTCGATCCACGCGCCAAGACCCTGTGGCGCATCGGCCCGCTCGTTCTCGGGGTCCTGGGCGTGGTCGCCGCCGTCCTGGTGGCCGTCGTCGTCGACCAGACGCGATGGATCGCGGTGCTCGCCGCTGTCGCGGTGGTCGTCGTGACCGTCGCCTGGGTCGCGATTGTCCCGCAGTGGCGCTACCGCTTTCACCGCTGGGAGGTCAGCGACGACGCGGTGTACTCGCAATCGGGCTGGTTCGTCCGGCACCGCGTGATCATCCCGATCGCCCGGATCCAGGTGGTCGACACCGAGGCCGGGCCGATCGAACAGTTCCTCGGGCTGGCGACCCTCACCGTGACCACGGCGTCGTCGGCCGGGACGATCCACATCGCCGGTCTCGACGCGGAGGTCGCACGGACTACCGCCGCCGATCTGACCATTCGCACACAGGCTTTCACCGATGACGCGACCTGAGCCGTTCGCCGTCGACGGGCCGGAGGACTGGCACCGGTTGTCGCCGTGGATGATGGCCGTCAAACCCGTCGAGCTCCTGCCCTCACTGATCCCGGTCGTGATCGCGCTGGTCTTCGCCGGCTCGGGCGCGCCGTTGTTCACCCTGATCGCCACCGCGGTCATCGTGCCCTTCGTGACGGTGGTGCCCTGGCTGACCACGCGCTACCAGGTCACCGATGAGCACGTCCGGGTGCGCAGCGGGCTCGTCACACGTAAGGTCGCGACCGCGCGCCGGGACCGCATCCGCAGCGTCGACCTCACCGCGTCCCCTGTTCACCGCGTGCTGAAACTGCAGAAGGTCAAGATCGGCACCGGAGGGGACGACGAGTCGTCGGCGGTCGTCCTCACCGCACTCACCGTCGACGAGGCGCGGGCGATGCACGACAATCTGATGGCCACGCGCACCCTGCGGGGACCGTCGGCGCCCGCCGGCACAGACCCCGACGACCCGACCGCCCCGGTGGCGGCCGAGGACCCCACGGTCCTGGCGCGGTTCCAGACCTCGTGGCTGCGCTACTCCCCCTTCTCCGTCGCCGGGCTCGCACTGGCCGCGGGCGCCGCCGGCCTCGCCGCGCAGATCGCCAACGACGCCGGGGTATTCGCGGAGGGGATCGGATTCGCGCGCGATGCCGTCGACTCCATCCGCGAGACCGCGATCGGACTCGTCGTGCTGGGTGCCTGTCTGCTCGTGATCGTCGTCGGCGGAATCCTGTCCGTCCTGGGGTACGTCCTGAACTACTGGAACTTCCGGCTCCTCCGCTCCCCCGACGGGACCCTGCGCACCGAACGCGGACTGCTGACCACCAACGCGATCAGCTTCGACGAACGGCGCATCCGCGGCAGTCACCTCACCGAGCCGGTCCTCATGCGCCCACTCAAAGGCGCTCGCCTGCAGGCGATCGCCACCGGCAGCACCAAGCACCCGCTACTGCTCCCACCGGCACCGATCGACGAGGCGATGCGCGTCGCCGGTCTGGTCACCGACGAACGCACCGAGCTCACCACGCCGCTCGTCGGACACGGCGTCACCGCCGGGCGGCGTCGGATCAACCGCGGATTCCTGTCCGGCGCAGTGGTGTTCATCGCCATCGGCGTCGCGGTACTCACGCGCGCCCTGCCGGCGCCATGGCTGGCGGTGGGGGTCGTCGCCGTTCTCGGCTCGACGGCGCTCGGTGTCGTCCGCGCCCGGCACCTCGGGCATCGGCTGACCTCTCGTTCGGTGGTCATCGCACCGCCGAGCGTCGCGCGGCAACGCGTCGTCGTCGACCGGGACGGTGTGATCGGCTGGGCCAGCCGTACGTCGCTCTTCCAGCGCCGGGCGGGCGTCACCACACTCATTCTCGCCACCGCGGCGGGCGCCGAGCACTACCCTCTCGTCGACGTCGACGAGGAGACCGCGGCCGGCGTCGCCCGTGATGTCTCGCCCGACTGGATCCGCCCGTTCCTCGTGCCCTGACGACACCCGTTCAGGTCAGGGTCGTTCAGGTCAGGGGCAGGCCGACGGCGGCGGCGAGCAGGCCGAGCACCGCGCAGATGCCGAGGGTCCGGAGCACCGACTGCTTGAGCGGATAGATCAGGACGAAGGCGATCACGGTGATCACCACGGCCAACGGACGCAGGGTGTCGAGATGCGGGACCGCGAGGTGCAACGGCCCGGCGGTGACGACCGTGGTGTCCCGGAACAGCGTGTGCAGTGCGAAATACAGTGCGAGATTGGCGATCACGCCGACCACCGCGGCGGTGACGCCGTTCAGCGCGGACGTCAGATGCCGGTTGTTGCGGAGCTTCTCGATGAACGGCGCGCCGAGGAAGATGAACACGAAACTCGGCACGAACGTGACCCAGGTGGTCAGGAGTGCGCCGATGGTCGCCGCGACCCAGGGGTCGAGACCGCCCGGATCGCGATAGGCGCCGAGGAACGCGACGAACTGGACGACCATGATGAGAGGGCCGGGGGTCGTCTCGGCGAGTCCGAGTCCGCGCACCATCTCACCCGGCGTGACCCAGCCGTAGACCTCGACCGCCTGCTGGGCGATGTAGGCCAGGACGGCGTAGGCGCCGCCGAAGGTGATGAGGGCGGTCCACGTGAAGAACGTGCCCTGCTGGGTGAACACACTGCCCGTCCCCGTGGTCGCCACGACGATGCCCATCGGGATGATCCAGGCCAGCGCACCGACACCGAGCACCAACCCGGCGCGACGCCAGCTCGGGGATGCCGTGTGGATCGCGTCGTCGGCGATGATCGGCGCGGGCCCGTCGTCGGCGACCTCCTTCTGGGCAGCGACGACACGGCGGCCGGTCAGCCAGCCCAGGACGCCGGCCACAGCGATGACTATCGGGAATGGGACAGCGAAGACCGCCAGGGCGATGAACGCAGCGACCGCGATCGCGATCTGCACCGGCCCGGTGAGCGCCCGTTTGCTCACCCGCGTGACCGCCTGGGCGACGATGGCGAGCACCGCGGGGCCGATGCCGGCGAACAGGGCCGCCACGATGGTCGTCGCGCCGAAGGCGACGTAGATCGCCGACAGCCCGAGTATCGCGATCACCCCGGGCAGGACGAACAGGATGCCCGCGATCAGCCCACCGGCGGTTCCGTTGAGCAGCCAACCCACGTAGATGGCCAATTGCTGGGCTTCGGGCCCGGGCAGCAGCATGCAGTAGTTGAGGGCGTGGAGAAACCGGCGCTGGCCGATCCAGCGCCGGTCGTCGACCAGTGCTCGCTGCATCACCGCTATCTGACCCGCGGGACCCCCGAAGGTCTGCAGCGAGATCAGGAACCACGCACGGGTCGCGGTCCGCAGCGAGACCCCCGCGGTCGGGTCGACGTGGTCACCCGACTCGACGGCCGCCGACCCTTCGGCCTCCGGCGGACCGTCCGCACGTCTCGACGCATCCGAACTCCCGGGTCGACCGGATCTCTCCGACATCGCCACTCGCACCCCTTCCACCACGCACCAACGTGCCCACGACGCCGCGATCGTGCGGCTCCCAGCAGATGCAACCACGGTTACAATCAGATTGTCCAGAGTTGAACGCGCAGTGAGCGGCGGGCCACGACATCGACCGCTGGTACATGATCGGATGGCATGCCGAGGAGGTGCTGGAGTGTCCGAAGACTGGGTGATGCTCGTGTATCGGGTTCCCCGAGAGCCGTCGACGCCGCGGATCGCGATCTGGCGCAAACTCCGGAAGTACGGCGCCTATCAGTTGACCGATGGGGTGGTACTGCTTCCCGCGAGCGCCCGCACCCGCGAACAGCTCGAGTGGGTGGCCGAGGATGCGGTCAGCGCAGGCGGATCCGGCGAGGTCTGGTCGGCCGCGCCCACCAACCCGGCCGAATTCGAACGCATCCGCGCCGAACTCCAGCTGGCCCGCGGAGCCGAGTATGCGGAGATAGTCGTCGAGGCGCAGCAGGCGGAAGACCATGCCGACCCCGCGAAACAGCTCGGCGTCCTGCGTCGCAGGTTCCGTGAGGTCACCCGACGGGATCATTTTCCGACCGAGTCGCGCGAGACCGCCCGACAAGCACTTCGCACACTGGCCGACCGACTCCTCGAGACCGAACCGGCGAGGCCGTCGTGAGGTGGGCGACCCGGGCCGGCGTGCACATCGACCGGGCGGCGTGCGCGTGGCTGATCCGCCGGTACGTCGATCCCGCCGCCGAGTTCGTCTTCGTCACCAGCGCAGACGAAATCCCCTCGGACGCAACGCCGTTCGACATGCGCGGGGTCGAACTGGGCCATCATGACGGCGACTGCACGTTCGAGACGATCCTGAAACGGTACGAACTCACCGACCCGGTCCTGTGGGCGATCGCAGAGATCATCCACGAAGGCGACATCGAAGACGACCGCTACGACGCTCCGGAAGCGCCGGGCCTCGATGTCGTGTTGCGCGGCCTCTCCCTCATCGGCGACGACGAACACACGCTGTCGGTCTCGGATGCCGTTTTCGACGGTTTGCACGAGTACTTTCGCCAACGCACCCTCACCGGCCGCGAACCGTCGTAGTCAGCCGCAGGGCGCGTGGGAGCACCCCGTGAGACGATTCGCCAAAACCGTCCGACCCACTTTGACGCTGTGGTAGACATCACAGCAGATAAGTCAACGCTGACTGTTCTTTACCGTCGCGAACAGTCGTCGACAAAGGGGTCATGGGGATGTCGGACGCCACTTTCACTTCGAAAAGCAACTCGCCGAACAGCTTTCCGCGTCGGTCCATGCTGCGCGGATCGGCTGCCGCCGCAGTCCTGGCGGGTACCGCAGTGGCCCTACCGGGCGTCACGGTCCCCTCGGCGCGGGCGGTGCCCCGCTCCGGTGCCGGTCGCGGCCGCGACGTCGCGATCTTCGGCGGCGGGATGGCCGGCTTGTCCGCGGCGCATGAACTCGTCGAGCGCGGCTTCGGGGTCACGGTCTACGAGCCGTCGCGCCTCGGCGGCAAGGCCTACAGCCAGGATGTCCCCGGCACCACGCGGGGTGGTCGCCTCGCTCTCCCCGGCGAGCACGGTTTCCGGTTCTTCCCGGGTTGCTACCAGCACGTGCCGGACACCATGGAGCGAATCCCCGTCGGCAACAGCAACGTTCGTGACCGTCACCTCATCGACGTCGAGTCGGCGGTCGTCGCCTTCGACGACGCCGGGTATGCCCCGACCACCGCCCCGGCATCGATCATGGGTTTCGTCCAACACGCGAACGAGATCGTGACGCTGGACAACCTGCGCAACGCGTTCATGACCGGACTCAAGTTCGTCGTCGATGTGCCGCCTCCCGAACTCGCGTTCTTCGTCACCCGCGAGCTGATCATCGCGACCAGTTGCACCGAACGTCGAATCGGCCAGTGGGAGAACCAGTCCTGGATGCAGTTCGTGAAGTCCAAGGGCAAGTCACGGGCGTATCAGCGATATCTCGTGGGCGCCCTCACGCGAGCGCTTGTGGCCGCCAAACCCGACACCGCGTCGGCACGGACGATCGGCCAGATCGGACTGGCACTGGCCACCTCGGCGACCGGATTGATCAGCGGATACGACGCCGGGCTCGTACACGGCGGCGTCGACCGGATCCTCAACCGCCCCACCAATCATGCGTGGATCGACCCGTGGGTGGCCCACCTCCGCGGTCGCGGCGTCCGCTTCGAGATGGGGACCGGCCTGGCGCGACTGAATCTGACGCGCGGCCGGATCAGTGGAGCGCAACTCACCTCCGGCGCCCCGGTCGATGCCGATTGGTATGTCGCCGCGATGCCCATCGATCGCCTCCGTCCGTTGTTGTCGCCCGAGTTGGTCACGGCCGACCCGTCGCTGGCCGGTATCCACGCTCTCAAGGACGACTGGATGGTCGGCATCCAGTACTTCCTGTCCCGGCGCGCCGACATGCCGCCGAGCCACATCGCCGCGCTGGGTACCCCCTGGGCTCTGACCGGCCTGTTCCAGGCCCGCCCCTGGAACGTCGACTTCGCGCGCACCTACGGTGACGGGCGAGTGAAAGATTGTCTGTCCATTGACATCTCGGAGTGGGAGAAGCCAGGCATCCGCTACGGCAAACCCGCCAAACAGTGCACCCGGCAAGAGATCGCGCGGGAAGTGTGGGCCCAGATGAGCCGAGCGATGAACTCGGGGGCCCGGAAGCTCCTGCGTTCGGAGGAGATCGTCACCTGGTCCCTCGACCCCGGGATCACCTGGTCGCCGTCCATCGCCAACGCCACACCGCTCATGGTCAACACCGCCGGCTCGTACAAGAACCGGCCGAGCGCCTACACGTCGATTCCGAATCTGTTCATCGGCGGCGACCACGTCCGGAGCAACATCGATCTCGCGACGATGGAGGGCGCCAACGAATCCGGCCGCCGGGTGACCAACGCGATCATCGCCGCGGCCGACAGCCCCGCCCGCGCGGCGACCGTCTTCCCGCTCTGGGAACTGCCGATGCTCGAGCCGCTGAAACAGATCGACCGCGATCGTTACCGCGCGGGCCTCCCGCACATCCTCGACGTGTGAGGCCGCGGGTCATCCGCGCCGTGCCGAACTACGATCCTCGTGTGACCACCTCTCCCGGCGCCCCGCGCGCGCGGCAGCAACGCAGCGGGGTCACGCAGACCCGCATCCTCGATGCCGCGATCCGAGTCCTCGTCGATCGCGGATACGCCGCCGCGAGCACGGTCGCCATCCAGAACGAGGCGGGCGTGAGCCGGGGCCGGTTGTTGCACCACTACCCGTCGCGGGACGTCCTGCTGATGGCGGCCGTCGGACACCTCGCCCGCACCCGCATCGCCGAACTGCCCAGCCACGTCGAATGGCCGGCCGATCCGGTCCAGCGCATCGCGCTGGCCACCGACGTCGGGTGGTCGACGTTCCACCAGCCGTACTTCGTCGCGTCGATGGAGTTGTGGGTCGCGGCGCGGACGAATGCCAATCTGCGGACGGCATTGCTCCCCACCGAACGCGAGATCGGCCAGACCGTCCGGCGCGCGGTCGCCGGGTTCCTCGGTCCCGAGTTGACCGCGTCGCCGCGCTACGCCGCCCTCTACCCGCTGCTCCTGACGAGCATGCGCGGCGCGGCGACCACCTACCTCATCGACCGGCGCGACCCGCTGACCGACCCGCATCTCCCGCTGTGGCGAGACCTGACGCGCACCTACCTCCTCGGTGACGCCGGGTCCGCGGACCCCAGCGCCTCGAGCAGACGGTCGACGAACGGAACCTGAGCGGGGTTGAGCCGGGTCCGCGCGAGATCGACGGAACACCATTCGGCGCGGTCGATCTCGGGGAACGCCTGCATCCGTCCCGACCGCGGTGGCCACATCAGCTCGAACGTGTTGCTGACGACCGACACGACGTCGAGGTCGCCTTCCACGGCGAATCCGATCACCCTCTTGCCGCTCTTCAACCTGACCTCGCCGAGTTCGATCGGCGGGGCGTCGGGCACCGGGCTCCCGATCTCCTCGGCGTACTCGCGTCGCGCGGCGGCCCACTCGTCCTCGCCCGGTTCGACGAGCCCCTTGGGCACCGACCACGACCCCGCGTCCGGTTTACGCGCCCAGATCGGACCCCCGGGGAACACGAGGAGAACTTCGACGGCAGCGGCACCGTCGGCCGACGTCGTCCGGCGATAGAGCAGGATTCCCGCGCTGCGGCGGGAGGCGGTGGCCATCACGGATATATCTTGGCGGAAACGTCGCGGATACACGCTCGCGCCTTCACGGAAACGTGCGAACCGTAGAACACTGACCATGTCGGTTCTCGATGTCGTCAAGAACGGAAGGTCCGCCGCACATCCGGTGGACGAGATCCCGCCGTTCATCAAGCTGTTCCCGCTCGGCCTCCAGCACGTCCTGGCCATGTACGCCGGGGCCGTCGCGGTACCCCTCATCGTCGGCGGCGCGATGGTCGGCGCCGGCCAACTGGAGCAGGGTGACATCGTCCACCTGATCATGGCGGACCTGTTCGTGGCGGGCATTGCGACGATCTTGCAGGCCGTGGGGTTCTGGCGGTTCGGGGTCCGACTCCCGCTGATGCAGGGCGTCACCTTCGCCGCGGTCGGCCCGATGATCACCATCGGGACCTCGTACGGCATCACCACCATCTACGGGTCGGTCATCGCGTGCGGGTTGTTCATGATCGCCGTCGCACCGATCGTCGGGAGACTGATCCGCTTCTTCCCGCCGCTGGTCACCGGGACGATCATCCTCATCATCGGGGTGTCCCTGATGCGGGTGGCGGCCGGCTGGTTCGGCGGCGGCACCGCCGCGGGCCCCGACTTCGGCGACCCGAAGAACATCGCCTTCGGATTCCTCACCCTGGCCGTCATCATCGGCATCGAACGATTCGCCCCCGCGGCGATCCGCCGGGTGTCGATCCTGCTCGGCCTGGCGGTCGGCACCCTGATCGCGATCCCGTTCGGCATGACGCACTGGGATCAGGTCGGCGAGTACCCGTGGGTCGGCATCCCGCAGCCGTTCCAGTTCGGCGCACCCACCTTCGAGGTCAGCGCCATCATCGCGATGATCATCGTCGGCGTCGTGATCATGACCGAGACCACCGGCGACATCGTCGCCGTCGGCGAGATCGTCGACCAGAAGATCACCCCGCGCAAGCTGGCCGACGGGATGCGCGCCGACGGCCTGGGCACCGCACTCGGCGGCGTGTTCAACACGTTCCCCTACACGGCCTTCGCGCAGAACGTCGGCCTCGTCGCGATCACCGGGGTCAAGACGCGACACGTCGCGACCTGCGCCGGCGTGATCCTGGTCGTTCTCGGCCTGCTGCCCAAGATGGCTGCCGTCGTCGAGGGCATACCGCTGCCGGTACTCGGCGGCGCCGGCGTCGCCCTGTTCGGCATGGTCGCGGCCAGCGGCATCCGGACGCTCGCGAAGGCGAAGCTGAACAACACCAACATCCTGGTCGTCGCGATCTCGGTCGGTGTCGCCATGCTGACCGAGGCCAAGATCTACTACACCGACCGCGAGCTCGGCGAGGCGCCGGTCAACGTGGTCCTGGATCTCTACTCCCAGTTCCCCGACTGGTTCCAGACCATCTTCCATTCGGGGATCTCCGCGGGTGCGCTCACCGCGATCGTGTTGAACCTCCTGCTGAACACGCGCAGCGTCTCCGCCGATCCGGTCGACTACCACAACACCGGCGACATCGCGGTGGTCGGTGCACCCGACGGTTCAACCGACCTCTCCGGCGCCGACGGCGTCCGCGCCGCCGCCTTCGACCCGCGTGACGCGTTGGCGGCCGCCGACCCCGACACCCCGGCCGACACGCTCCGCTATCTGGCCGACCACGACTCGTCGCTGCACCCGTTCATCGTCACCAATCCGGCCACGCCCAAGGACCTGGCCGATCACATCAAGAGCCTCGGCGACCCGAAGGTGTTGCGGCTCTTCGACACCTGGGACGGTTACACCTCGGGCGGGTTCTCGCGGCGCGGTTCGTGACGGGTTCGGTTCGGACCGTGGTCGGTCGTCACCCGGCCTGCTGTTTGGCGTAGTTGCTGGCACCGTAGAAGTCCACGAGGACCACGGGTTCGTCGCCGACCACCCAGGCGTCGTGCCCGGAGGGCAGGGACGTGATCGATCCCGGCCCAGCGTCGAACTCGGTGCCGTCGGCCATCACGACGTGGATGACCCCGGACACGTGGTACTGGAAGTGCGGTGCCTCGCACAGTTCGGTACCGGCGATCGGTTTGACGTCGACCGACCATCGCCAGCCCGGTTCCAGGGTCAGCCGGCCGATGTCCGACGTCCCAACGGTGAGTAGCTCCACCTGCCCGTGCCCGAAGGTGCGTACCTCGTCGGGTTCGGCGAAGTCTCGGTGCTCGGTCCGGTGCTCGATGCTGGTCATGATCCCTCCCGGTGGTCGCGTACGAAACGCCCGACCCCGACGACAACGGTAGGCCGCCGACCTTGCGTTTGTACTGCGACGACCGCACGATCGCGCAACGGTCGGGCCGCTCCCGAATCCCGCGCACCGCGCCCGGTTCGGCCTATCGTGGAACCCATGTCCCCCAGTTCTGATCCCGAGCCGATCGACGACGACGGGCGCATCGTCGACCCCGACCTCCCGCACGAGTGGCCGCACGGCTCCGCGTTCGCGTTCGGCGATTCGACGCCCATCGGCGAGACGGAACGGCTGGCCCGCGAACGGGCCGCGTACGAGGCCGCGAGCCACGGGAGCGACCTCAACCGCGGACACGCCCTGGGCGGCTCCGCCGGCACCACCGAGGGGCAGTAGATGGAGGTCCTGGCCAGCCGGGTGCTCCTGCTCTCGGCCGATCCCGAACGCCTGCAGTCGTTCTACCGCGAGCGGCTCGGTCTGCCGGTCCACCGCGAGTATCCGGGTGGTGTCGTGTTCTTCGCCGGCAACGGGCTCATCGAGATCTCGTCGCACATGAAGACCGACGAGCCGGCCCCGTCCAGCGATTCGGTTCTCTGGCTTCAGGTCCGGGATGCCGAGGCCGTCGCCGACGAGTTCCGCGACCGTGGCGTTCCCGTGACCCGCGAGCCGCGCACCGAGCCGTGGGGTCTCATCGAGATGCACGCGACCGATCCCGACGGCCGGACCCTGATCGTCGTCCAGATCCCCGCCGATCACCCGCTGCGCAAGGACACGCGATAGATCGGGATCCCATCGCCGTGGACGGCCCATCGGCGCCGGGGAACGTGAGCACCCCATGACAGACTGGACGCCATGAGTTCCTGGAACGCGCCGACGATCACCGAAGGCGGCCGCGATGCCCCCGCCGGAGGCGGCCTGGATGCAACCGTGGAGTTGCCGGGTTCCAAGTCGATCACCAACCGCGCTCTCGTCCTCGCCGCCCTCGCCGACGGGCCGTCGACCGTCCGTGGAACCCTCCGGAGCCGCGACACGAACCTGATGCTCGCCGCGCTCGAGGCCCTGGGCGCCGAGATCCGCATCGACCCCGCGAGCGAGACCACGGTCTCGATCGTGCCCGGACCCCTGCGGGGTGCCGTGATCGACTGCGGCCTCGCCGGGACCGTGATGCGGTTCCTGCCGCCGACCGCGGCCCTGGCCACCGGGCGCGTGGTCTTCGACGGCGATCCCCACGCGCGCGAACGGCCGCAGACCACCATCCTCGACGCGTTGCGCGGGCTGGGTGTCGCCGTCGACGGCGATCGATTGCCGTTCAGCATCGACGCCACCGGCACCGTGCCCGGCGGCGAGGTCACCATCGACGCATCCGGGTCATCGCAGTTCGTATCGGGGCTCCTGCTCTCGGCGGCGCGTTTCGACGCCGGCGTCGTGGTCCGGCATGTCGGCGCGGCCGTCCCGTCGACCCCGCACATCGACATGACCGTGGAGATGCTGGCGACGGCCGGCGTCGTCGTCGACACCTCCGAACCGAATGTCTGGCGCGTTGCCCCGGGACCGATCGCGGCCGTCGACTGGACGGTCGAGCCCGACCTGTCGAATGCGGCCGCGTTCCTCGCCGCGGCAGCCGTCACCGGCGGTACCGTGCGGGTGCCGTACTGGCCCGCCGTGACCACCCAGCCCGGTGCACGGATCGCGGACGTCCTCGCCGCGATGGGTTGTGCCGTCGAGCATCTCGACGGCACGCTGTCGGTTCGCGGACCCGCGGTACTCAAGGCCGTCGACCTCGACCTCCGCGACATCGGTGAACTCACCCCCACCATCGCCGCGCTGTGCGCGCTCGCCGACGGGGAGTCGGTGCTGTCCGGAATCGCCCATCTCCGCGGCCACGAGACCGACCGGCTCGCCGCGCTCACCACCGAGATCACCCGCCTGGGTGGGACATGCGCCGAAACCGGCGACGGACTGCGCATCACCGGCACCGCCGGTTCCCCGTTACGCGGGGGTACCTGGGAGTCCTACGCCGACCACCGGATGGCCACCGCCGGAGCCATTGTCGGCCTGGTGACACCCGGTGTGGTGGTCGCCGACATCGAGACGACGAGCAAGACGCTGCCGGACTTCCCGGGGATGTGGCAGCAGATGCTGGGGCGCGCATGAGCTCTCGAGGACAGGCGCGCCGTTGAGTCGCCGCGCGGCGAGCTACGACGAATCCGACGTCCGGGTCCGTCCCGGGAAGGGCACCCGACCGCGCACCAAGACGCGACCGTCGCACGACGACGCCGAGCAGGGCATGGTGGTCTCGGTCGATCGCGGTCGCTGGGGCGTGGTGCTCGACGGCGACCCGGATCGGCGCGTCGTCGCGATGCGCGCCCGCGAACTGGGTCGCACCCCGATCGTCGTCGGCGACGACGTGTCGGTGGTGGGCGACCTGTCCGGCCGGCCCGACACGCTGGCGCGCATCGTCCGGGTGGCCGATCGTCGAACGGTGTTGCGCCGCACCGCCGATGACTCCGATCCCTACGAGCGGATCGTCGTGGCGAATGCCGATGCGCTCCTCATCGTGACCGCCATGGCGGATCCGCCGCCGCGCACCGGATTCGTCGAACGCGCACTGGCCGCGGCCTATGTGGGCGGCCTGTCCCCCATTCTGTGCCTGACGAAATCGGATCTCGCCGATCCCGCCGAATTCACCGCGGCCTTTGCCGATCTCGACCTGCCGGTGGTGTGCGCGGGCCGCGACGACCCGCTCGACGAGATCCTGTCGACGTTGCGCGGTCGGATCACCGCGTTCATCGGCCACTCCGGGGTGGGCAAGTCCACTCTGGTCAATCGTCTCGTCCCGGACGCATATCGGGCGACCGGAGTGGTGTCGGGAGTGGGCAAGGGCCGGCACACGTCCACCCAGTCGGTGGCATTGGCCCTGCCCGACGACGCCGGCCCGCGTGGCTGGGTCATCGACACCCCCGGCATCCGATCGTTCGGACTCGCGCACGTCGGACCCGACGACATCGTCGCCGCCTTCGACGATCTGCACGCCGCCATCGAGGAATGTCCCCGCGGATGTACACATCTGGGTCCACCGGCCGATCCAGAATGCAAGCTCGACGAGCTGACCGGTCACTCGTATCGTCGCGCGATGGCCGTGCGCCACCTCCTGGTGGCGGTCAGCGGCGGTGAGGGCGACGCGTCCGAGGAGCCACGGACAGCGGAGTGACCGAGTGGCGTGCTACCGCCGGCGACGCCGGGCGCGCAGCTCGCGGATCGCGGTCTTGAGGCCGGCGGCGCGGGGGGTCATCCCGGCGAAACGCCGCTCCGACGCGGTTTCCGGGGCATCATCGGCGGTGTCGCGCAGAAACGAGTCGGGCAGGGCCAGCTTGTTGATCGTGCGCAGCGTCTGAAGATACTGCAGCACAATCGATCCCGTGGTGTAGGGCAGATCGTACTTGTCGCACAGCGCGCGCACCCGCACCGCGATCTCCGCGTACCGGTTGCTCGGCAGGTCCGGGTACAGATGGTGTTCGATCTGGTAGCAGAGATTCCCGCTGAAGAAGGCCATCGCGGGCCCGGCGTCGAAGTTCGCCGTACCGAGCATCTGGCGCAGGTACCACTGGCCCTGCGTCTCGTTCTCGAGCGACTCCGCGGTGAACTTCTCCGCGCCGTCCGGGAAATGACCACAGAAGATGACGACGTAGGCCCACACGTTGCGGATCAGATTGGCACTGAGGTTCGCGGTCAGCGTGTGCTTGAAATTCGGTCCCGACAGCGCGGGGAACAGGACATAGTCCTTGGCCAACTGCTTGCCGACCTTGCGCGCGAACACCTTCAGCTGCGGGATCGCGACCTCTTTGGGCTTCTTCCCCGAGATCGCGTCCTTGATGTCGAGGTCGTGCAAACCGATGCCCCACTCGAACAGCGCCGCGAGCAGGATGTTGGTGACCGGCTGGAGGAGCTGCTTGGGCTTCCACGGTTCGTCCCGCGTGACCCGCAACGTCTTGTAACCGACGTCGTGGTCCATGTCGAGGACGTTGGTGTACTTGTGATGGATGTAGTTGTGGGAGTGCTTCCAGTGCGGCGCCGCGCACACCATGTCCCACTCCCAGGTGGTCGAGTGGACCTCCGGGTCGTTCATCCAGTCCCACTGCCCGTGCATCACATTGTGCCCGAGCTCCATGTTCTCGATGATCTTCGACAGCGCGAGCGCTCCGGTGCCCAGCAGCCAGAGCGGCCGGGAACGGCTGCCCATGAGAGCCGCGCGGCCCGCGACCTCGAGAGCACGGTGCGCCAAGATGGTGCGCCGCAGATACCGGACGTCGCGCATGCCGCGGTCCGCCTCGATCTCACGGCGGAGCGCGTCGAGCTCGGCACCGAGTGCTTCCACGTCGGCGTCGGTCAGGTGCGCGTACTCGTTGATATCAGTGATTGCCATTGCGCCTCATTATGCCCCTGTCGGGGCCACTGCCTTGGTCTCGATGTGTGCCGGCCGTCTGACCTGCGCCGATCAGGCGGCCTGCTCGTCGGAGCGGGCGGCCGACGTATCGACACCGATTCGGGAACGAAGCGAGCGGAGCGAACCCTGGTCTCGCCGCCGGGAGCGGAGCGACGCAATGGCCGAGCGGAGTCCCCGGCGCGCGCCGGTCGTCTCGTCGATCGTCGCCTGCAGACGCGCACCTTCCGGCAGGCCCTGCTTGAAGCGGCGTTCGGAAGCGGTCTCGGGTGCGTCGTCCGCGGTCGCCGACAGGTACTTGTCCGGCAACGAGAGCTTGGCGATGGTCCGCCACGCCTTCGCGTACTGCACCGGGAACGGACCCGAGGTGTACGGGAGGTCGTACTTGTCGCAGAGCGCGCGCACACGTACCGCGATCTCGGCGTACCGGTTGCTGGGGAGATCGGGGAAGATGTGGTGCTCGATCTGGTACGACAGATTCCCGCTCATGAAGGCCAGCGGGAATCCGGCGTCGAAGTTGGCGCTGCCGAGCATCTGGCGCAGGTACCACTCCGCCTGCGTCTCGTTGTCGATGTCCTGCTTGGTGAACTTCTCCGCGCCGTCCGGGAAGTGACCGCAGAAGATGACTGCGTTGCTCCACACGTTGCGGATGACGTTGCCGAGCGCGGTCGCGGTCGCAGCCTTGGCGTACGCGCGGCCGTACCCGACCTTGTGCCCGGTGGCGGCACTGACCAGCGCCGGGTACGCGAGGTAGTCCTTGGCGACCTGCTTGCCGATCTTCGACAGGACCTCGTTGCGATTGCGCCGGAACTCTTCCTGGGCCTCCGGGGTCTTGCGCTTCTTGCCCAGCTCGAGATGCTGCACGGCGACCCCGTATTGGAAGGCGAGCGCGAGAATCGTGTTGTAGACGAGATTTCCGTAGTTGAACGGACGCCACCGCTGATCGCGCGTGACGCGCAGCAGTCCGTAGCCCACATCGTCGTCCATGCCCAGCACGTTCGTGTACTTGTGATGGATGTAGTTGTGGGTGTGCTTCCAGTGCGCCGACGGGTCGGTGTTGTCCCACTCCCAGGTGGTGCTGTGCACCTCCGGGTCGTTCATCCAGTCCCACTGCCCGTGCATCACGTTGTGCCCGAGCTCCATGTTCTCGACGATCTTCGCGACGCCGAGGGCGCACGCACCCGCCCACCAGGCCGACTTCCGAGTCGAACCGAACAGCAGGGCGCGGCCGGTGACCTCCAGCCCGCGCTGGAACCGGATCGTGTTGCGCAGGTACCGCGCATCCCGCTCACCACGGTCGGCTTCGATGTCGGCGCGGATCGCGTCGAGTTCGGCTCCCAATGCGGCCACGTCGGACTCGGTCAGGTGCGCGTATTCGGGGATGTCAGAGATCGCCATACGTGTGGTTCCCTTCGCCGGTGGTCGGTCGATGGCGCGACTTCGAGGTGCGCGTGTCGACCACTGCCTACGCCTACGTTTCCGTAACTTACGCAAGCGTAGGTTGGCGACGGCGTCGTGTCCAGTGAGTGTGACGAACCGGGACTCAACCGATCAACGGAACGGGTTCCGTGCCGGCGAGGAAGCTGCACAATCGACGCGAGACAGTGGATGGTCGACGGGGCGGGACCAGTCAGTCCTTGCGGTCGGCCTCGTAGTCGTCGCGGAACAGCTCGAATCCCACGAGGTCCTCGAAGACGCCGTCGGACCGGGCGGCGAGTTTCTGTGTGCCGAACTCGCGGAAGCCGGCGATGCGGGCGAGCTTCTTGCTGCCCTCGTTGCTGTCGGCGGCGAAGAGGGTGAGGCGGCGGAACCCCAGCTTGTCGAAGGCGTACCGGACCGCAGCCGGAAATGCTTCGCCCAGAACGCCTTTGCCGCGGGCCTCGGGGTGCGTGTAGAAACCCGCCTCGGCGCCGGTGACCTCGTCGATGTGCAGCAGGGTGATGTCGCCCAGGTAGTCGTCGGTCTCGCGATCCGCCACCGCCCAGGTGCATGTCGTGCCCTGCGCGGCCGTCCACCACTTGCGGAGGCGTTCGGCCGCAGCGTGTTCGAGTTCCAGCGGATCGGGGCGCGCGAACAGGTACTTGCGCGACACCGGGTCGTCGAGCGTCTCCCGGATGCGCGGGTCGTCGGTCTCCGCGAGCGGCCGCAGGCGGAACCGCTCGGTCTCGAAAACGTCTGTCCGCCAATCGGTCTTGGGATGCTGAGGATCGCCTGCGTGCAGCGATCCGACCCAGGCGTCGCGGATGTGACCGCGGACCTCGATGCCGTTGGGAACCGCGGCGTCGAGACGGAAACCGCAGGAGTGGGCCACCCGCAGCGCGTCGATGTTGCCGGCGACGGTCGTCCATCGGACGACCTCTTTGTCCGCTTCGGAGAATGCGTAGTTGACGGCCAGCAGGACGGCGCGCTTCATCACGCCCCACCCGCGGGCGTCGGGGTGCAGGTCGTAGCTGAGTCGGGTGAGCGGTCCCTCGCCCTCGATGTCGACGGTGCCGACGAACCGGCCGTCGAATTCGACGGCCCACAACATCCGGGTGCCCTTCGCCCAGCTGCGCGGCGCATAGTCGAGGGCGAAGCGCTCGGCTGCCGCACGACTGTACGGTGCCGGGATCGGGGTCCATCGCATCATGGCCGGATCCGCCGCGAGTTCGACCATCCGGTCGAGGTCGTGGGGCTCATGCGGCCGCAGGGTGACGCCTCCGTCACTCAGGACGGGGATATCGCTGGGGGCCGGGGCCTCAGCGGTCACTGGTGCCTTCGCCGGCGTTTCCACAGAACAGATTCCTCTCGCCACGCACGTCGTTCACCCTACCGGCTCACCGATGGGCGCGAGCCACACGAGACGAAGACGCTGCTCAGACGGCGAGGGTGCAGTCTCCCGCCGCAGCGGAAACACAGGTCTGGATACGTTCGCCCTCGACGTGTTCGACGCCCGAGCGCAGGTCGCGCACGCATCCCTTGTCGAGCATGACCACGCAGCTCTGGCAGATCCCCATCCGGCATCCGAACGGCATCATCGCGCCCGCGGCCTCCCCCGCCTCGAGCAGCGTGGTCGCGCCGTCGACGACCGCCGATTTCCCGGACCGGGAGAACGTGACCGTACCGCCCTGTGCCCCGACGACGCCGCGTTCGAGGGCGAACCGCTCGATGTGCAACTGCTCGGTCAGGTGCGCCTCCGCATAGAGGCGCTGCAGGCCGTCGAGGAACCCGGCGGGTCCGCACGCCCAGGTCTGACGTTCGCGCCAGTCGGCGCAGAGGGACGGCAGCACGTCGGGAGTGATCTGCCCGTCGGTTCGCGTGTACTGCACATGCAGGTCGACGACGCCGCTGTCCGCCAGGTCCCGGAGTTCGTCGGCGAAGAGCAGATTGGCCGGCGTGGGCGTCGAGTGCACGAGTGCGATGTCGGTGCGCTGGTCGCGGTGTCGTGCGGTGCGCAGCATCGAGATGATGGGCGTGAGTCCGCTTCCGGCGGTCACGAAGAGAATCTTCGCCGGCAACGGGTCCGGCAGCACGAACTCCCCGCGCGGTGCGGCGAGCCGGACGACCGTGCCGGGCCGGAGACCGTTGACCAGGTGACTGGACAGGAAGCCCTCGGGCATCGCCTTGACCGTGATCGAGATCGTCTTGTCGTTCGCCGACGAGTCGGGGGTCGAGGTCAGCGAATAGGAACGCCACGCCCAGCGGCCCTCCATCAGGACGCCGATGCCGATGTACTGACCCGGGGCGTAGTCGAACGAGAAGCCCCAACCGGGCCGGATGCGGATCGTCGCGGTGTCCTCGGTCTCCTTGGTCACCGAGACGACCTTGCCCCGCAGCTCGCGGGCCGACCACAACGGATTCGCCAGGTGGAGATAGTCGTCGGGCAGGAGTGGCGTCGTGATCCGGGTGAGCGCGGCGCGGGCCCACTGCGAGCCGCGGCTGCGGGCCGCGACGCCGGAAACCGGTTCCTCGAACCTCTCGAGCAAACCCATCTCACTTACCGCCTTCGACGTCGGGGAACGTGTCGGAGCCACCATAACCTACGCAACCGTAGGTTAGTGGTTCGGTTCAGAGCAGCTCGAGGAGGAATGGCAGTTCCTGAGTCGCGTACCACGCGAGATCGAAGTCCTCGACGTCGCCGACCGCGAGTTCGGCGTCGAGATCACCCATGTCGGCGGCGTCGATGACCACCACGGCCGCACGGACCTTCGGCTCCGCCTCGGCGACGTCGACATGCACCGACGCGATCGCCGACACCGGGACGGGCCCGGCGATCTTGACCACCGCGTCGTCCAGGTCGGGACGCAGTGTCACGTCCTCCACGTCGGCCGCGACGACCACGCGCCGGGGCGGCAGACGCGGGGTGTCCGCGGGGTCGGTGACCGCCTCGTCGGCGACCAGTTCGGACTCGGACTCGCGGTCGCCGGCCTCCGGGGCCTCCCCGGCGAGCAGGCGCAACGACGCACGCGCGGCCTCGCGCAGCGCGACCTCGGACAGCTCCTCGTCATCCCCGGAGACGAAGGCCTCACGCAGCGCGGGCGTCAGGGCGAAACCCGTGCCGCCCAGCGGACGGAACTCGCCGTCGGTATCGAGCCGCAACAGCATCGCCAACGTCGCCGGCAGGTACACCCTCATTCGTCAACTACTCCCGTTCGGCCAGCGGTAGGGCTGGGTCAGCTCATCTGGTCAGCTCTTCTGGGTCAGCTCTTCGTGGGACTCGAAGACGTAGTCGGCCATCGCGGGCAGATCGGCGATGACCCCGCGGTCGGCGACGAAGGCGAAGTGCAGATGGTCACGGTACTCGACCACGCTGATCGCCAGCGCACGCTGCGACACGAGGGTGGGAATCGAGAAGACCTGGCGCACCGGTGCGCCGAGGACGAAACGGTCCGGCACCGGCGACGTGCTCATCGCCACCGGCACGTTGTACGCACGGCTGTTCAGCGACCGGAACGCCCGAGAGCTGATCTCCGGGAACGGCACCACACCCAGTTCGGGGAAGAGCGGGCTGGGACCGAGAGTCATCCGGCGCGGCGACTGCGCATATCGGTCGGCCAGACCGGCCACCTGCGCCAGCCGAACGGCCGGATTGCTCTCCCCCACCGGCAGATCGGTGACGAAACTCGGTTTGCCGACCCCGATCCACCCGGGTTCCGGCTCGGCCGTGCGCTCGACACCCGGGTCCCGTGCTGACAGCGGCACGACGACCCGCACGGTGTCGGCAGGGACCTCGGCCGGATCGAACGACAGCATCCACTTGCGCATGACGCCGGAGATGATGGCCAGCTCGACGTCGTTGATGGTGCAACCGTGATGCTCGGCGACCTTTGCGCACCCCCGTCGCGGCAGTGCGACGGTGGTGAAGGACCGGGTGGTGGTGCCCGCGTTGTTCAACGGACTGCGCGGCGCCGAATCGGTCAGTTGCGACACCACGTCCCCCACGCGCCGCACGGTCGTGCCGACGGCGGACCGCATCTCGGACACGATTCCGTTGCCGTGGAGCACCGTGTCCACGAGGTCGCCCGGACGCGCGAGCGCCTCGGCGAGGGCACCGGCGACGAGATGGGTGCCGCCCGGCGGCCTGCCCGGCATCCACAACTCCTCCGGCAGCGGTTCCGCTGTCTCGGTGTCGTCGCAGATGACCTCGCTGATCTCCCGGCTGCCCGCATCATCGATGAGGCATCGGTGCGACTTGGTCAGGATCGCGAGTCGGCCGTCGGCGAGACCCTCGATGAGATACATCTCCCAGAGCGGTCGCGTGCGGTCGAGCGGCCGCGACATCACCCGGGCGACGAGTTCGTCGACGTCGACGGCTCCACCGGGCCGCGGCAGACCCGCGCGACGGATGTGGAAGTTGATGTCGAAGTCGGGGTCGTCGACCCAGACCGGGCGCGCGAGCCCGAGCGTCACCTCGCGGACGACCTGGCGATACCGCGGGATGAGTTGAAGGCGGTTCTCGACCAGCGACACCAGACCCGCGTAGTCGAGCGTCGACTGCCGGGACGCTCGCCTGGCGGCATCGGACGCTTCGGATCCGGTGTCGCCCGGTTCGGCGTTCTCCGAGGTCGCCTGCGCGGCCGCGGGATCGACGATCAGCAACGCCCCGAGGTGGGTCGTGGACCGCGAATCGTCGAGGAAGTAGTACATCGCGTCGCGGGGCGACAGACGGGTGACCACGACGCCGATCGTAACCGCCGACGCGGATTTCCGTGGTCTGCGCAGGAGCTACCCGTCAGCCGAACTCGAGGGCCACCAGCTGCCACCGGTATTCCACTCGACCCAACGATCGCCGGCCCGGGTCCGCGGCGCCACGGACCCGGATCGGCTTGCGCTCGATGCGGCCCGCGAACGCCCGGGTCCGCCCACCTCCCTCGTACGAGCCGAACACCTCTGCGGCGCTGGGATCGCACACCTGGACGTGTACGCGCCGCAGCACGTTCCCGGTCGACACCTGCGTCGCCATAGGCGTCGATACGGTCCCCGGCGTTCCGGTTCCGGTCGGCTCCGGAATCCGAAAGGCGTCATGCCGGACGAGGGCTGCGACCTGGTCGGCGATCGCCGGCGACACGACGTCGCCGAGGTGCGCGACCGAGCGACGCCGATCGACCACCTCGAACAGCAGCCGGGAAACCGCAACGGTGAAGCGGCGGGCCTCGGCCGCGGCGACCGCGGTCTTGCGCGCCGAAACGGCACCCGGAGCCGACCCCGGGAACGGCCGGATGGCCGTCGGAGTCGCAAGGCCGTGCGGTGCTGCCACCACCGGACCGGCGGGCTCGTACGGCGGCGCCGGACGAACCCGGACCCGCGGTGTCTGCTGCGACGGCCGCGATCCGTGCGGCCGCGACGTGCTCGTGGGTGCGAGTTCAGGACCCGCCAGGAGTGGACGCATGGGATTTGGACGCACGGGGCGGCGTCCCGGTTCCATCGAATCCGAGAAAACCGCCGACGGTCGGTCCCGGACATCTCGGGGACCGACCGTCGGCGGTCACTGCTGGTGGCGGCACCCGCTTGGGGCGCCGGTCAGCGGCGCTGCTTCTTGGACTTCGGCGGCTTCGGCCGGGACCCCTTGGTGGTGGCGCGGGCCGCGGCGCGGCGCTCGCGACGGCTGGCGGATTCCGCGGCGCCCGAGAGCTCCTCCTCCTCGGAGCGCACGACCGTACCGCCGCCCTCGCCAGGGCCCGAGTACGTGACCGCCGCGTCCGCCGACTGAGTCGGGGCCCGCAGGGCGGCCGGGGCCTGAGCACCGGAGTCGGCGGCCGGAGCGGGAGCGGGCACCGGTGCCGGGGCACCCGCGCCCACGGCCGCGCGCAGGTCGGCGGCACTCGGGAGCGGTTGCTCGGCCGCCGGTTGCTGTGTCTGCACCTGCGCGTTGAACAGGATGCTCAGCGTCTCTTCCTTCAAGCCCTCGAGCATGCCGTGGAACATGTCGAAGCCCTCGCGCTGGTACTCGACGACCGGGTCACGCTGGGCCATCGAACGCAGGTGGATGCCCTCGCGCAGGTAGTCCATCTCGTACAGGTGGTCGCGCCACTTGCGGTCGAGCACGCTCAGCAACACGCTCCGTTCGAGCTGTCGCATCGCGCCCTCGCCGGCGATCGCGTCGATCTGCTTCTCACGGGTGTCGTACGCGGCGCGCGCGTCGGCGACGAGCTTCTCGCGCAGCTCGTCGGCCGAGATGTCATCGCGCTCACCGTATTCGGACTCACCGACGACATCCTTCGGATCGAGCTCGATCGGGTACAGCGCACGCAGTGCGGTCCACAGCTCGTCGAGATCCCAGTCCTCGGCGTAACCCTCGGCGGTCGCACCGTCGACGTAGGCCCCGACGACGTCGTCGACCATCTGCTTGACCTGCTCGTGGTGATCCTCGCCCTCGAGGATGGTGCGGCGCTCGGCGTAGATGACCTTGCGCTGCTCGTTCATCACCTCGTCGTACTTGAGCACGTTCTTGCGCATCTCGAAGTTCTGCTGCTCGACCTGCGTCTGCGCGCTGCGGATCGCCTTGGTCACCATCTTCGCCTCGATGGGGACGTCGTCGGGCAGCCGGTTCATGATCGCCTCGAGCGCACCGCCGTTGAATCGACGCATGAGCTCGTCGGCGACCGACAGGTAGAACCGCGACTCACCCGGGTCGCCCTGGCGGCCGGAACGGCCGCGCAGCTGGTTGTCGATGCGGCGTGACTCGTGGCGTTCGGTGCCCAGCACGTACAGACCGCCGGCCGCGCGGACCTCCTCGGCCTCCTTCGCGGCGTCGGTGCGGGCGACCTCGATGGCCTCGTCCCACGCGGCCTCGTACTCGTCGGGGGTCTGCACCGGGTCGAGACCGGCCTTGCGCAGCCGGGTGTCGGCGATGATGTCGGGGTTGCCGCCGAGCACGACGTCGGTACCGCGACCGGCCATGTTGGTGGCCACGGTGACCGCGCCGAGCCGACCCGCCTCGGCGATGATCTGCGCTTCCTGCTCGTGGAACTTCGCGTTCAGGACGCTGTGCGGGATCTCGCGCTTCTTGAGCTGGCGGGAGAGGTATTCCGAACGCTCGACGCTGGTCGTACCGATCAGGACGGGTTGTCCCGTCGCATGACGCTCGGTGACGTCGTCGACGACCGCGGCGAACTTCGCCTCCTCGGTCTTGTAGATCAGGTCACCCTGGTCCTTGCGGATCATCGGCTTGTTGGTCGGGATCGGCAGCACCCCGAGCTTGTAGATCTGGTCGAACTCGGCGGCCTCGGTCTCGGCGGTACCGGTCATCCCGGACAGCTTCTCGTAGAGGCGGAAGTAGTTCTGCAGCGTGATCGTGGCGAGCGTTTGGTTCTCGGCCTTGATCTCGACGCCCTCTTTCGCCTCGATGGCCTGGTGCAGGCCCTCGTTGAAGCGACGCCCGTCGAGCACGCGGCCGGTGAACTCGTCGACGATCATGACGTTGCCGTTGCGGACGATGTAGTCCTTGTCGCGCTGGAACAGCTCCTTGACCTTGATCGCGTTGTTCAGGTAGCTGACCAGGGGCGAGTTGGCGGCCTCGTAGAGGTTGTCGATGCCGAGGCGGTCCTCGACGAACTCGACGCCGGCCTCGTGGACACCGACGGTCTTCTTCTTGATGTCGACCTCGTAGTGCACGTCGCGCTCGAGCAGCGGGGCGATCCGCGCGAACTCGGTGTACCACTTGCTCGACCCCTCGGCGGGGCCGGAGATGATCAACGGGGTACGGGCCTCGTCGACGAGGATCGAGTCGACCTCGTCGACGATCGCGTACGAGTGGCCGCGCTGGACGAGGTCCTCGAGCGAGTGCGCCATGTTGTCGCGCAGGTAGTCGAAGCCGAATTCGTTGTTCGTGCCGTAGGTGATGTCGGCGGCGTAGGCCTCGCGCCGCGCGGCCGAGCTCATGCCGGTGAGGATGACGGCGGTGTCGAGACCGAGGAACCGGTGCACTCGGCCCATCCACTCGGAGTCGCGCTTGGCCAGGTAGTCGTTGACGGTGACCACGTGCACGCCGTCGCCGGAGAGCGCGTTGAGGTAGGCCGGGAGCACACAGGTGAGCGTCTTGCCCTCACCGGTCTTCATCTCGGCGATGTTCCCGTAGTGCAGCGCCGCCCCGCCCATGATCTGCACGTGGAAGTGCTTCTGGTCGAGCACTCGCCACGCCGCCTCGCGGGCGACCGCGAAGGCCTCGGGCAGCAGCTCGTCGAGCGACGCCCCGTCGGCGATGCGCTCTTTGAACTCGTCTGTCTTGGCACGCAACTCGGCGTCGGTCAACGCCTCGACGTCATCGGACAGCGTCTCGACGTGCGATGCGATCGCATCGAGTCGCTTGACCATGCGGCCTTCGCCGACACGCAACAGCTTGTTCAGCACCGTGGATCGAGTCCCTCACCTGTAGAAAACACACGGAATCCGGCCCGCGCGAACGCACAGACCGGATCCCATGGTACCGAGGTGAGCTGAGCAGACCCTGATCGGATCGTCGGACATCGACCGGATGACCGCCTGCGGGGCCCGCTCGGGCGTCAGGTCAACCTGATGAGCCCGTAGTCGAAGGCGTGCCGGCGATAGACGACGGACGCCTTGTCGGTCTCCTTGTCGTGGAACAGGAAGAAGTCGTGGCCGACCAGTTCCATCTCGTAGAGCGCGTCGTCGACGGTCATCGGCACGGCCGTGTGCTCCTTCACGCGGACGATCTGACCGGGTGTGTATTCCTCCACGCCGTCGTCCCACTGTTCGGCGGAGTCGGCCGCCGTCGAGTTCGGATCACCGACGAAACCGTCCACGGAGAGCTGGTTGTCGCGGAGGGGCGGCGCACCGATCTCGGTGGCTTCGGCGACCGAGAGCGGCCGGCGGTTGCCGTGATGGACACGGCGGCGGTCCTTGACGCGGCGCAGCCGGGACTCGACCTTGTCGAGCGCGTGTTCGAGGGCGGCGTAGAAGTTCTCGCCGCAGGCCTGCGCCCGGACGATCGGCCCCTTGCCCGTCGCGGTGATCTCCACCTGTTGACAGACCTTGGACTGTCTCCGGTTGCGCTCGTGGTTCAGCTCGACGTCGAATCGGTAGATGGTCGGATCGAATCGCTCGAGACGAGCGAGTTTGTCGCCGACGTAGATGCGGTAGTGGTCGGGGATCTCGACGTTGCGGCCGCTGAACACGACCTTCGCGGTGGGTTCGGCCGGCTCGTCGGCGTCCACCGTTCCCGGTGGGCGGACGAAGGCGAATTCCGGATCGTAGGAATCGTTCTCGGTTGATCGGCGGTCGGGCGCGGGACCCTCCTCCACGGTCGGCCGTGGGTCGGCGGTCTTCGGTTCGCGCTGGCCTTTGCGGTGGATGACTGTGGACATTCAACTACCTCCTGAATTGTCCCGAAGCCGGTTGAATCGCCGTGATCTGTTGTCGCACGGGCGATTCGAACGGCACCGAGGATGTGTCCATGTCAGCTGACAGCTGACACTCAAAGACAGGGGCATCACCTCCCGGCAAAAGCGGTCGTGGCCGGCACACCTCGACGGCCTCCGGCAACCTGCTGTACCCCCGACCGTAGCCGCAAGTTCCGGTATCGGCCACGTTTTGCGGCGCGGCGTCGGCATGTCGGGACGAACGGGCACGAGATCCTCCCGCGAGCACCCGTGCCCCGGTTGTGCACACCCTCGCCCACCGCCCCGCACACCTGTGCGAGGTGCACTACCGTCGGCGCGTGACGTGGCGCCGGGAGGTCTTCGAGGCGGGAGCCGATCTGATGTTCCCGATGGTCTGCGGCGGGTGCGGTCGCCCAGGTACCCGGTGGTGCCGACGATGCGAGCGCGCGTTGTCCGACGCCCCCATCGCGGCCCACACTCGGGTCGCGCCCGGCGTCCCGGTCTGGGCGCTGGGCCGGTACCGCGGTCCGCATCGGCAGGCGATCATCGCGCTCAAGGAACACGACCGTCGCGATCTCGCCCAGCCCCTCGGCACCGCTCTCGCGCTCGGTGTCCGCGTGCTGGCCCGGTGGGGTGAGCTCCCCGACGCCGAACGGATGCTGCTGATCCCGGCACCGACCCGCCGGATGACGGCGCGGCGGCGCGGCGGGGACCCCGTCACGGCGGTGGCGGCGAACGCGGCGCCCGCACTGGGCCGACGGGTACGGGTCGCACCGCTGCTGGTGACGTCGGCGACGGCACGGGACTCCGCCGGACTCGACGCCCGGGCCCGCGCCCGGAATCTACGCGGCGCCGTCCGGCTGCGCTCCGGCGCCGTCCCGGCCCCCGGGGCGAGCGCGATCCTGGTCGACGACGTGCTGACGACCGGCGCGACCGTGACCGAATCGGTGCGCGTGCTCGCCGAGAACGGCGTCGACGTCGCGGCGGTCGTCGTGCTCGCAGCTGCCTGACGGTAGCGGCTCGGATTTCAGGGCAGGACCGGGATCGCGCCCTCGATCATCGCCGGCTCGACCTCGGTCCAGTACTGGTCGGGCTGGCCGTTGCTGCTGCCGAGTCGCAGCACACCGCGCTGATCGCCCACGTAGATCGTCGAGGCGTTGGCGACCACCGCCCGCACCGGCGGGGACACGTTGCCGCTCAGCAGGCCGACCGCCGGGGTGCCGTCGATCGACAGCTGCACGACCGGCGACTCGGGTGCCTCGCGCGCGATCATCAGCGTCGTCGGCGACGCCCAGTCCACCGAGACCGCCCGGTTGCCGATGTTGTAGGCCGCGATCCGCGGGCTGGTCAGCGACACCTGGCCCTCGGTGTTGGTCGACAGCACCGCGAAGACGATCTGTCCGCCGACCACCAGTGCGGTGCGCACACCGTCCGGGGCCACCTGCATCTCGGTGATCGCGCCTCGCGCGACCGTAGGAATCGCCGAAGCCTCGACGGGCACGGTGGCGGTGCCGTCGTCGTCGCGTTGCCATTGGATCGGTTTGCCGTCGACGACGACCCACACGGTGTTCTCGTCGGAGCCGAACGACGGCCGGGTGATCGACGACCCGCCGACGATCGGTCCGACGTCGCCGCCGTAGTCGCCGATCACCAGTTCGAGCCTGCGCTCTGGTCCGGACAGACTCCGGACCGCGGCCACCCGCGCCCCGTTGTCGGAGATGGTCGCCGACCGCAGATCGCGCGCCGACCCGAGCGGCCCCTGCACCGGCACGGTCGCGGTGTCGGTCACCGCTCGCAACGCGCCGCCCGTGACGATGTTGAGCCCGACATCGGTGGTGGGCACAGAGTTCGGATCGAAGGCCCGCACGTCGGTGGTCTGCCATCCGGAGGCGCGTTCGGCGGCCAGCGGCGCGCCGTCGGCGTCGATGACGTAGGGCCCGGATATGTCGGCGCCGTCGAGCGTCCAGATGATCTGCGCCGCCAGCAGGTTGCGATCCCGCGCGGGGGCGCTCCCGATGCCGTCGAGATCCACACGTACGCCGCCGCCGGCGAGGCCGACGACCGGACCCCGCAGTGCGGCTCCATTGGGGAAACCACTGTCGACTGCCGCCGCGAGGTCCGACGCGGGTCCCGCGACCAACCGGTTCACCAGCACGGTCGGGTCGGTCGCCTGTCCCGCGTAGAGCCAGCGAGGGTCGGGGACGAGCCGGCGCCCGGTGCGGTCGCTGTAGTACAGCGAGACCGGCCGGTAGGTGCTGTCGAACTGGTCCCGGTCGATCATCGTGCCGTTCGGCAGGGGCCCGTCGATGCGCCACTGGTCTCCCGAGCGGGTGAGGCTGATGCTGGTCTCGACCCGTCCCGAGGCCGGCAGCAGCTGACCGTCGGACTTGAGGGTCCCGACGTTGTCGCCGATGAGCCGCATCCGCACCGAGTCCTCGTTGCGCTGGTCGACGAAGGTGTTGATCTCGTCGACGATCAGCGCGTCGCCGCGGTCGTCCCACTGCTGCGAGGCGACCGAGGTCAGGAAGGCGCGCGCCGAGCGATGCGCCGAGTCGGGATCGACGGTGGACTTGAGGAAGGCCCGCACCAGGGCCTCGGGATCCATGTCGGCCTGGGGCACCGGGACGGCGTTGGTCGCGCCCTCCCGTTCGAACGATTTGATCGGCTGGGGAGACGAGTAGTTGGGGATCGCCCCGCACGCGCAGACCAGCAACAGCGTCGCGATGCCGAGCGCCAGCGCCAGGACGGCGCGGCCGGACCGGGATGCCCGCGTCATTCGGCACCCTCTCCCGGGCCCGCGGCGCGCCCACCCGTCCTGGGCGCGGATGTGCGCTGCAGGGTGCCCACCGATTTCAGCGGCAACGGCGAACCGAGGACCTTGTGCCCGCGCACGAGCGGCAACGTCAACCGGAAGCACGCGCCCTTGCCCGGTTCACCCCACGCCTCGAGGCGCCCCTGGTGCAGGCGGGCGTCCTCGATGCTGATGGCCAGGCCGAGGCCGGTACCGCCCGAACGCCGGAATCGCGACGGGTCGGATCGCCAGAACCGGTTGAACACCAGCTTCTCCTCCCCCGGCCGCAGTCCGATGCCCTGATCGCGCACGGTGATGGCCACCGCGTCACCATCCGAACGCATGGTGAGCGTCACCGGTTTCCGTTCGCCGTGATCGATGGCGTTGGCGAGCAGGTTCCGCAGGATGCGTTCGACGCGACGCGGATCGATCTCGGCCAGGACGGGTTCGGCCGGGAGATCGAGGACGAGCTCGGTGCCGGTCTCCTCCGCGAGGTGACCGACGGTGGCCAGGGCACCGTCGATCGGGATGGCCATGTCCATCCGCTCCGCGGCCAGTTCGGCCATGCCGGCGTCGTGACGCGAGATCTCTAGTAGCTCGTTGAGCAACGTCTCGAAGCGGTCGAGTTCCTTGTCCAGCAGTTCCACCGACCGCTTGCGGACCGGGTCGAGATCCTCGCGGCCCTCGTAGAGCACGTCGGAGGCCATCCGCACGGTGGTCAGCGGTGTGCGCAGTTCGTGGCTGACGTCGGAGGTGAACTGCCGCTGCAGTCCGCCGAACTCCTCGAGATGGGTGATCTGCTTGGACAGGCTCTCGGCCATGTCGTTGAAGGACATCGCGAGCCGGGCCATGTCGTCCTCACCGCGGACCGGCATTCGCTCCTTCAGTCGGCCGTCGGCGAACCGGACCGCGATCCGCGACGCCGACCGCACCGGGATGACGACCTGACGCGACACGAGCCACGCGATCGCGGCCAGCAGACCGAGTAGCACGATGCTGCCCGTCAGCAGCGTGCCGCGGACGAGGTCGAGCGTGTTCTGTTCCGCGGTCAGCGGGAACACGAGGTACAACTCGAGGCCGGGCACCGAGGCGTTCGTGGGACTGCCGACGATCAGCGCCGGCGCCCGACCCCCCGTCCCGTCGGGGACCTGGGTGTACTGGTAGGCCACCTGACCGCCGCGGACCATGTCCCGCAGGTTCGACGGCACCTCGGCCGTCGGCCCGACGCCGCTCGCGACCCCGTTGTCGGATCCGCCCGGTACCAGCAGGACGGTGTCGAAGGCACCGACGGCACCCGACGCCTGCCCGGTGTCGGCGTCCCGGTCGGTGAGCAGGGACCGCGTCTGACGCAAACGGTTCTGGACGGACATGTTGCCCGCGCCGCTCGACAGATCGCGCTCCACCGAGATGCGGGCGCGGTCGATCTCCTCGGTCGCCGCCGCCAGCTTGACGTCGAGCAACCGGTCGGTGATCTGGGTGACGAGGACGAAGCCGAGAATGAGGAGAACGACGACCGACAGCACCAACGTGGACACCACGACCCGCAACTGCAGCGAGCGCCGCCAGATGTGCCCGAAGGCACGTCCGACAGCGCCGGCGGCGCGGGTGAAGCGTCCGAGAGTGCTGTTGACCCGTCGTCGAGATCGACCGATCACGGCGGGCCGGCCTTGTAGCCGACCCCCCTCACCGTCAGGACGACCTCGGGATTTTCCGGGTCGGTTTCGACCTTGGCGCGTAACCGCTGGACATGCACGTTGACGAGTCTAGTGTCCGCCGGGTGCCGGTATCCCCACACCTGTTCGAGGAGGACGTCGCGGGTGAACACCTGACGGGGCTTGCGCGCGAGCGCGACCAGCAGGTCGAACTCGAGCGGGGTCAGCGAGATCGGCACACCGTCGCGGGTGACCTTGTGGGCGGGCACGTCGATCTCCACCGGGCCGATCGAGAGCAGCTCGGCCGGTTCCTCGTCGGTCCGGCGCAGGCGCGCACGCACCCGGGCGACCAGCTCCTTCGGCTTGAACGGTTTGACCATGTAGTCATCGGCGCCGGATTCCAGGCCCAGCACCACATCGACGGTGTCGGACTTCGCCGTCAGCATCACGATGGGCACACCCGAATCGGCACGCAGCACACGGCAGACGTCGATGCCGTTCATGCCGGGCAGCATCAGGTCGAGAAGCACCAGATCGGGACGGATCTCTCGGACCGCGGTCAGAGCCTGCGTGCCGTCGCCCACCACGAAGGGCTCGAAACCCTCGCCGCGCAACACGATCGTCAGCATCTCGGCGAGTGCGGCGTCGTCGTCGACGACGAGGATGCGGGGCTTCATGTTGTCAATGGTGACATCACCGTGATGAAACCGTGGTGATCGACGCGCCGGGACGGACGTTCTGACCCGTTTGGTTCCGTCCACCTAGACTCCCCGGCGTGGGTCAATTGATTGCCGTGGAAGGACTCGACGGCGCCGGCAAGAACACCTTGGTCACCGGTCTGATCGACCGATGGTCAGCGGCCGGACTCCGGGTCGCGACGTTCACCTTTCCCCGCTACGGCCGGTCGGCGACCGCCGACATCGCGGCCGAAGCGCTCCACGGTTCGCACGGTGACCTACGCGACAGCGTGTACGCGATGGCACTGCTGTTCGCGCTCGACCGGGCCGGAGCGGTCGAGGACATCCACGCCGCCACCGAGGCCCACGACATCGTGATCCTGGACCGCTATGTCGCGTCCAACGCCGCCTACAACGCCGCACGTCTGGAGCAGGGCGCCGGCGGTGAGATGGTGCGGTGGGTCGTCGACCTGGAGTTCGGCCGATTCGACATGCCGGTCCCCGATCGCCATGTCCTGCTCGGGGTGCCACCGGAGGTCGCGATGCAGCGTGCGGCGTCGCGCGCCGACCAGGACGCGGCGCGAGCCCGGGACGCCTACGAACGCGACGACGCCCTGCAGCGCCGGGTCGACGCCGTCTATCGCGAACTCGCGGGGGACGGCTGGATGTCGCCCTGGTACCTGTTCGACGGCGAGGATGTCGCGGGCCTGGCCGACGACCTCCGTACCGACCGAACAGCACCGACCGAATGACGCGTCCGATGACCTCGCGGCACCCTTTCGATAGCCTTGGACCACCGATTCTGAAGGGCGTTTCATGACCTATCAGCCACCGCCACCAGGTGGTGGACCGCCGCCGTACGGTCCGCCGGGCCCCGGTCGGCCGGGCCCGGGTCCTCAGGGTTCGGGCCCGCCGGGTCCCGGCAGGCAGGGCCCCGGTCAACAGGGTCCCGGTCAGCAGTACGGCCCGGGTCGGCAACCAGTGCCCGGTCCGCATCGCCCGGGGGGATACGGCCCTCCGCCCGCCCCGTACGGCCGCCCCCCGTTCGCCCCGGGACAGTACGGTCCCTCCGCGCCCGGGACTCCCGGCTTCGGAGGCCCGCCCGGCCCGCCGCCGCGTGGCAACACCGGGGTGATCGTCGCCTGGGTGCTCGGCGGCGTCGCGATCGTCGCGGTGATAGCCCTGGTGCTCACGGTGGTGGTGACCAGATCGTCGTCGGACGACACCGTGGTCGCCGGTTCGTCGAGCGCGACATCGGGCCCGACCTCCGCCTCCGACGACCCGTCGCCGAGTGAGAGCGGGTCGGAGCCGGGATCGACCGACTACACCGCCCTTTCCGAGATCCGGGCGGCGTTGCTCGCCTACATCACCGCCCGCAACGAGCGCGACGTCGCGCGCATGCGCGCCGCGGTGTGCACCCAGTCCCGAGACCGGATCACCGGCGTACCCCCTGCCGACGGCGGAGACATCGTTCTCGACGGCTTCCTCGACACGGTCTTCGACGGCGACGTCGCCCAGTCCGAGGTCGTGTCCCACCTCGAGAAGGGCACGGAGAGAACGGCATCGGAGAAGTCGAACGAGCGCTTCCTCAAGGAGGAGGGTTCGTGGATCTACTGCCCCGACGCCGAACCCGACATCGGAACCTGACTTCGGGAACCCGGCTTTCGAACCCCCGGTCATAGAAAAGGAGCCCCACCGAGGTGGGGCTCCTTTTCTATGCCGATCGATCAGTAGCGGTAGTGCTCGGGCTTGTACGGCCCCTCGACATCGACGTTGATGTACTCGGCCTGCTCCTTGGTGAGCTTGGTGAGCTTGCCGCCGAGCGCCTCCACGTGGATGCGGGCCACCTTCTCGTCGAGGTGCTTGGGCAGGCGGTAGACCTCGTTGTCGTACTCGTCGTTCTTCGTCCACAGTTCGATCTGGGCGATGACCTGGTTCGAGAAGCTGTTGCTCATGACGAACGAGGGGTGACCGGTCGCGTTCCCGAGGTTGAGCAGACGCCCCTCGGAGAGCACGATGATCGACTTGCCGTTCTCGAAGATCCACTGATCGACCTGCGGCTTGACGGTGATGCGCTTGGCACCCGACCTCTCGAGGCCGGCCATGTCGATCTCGTTGTCGAAGTGGCCGATGTTGCCCAGGATCGCCTGGTGCTTCATCGCCCGCATGTGCTCGAGGGTGATGATGCCGAGGTTGCCGGTCGACGTGATGACGATGTCGGCGTTGCCGATCGCGTCCTCGACGGTGACTACGTCGAAGCCGTCCATCAGCGCCTGCAGCGCGTTGATCGGGTCGATCTCGGTGACCTGGACGCGGGCGCCCTGCCCGGCGAGCGATTCGGCGCACCCCTTGCCCACGTCGCCGTACCCGCAGATCAGCACCTTCTTGCCGCCGATGAGGACATCGGTGCCGCGGTTGATGCCGTCGATCAGGGAGTGGCGGGTCCCGTACTTGTTGTCGAACTTCGACTTGGTGACCGAGTCGTTGACGTTGATCGCCGGGAATGCGAGGTCGCCGGCGGCGGCGAACTGGTACAGCCGCAGCACACCGGTGGTGGTCTCCTCGGTGACGCCCTGGACCGCCTCGGCGATCGCGGTCCACTTGCCCTTGTCCGTCTCGAACCGGTTGCGCAGCAGTTCGAGGAACACCTTGTACTCGGCGGGGTGATCGTCCTCCGCGGGCGGGACCACGCCGGCCTTCTCGAACTCGGCGCCGCGGAGCACCAGCATCGTGGCGTCGCCACCGTCGTCGAGGATCATGTTGGCCGGTTCACCGGGCCAGGTGAGCATCTCTTCGGCCGCCCACCAGTACTCCTCCAGGGTCTCGCCCTTCCAGGCGAAGACCGGCACACCCTTCGGCTCGTCCGGCGTGCCGTTGGGCCCGACGACGATCGCCGCCGCGGCGTGATCCTGGGTGGAGAAGATGTTGCACGACGCCCACCGGACCTCGGCGCCGAGCGCGGTGAGGGTCTCGATGAGGACCGCGGTCTGCACGGTCATGTGCAGCGAGCCGGAGATACGAGCTCCCTTGAGCGGCAGCACGTCCGCGTATTCGCGTCGAAGCGCCATGAGTCCGGGCATCTCGTGCTCGGCGAGCTCGATCTCCTTGCGGCCGAAGTCCGCGAGGGACAGGTCGGCCACCTTGTAGTCGATTCCGTTGCGGCTGTCGGCCTTCAGCTCGTCCTGAGCAGTCGTCACTTGATCCCCTTGTCGTTCGCGTCGGGCGCCCGTCGATGCAGGCGCGAATGCGTTCGATCCAGGCTAACCGAACGACCGGGCGGTTCCGAGGGGCAGGTGCTCCGAGCCTCAGGTGTCGCGCGAAGGGTGGGGCCGGGCCGCGCGGTCGGCGTCCTCCCGGACCAGGTCCGGATCCTCTGCCAAGTCCTCCACCTCGGGCCGACGGCGGAGGAACACGATGCTCGCGACGAGCCCACCCCACACGATGGTGATCGACACGATGAGCATGACGATGGCGATACCGCTCATCGGACGGTCTCCTTCGTGGACGGGCCGGAGGTGCGGCCGGTGTCGGCCAGCGGTGGCCACGGTAGGAAGTCCGGTTGATCCCGGCCCTTCCAGGACGGCAGGGTGAGCAGCACCGCAGCCACGACGACCAGCGCGATCGTGCCCCAGCCGAAGACGCCGAGGTACCACGTCGGGTATCCCTCGTATCCCTCGTCGACGACCGACCACACCTTCTGCACCAGCATGATCGTGAGGAAGATCGGCGCCACGACCCCGACGAGCGCCAGCCAGATCTTGCCGACCTTGAACGTCGAGACGGCGTTCAGGTGCTGGCGCAGCATGTCTCCGCGGCGGAGCACCCAGATGAGGATGACCGTCATCATGATCGCCGACGCGACGACGCCGACGTTGTTGGCGAACATGTCCACCGTGTCGAGGGCGATCAGGCCGGAGGTCGTGGAGAACAGGGCGATCGAGATCAGGCCACAGATACCGGAGACGCCGACCGCCGCCTTGGTGCGGCTGATGCCCCACTTGTCCTGGAGCGCACCGGACACACCGATCATCAGCGAGATGAGCGAGGTGAAGCCCGCGATCACGAGCGAGCCGAAGAACAGCGCCCCGAAGAACGCGGCGCCCGGCATCTCCGAGATGACGGCCGGGAAGGTGACGAAGGACAGGATCGGACCGGTCAGACCCTCGAGATCCGAGACGGCCACCTGTTGCTGGTAGGCCAGGAATCCAAGCGCCGAGAACACGCCGATGCCGGCGAGGATCTCGAACGAGGAGTTGGCGAACGCGACGACCAGACCCGAGCTGGTCATGTTGGCCCGGCGTCGCTGGAACGAGGCATACGCGATCATGATGCCGAACGCGATCGACAGCGAGAAGAAGATCTGGCTGTAGGCCGCGATCCAGACGTCGAGGTCCTTCAGAGCGGCCCACTGCGGGGTGAAGAGGGCGTTGAGCCCGTCGGCGGCGCCGGGCAGGGTGATTGCCCGGATCACCAGCCCGGTGAACCCGATGAACAGCAACGGGATGAACACGATGTTGACCTTCTCGATGCCGTTGGCGACACCGAGGGCCAGGACGGCCAGCACCGCGAGCCACACGATGACCAGGGGCAGTGCGACGCCGCCGACGACGGTCGTCGAGACACCCGGATCACCGACCTGGAGGTAGTCCTGGGTGAAGAAGGTCGCCGGGTCGTCGCCCCAGCTCTGGTTGAACGAGAAGAAGAAGTAGCTGGCGGCCCAGGCGATGACCGCCGCGTAGTAGACGCCGATGACGAACAGCAGACCGGTCTGGAACCAGCCCAGCGCCTCGACCGGCTTCTTGATGCGTCGGAACGACAGTGGTGCGGTGCCGCGGAAGCGGTGCCCGACCGCGTAGTCGAGGAACAGCACTGGAATGCCCGCGGTCAGCAGGGCGACCAGATACGGGATGAGGAACGCGCCGCCGCCGCTCTCGTACGCGACGCCCGGGAAGCGCCAGATGTTGCCGAGGCCCACTGCGGAACCGATTGCGGCGAAGATGAAGCCGGAGTTCCGGGTGAACTGCTCCCGACCACCTCCGACGGTCTTGGCAGATGCCACCGCTTACCTCCTCGTCGAGATCTGCGCCCTCGGGGTACGGGTGCCGCGAGGTCTGTAGACGTCGACGCTATCGCACGAAGCGGGACTCCCGCGGGCGTTGGCAGACGGCGCGCCCGAACGCGAACGGGGACCCCCGGCGCACGGCCGTGGGTCCCCGTCCTGACGTCGGGCTACGAGTCGGTCGGCGGTCAGACGAGACCGCGGAAACCCGTTCCGATCGCTGCGTCGGTGTCCTGCATGACACGGCTGGCGTTGCTCACACCCTGCTCCAGCGCGGTCAGCGAGTCACGGGACTGGGTGAAGATCCGATCGAAGGCGCCCTGCGCGTCGACGTAGGCAGCCTTGGCCTGCTGGGAGTTCCAGTTCCCGTCGAGGGCGGCGACCTGCGCCTTGAGCTGCGAGTTCAGGTCCTCGAGCCGGGTGAAGGCAGCCCGGAGGCCGCCGCTGAGATCGCCGAGAGCGGCGAAGTCGTAATTGATCGAGCCGTTCATGGTGGGTTCCTTTCGCAGAACGTGAGGTTCGGGATGCGGACCGGTGTCAGACGCTGGTGTTGAGTCCGCGCGCGGCAGCCGCGTCCTGGTCCTCGTAACCGGCGAAGCCGTTGGTGAGCTGGGTCTTGATCTGCTCCAGCAGCTGGTTCATGGTCAGCGCGGCCTTGTTCCAGTCGGTGTGCGTGCCGTCGAACGCGACACCGGCCGAGCCCTGCCACGTGGGTGTGGCGTTTCCGGCGTGCTGGGCGATCTGGTTGATGACGGCCTTCATGTCCTCGACGAGACTGCCGACCTTGGCTGCGGTGGCCTGTCCGTCCGCGACGTTCACGGTGACGCCGGCGCCGCCGCCTGCTCCGGGCAAGTTCAGCATGAGTGCTCCTCCTGTGTAACGGCACCGTTTGGCGATGCCCCCGTTGGTATCCGTGACACAGATACCCCTGACAGTTGATTCCCGCGGCGGTCTGTTCCGCGGAATCCCCCGATGCGGATCATGGCATCCATTCCCCGTCGGGCAGGGTCTCTATCAACAGGCTGACCGCCTGTGCGATTCGATGACCCGTTCCCGGCGAGAAGGTGGTCCACACCCGACCGTCCGGGGACTTGCTGGGACTGGACACGATTCGACCCCGTTCGGTGTCGAAAATCGCGACAGCTCCAGAAGATTGAGCGAATCGTCCGTCCTCGTTCATCGAGGCGACGACCTCGGTGCGGGTCCGGCACGACGCGAACCCTGCCGAGACGACGACGGCATCGGCCGGTGCGGCGCCGAGCGCGTGCAGGGCGTCGGTCGTCTCGGTGCCGGCCCGACAACGGCCGAGCCGGTCGACGACCTCGTCGGACGGAGCCGAGAAGGCCGTGAATTCAGCCGGCTCCGCGGCGGATTCGAGAGCGTCGAACTGAGCCCGCACCACCGCGGCGAGGGCCTCGACGTCGGCGACATCGACGACCGTGACGTCGACGCGACGGCCCGTCCGCGTCACGAGTACGTGGTCGTGGCCGTTGCGCGCCACACAGATTCGGCGAACCGCGTCGTCAGTGTAGGAGCGGATCTCGATCTCGCGCTGCGGTTGCGCCAGCACCCGTAGCACCGTCGACGCCCACGGTGTGGGCTCACCGTGCTCGACGAGTTCGAGCGCCGCGATCACCGCGTCGGGGTCGGCTTGGGTGACGTTGGCGGAGTCATTCCCGGTGTCGGACTCCGCGGCAACGTTCCCGAGGTCGAGGACGACCGGCCAGGTCTGGACTCCGAAACGTTCGCCGAGCCGGCACAGGACTGCGGCATCGAACGTCATCCCGGCGTCGTGCACGATCGGCATCATCGGCGTTCACCCGGGTTGCCGAGCATCAGCGTCTCCGATAGGTAGCGCGGATCGACGTCGGGCATTCCGTGCCCGTCTGGCGCCGAGACATAATGCGCAGCAGGACGATCCGACGTGGCCAGCTCGGCCCAGGTCGTCTGTTCCGTGGATTCGGTCGCCACCGAGGGCGGAGGGTCGGACGAGTCCAGTTCGGCGGCGTCGGCGCCGACGGTGCGGACGACCGAACCGCGGTCCGCCGTTGCGACACCCGGGGCCACCGGCGGCGGTACGCCGGGGCCGGTCACGGGGGCCGACGCCCCCGGAGCGCCGCCGGACGTCGTGGCGGCGACCTGCGATGGTCCGCTCGCGACGATCGTCGGTGCGTACTTCAGCTTCTCGGGCGGCGGCAGGAACACTCCCCCGATGCCCGCGGGCATCGCCGCACCCAGAGGCGCGGCCGGCGCCGGGGTCGGAGGTGGCGCGGCCGCGCGGGCCGCCGCCGCCCGCTCGGCGGCGAGCGCGTCACCGGACACGAGCCCCGGTGCGGGTTTCGCCGATTCCCACGGCGCGGCAACGGGTTCGGTGGCATTCTCGTACGTCTGCATCACACGGGCAGCCCGCATTCGCTGGTGCGCGACCGCACGCTCGGCCTGGGCGGCCGCACCGGCGATGATCGGTGCGACCGCGGTGGCGGTGGTTGCGATCTCGTGCAGTTTCTCGACGACGTCGACCTCGGCGAGGTCGGGCATGTTCAACCGCGCGACCGTGATCGCCGCGGCCTGGGCTTCGGCGCGTGTGGCATTCTCGGCCGCCTCGGTCGCGACTTCGGCGAACCACGGGGCCAGCCGGGTCAGCTTCTCGAAAGCCGCACTGGTGTGGGCGGACTGCCAATGCGCCCCCAGGCGTGCCAGCACGGCGGCGTATTCGACACCGGCTTCCCCGACCTCCGCGGCAAGAGCGGCCCAGGCCAGGCCCGCTTCCGCCAGCGGCGCGGGCCCGGGACCGGCGCCGAGGTCGGCGGCGAGCTGTTCGGTCGGACGGGTGTCCCAGTTGACTCCGGTGAAGCCGATCACGAGCGCCTCCCTTCGATGCCGGCGGGTTGTGGACGTGCGAGCGGAATGATGTTGCTATGCAGGGGGTTCGCGCTCTCCTACAACGCCACGCGGAAGGCGTCCGACGCCTCGGCATCACCCTCGATGAAGCCGGCGGCCTGCGCGCGGAGTACGGCGGCGATCTTCCGCATCTCCAGAACTCCCGTCGCCGTGTCCGTTTCGAACTTCTCGGCTACCGTCGTGAAACTCTCGGCAGCTGCGGTCGAGACCTCATCGCGACCCTGCGCGGCCACGGGCAACGCCCGACCGGCGGCGGTGAGCGCGTGTTCCAGGCGGTCGGCGATCCGGTCGAGGTCGCTTGCCGCCGAGATCAGTTCGGCGGGTTCGACGCGGAGTTGCGAGTTGCTCATACTTCCTCGTTTCGTTTCGTACCGGGCACGCCCAGTCGCAGTTCGATGTCCGGGCTGGGATCGGCTTCGGCGGCTTCCTCATGACCGATGACGGCTGGAGCGACCTCAGGCGACTCACCGACCACGCGACGGCCGTTGTCCTCGGTGACGAGATAGTCGGGTACCGAATGCTGGTCGTCCGCGGCGCCCGCGCCGCGCGCACCGGCGGCACCCATCGGGGCACCGCCCATCGGTGCGCCACCCATCGGCATAGCGGCGGGCGCCGTCACGGGCCTGGCGGTCGTCGATGCACCGAGGGCGGGTTCGCCGAGGTTGAAGTTCGTCGGGACGGTCGGTCGAGAAGCGCCCAGCGGCGTCGCTATTCCGCCCACGCCTCCGATGCCACCGCCACCGCCGCCTCCCCCGCCACCACCACCGCCGCCCGCGCCCTTCGACTTCGGCGACAGCGCAGCCGGGACGACGGCAGGTGAACCGTGTTCGACGTTCAGCATCTTGCTGATCGGTTGCATCAGCGAGGTGGGCAGTTCGGTGGCCGTCGACATCGCCGGCGACACGACGTCGAGGATCGAGCTGGCCAGCGTGAACGGCGATTGTCCCGCGCCCGCGGTGGGTGCACCGGTGACGGCGACCGGGGCACCGTTTACGGCCATAGCCGTCGTCGGGCCGAGTAGTTCGGCCCGGGTCACCGCGACCGCGGCGGTCGCCTGCGACAGTCCGACGGAGGCGAACCCGGCCGCAGCTGCGAAGCCTGCGCCGACCGCCGGTGTCATCATCATCGGTACCGCGAAGCCGGTGATCTTCGCGACCGTCGCCGCGATGATCCCCTGCACCACTGCCAAGCCCTTTGCCACGATCGCGGCCGCCGTCTTGGTATCCAACGAGATCCCCGACCCCTGCGTGGCCAGAGCCGAACTGTTCGCCCCCGCCTCGGCGGTCTTGGCGCCGGCGCTCACCGCGCCCTGCCCTGCCCACAGCTGGTCGGCGAGTTTGAGTGCGCTCTGCCCCATCGTCATCGACGTCTCGAGCACCTTGGTGAGGCTCTCGAAGATGACGGTCGGGTCGAATCCGCCACCCGAGAGATCACCGGTGCCGAAACCACCCAGCAGATCGGTCATCGGTTTGATGAACATGTCCAGGTTCGGTGGCTGCAGCGGTGGCAGTCCCGGCATCGGCGGCAACGGGGGCAGCACCGGCAGCGGAGGCAGACCCAGTCCGCCCAGGACGTCGGCGACCGTGCGGTCGAGGATCGGGCCGAGCGGGGTCGCCTCGATCATCTCCTGCACCGTCATGTAATTCAGGGCGGGCACATCCGGGATGCCCGGTAGCGGTGGAACCGTCACAGCACCGAACGGATGGCTGCGGCGCTGGCGGCGTCGGTGCCCTCGAACTCGGCGAGACCCGCCGCAGTCGATGCCGCGGTGGCGGCATGCACGGCCGCGAGTTGCCCCACGGACATGAGGTGACTGGCCTGCGCAGCGATGAAGGCGGCGAGGAACTCCTGCCCGATGAGCCCGAAGACGGGGACCATCGCCGCTGTGTTGGCCGCGGCGTCGATCGACCCGGCGGTGCCGACGGCGGTCGCCATCGCGGCGTTCGTGGCGGCGAAGCCCTCGAGCACCTCCGGCGTCACCTTGACGTTCGTCATTCTCGAACCCCCTCGTGGGTGTCAGTCTGATGGATCGGTGTCATGTCGGCCGGGTCCGTCATTCGGCCGGACGAGCGGCCAGCATGTCGCCGAACGACTCGTTGAACTCCTCGGTCACCGCGGCGATCCGGGCGTAGACCTTCTGTGCGGCCAGCGCGGCGGTCGTCACGACCTGGTCGGCCAGCCGGCTCGCACCGAGTTCGTTGGCGCCGTAGGCGAATTCGAGGTCGATGAGCGCGCCCTTGCCGTCCACCTCGGCGGTGACCAGCCCGTCGGACGACGTCTCCCGGACCGAGATCGCGCGTAGCTTCTCCTGAAACCCGTGCAGGCCGTCGAGCTGCCGTTGCGCGCGCGCCTCGAGTTCGTCCATTCCCCAGGTCATCGCTGCAACCACGACGCGGGCGCGTCGGCTTCCTCGTCGTCGCGCCACTCGGCTCGTGCGAGATCGTCCGGGCGGGGCAACTGCATCTCCTGCACGAGGTCCCGGTCGATGCCGGCGGCGAGCAGGTTCTCGCGGAGCCGGATACCGGCGGACATCGCCGCCTGCTGACAGAGTCGGAGGATGTCCCCGGCGAGCAGAACCGGATCCTTGTCGAGTTCGGACGCCTCGATACGAACTGCCACCGGAAGACCTTGCGCGGTGGTCCGGACGCCGAGCCCGCCCGACCGTGACCGCGCGGTCACGAACTCGTGCAACACCGCCCACGGGTCGTCGGGATCACCGTCGACGAGATCCCGAGGATCGTCGGAGTAGGTCATGGAAAGCTGCACCCCCTTCACGCCGAATATGACGCAGCCGGGGCCCCTTCCGGTTCCATCGAATTTTCGTTCGACGGAACCAGACCTCCCACATACGGATCCGTGAAGAACCGCGCACCCCGCTGCGCACATGTGTTGAGTGTCTGCATAGTGCCATACTCGGTTCGGCCTCACCACACCAGAGATGCACTATGCCGAACGCGTGTCCTCGAGACGGCTCTGTGGACGTCGTCCGGACCAGGTCGAGGACCTTGGGTAGACTGCCGCAGGACGCAGCCGGGGTCGATCGACAAAACGGGGTGGATCGCTGCACGCCTCGCCGAACTCGCCGCAACGCGATCGGCGCCCGGCCGCTTGACCAGAGGATTCCCCGATGACGTACGAGAACCCGACGAGACCGGACGGAACCGGGCCCGGCACCCCTGATGCCGACGCCCCGGCGCCGCCGCCCTGGCTGCAGTTCGCCCCGCCGACCGCCGCTCCACAACGGCCGCCGGCAGCAGCGCCCGCGCCGCCCGCACCCCGGGGATCGTCCGCACGTCCGGACAGCGGATCACCGGCCCGCGAGACGATGCCCCCGCGGCCGGACTTCGAAAGCCGGTCGGCGCCACCGCCCGACCATCCCGCCGCCGTCCGTCCGCCCGCCGACCACGCCGGCGCCGCCGACCACCCCGGGGCCGCGCCCGCCGATCCGCATCCTCACGGCGGGCCCGTTCCGCCGGAGCCGCGTCCCGAGATCTCACCGACTGAGAACCCGGTCGCTCCCCCGTGGCCGCCGCAGGCTCCTCCCGTCCCGGGGCCGGACCACTTCGGACCCGACAACCTCGGACCCGGGCACGTCACCGGCCCGGCACCGTCATCCGGAATGCCGCCGCACCCCGCCGCGTCGCAGATCGTGCCGCCCGCCCCGCCGGCTCCCCAGTCCGCTCCCGCGTGGTCCGCCCAGCCGGGGATGCCACCGACTCCGGTCGCCGGCCATCAACCTCCGCCGTACGCGGGTCCCGCTCCGATGGGCCCCGGTCCCGCGCCCGCCTTTCCCGGGCAGCCGATGCAGCACGGATACGGGCCGCCGTCGGGAGGCCCTTCGCTCGACGAGGTGGCACTCATCCGGAAGGCCCGTCGCGCGCCGAGTCGCGGCTGGCGTCGTGCGGTGCACACGCTGTCTGCCGGTGCGATCAATCCCGGTGAGTCGCAGGGCGACATCGAATATCAGCAGCTGCTCGAACGGGTGAACCGGCCGGTCCGGGGCGACTATCGGATCGCCGTGCTGTCGCTGAAGGGCGGAGTCGGCAAGACGACGACCACCGTCGGCCTCGGCTCGACGTTCGCCTCCCTGCGGGGCGACCGCGTCATCGCCGTCGACGCCAATCCCGACCTCGGTACGCTCGCACAGCGCATTCCGCAGCAGACCCGGTCGACCGTCCGCGACCTGCTCGCCGATGAGAACGTCTACCGCTACTCAGACGTCCGGGCCCACACGTCGCAGGCGCCGAGTCGCCTCGAAGTCCTTGCCTCCGAACGAGATCCGGCGATGGCCGAGGCGTTCAACGAGGAGGAGTACCGCGGCGTCATCACCGTGCTGCAGCGCTTCTACAACATCATCATCACCGACTGCGGCACCGGTCTGAGCCACTCGGCGATGAACGGGGTCCTCGACCTCGCGAACACGATCATCCTCGTCAGTTCCCCGGCTCTCGACGGCGCCCGCAGCGCCGGCGCGACCCTGGACTGGCTGGAGGCGCACGGTTTCGGGCACCTCGTCTCGCGCGCCGTGGTCGTCCTGAGTTCGTCGCGACCCGGGTCGTCGACCATCGACACCGACCAGCTGGGTCAACACTTCCTCACGCGGTGCCGCGCCGTGCACAAGATCCCGTTCGACGACCACCTCGCCGAAGGCGCGGACGTCGACCTCGAACTGATGTCGAAGCCGACGAAGCGATCGTTCGTCGAACTCGCGGCGACCATCGCCGACGATTTCTCGGGTGGCCCCGGACAACGGGAGGAGCCGTTCCTCCGCTGACCGACCCCTGATCCCGAGCGGCGGAAGGGACCTGGTGAGACGCGGGGCAGACCCTTCGTGACGCGCCCTCCGCAAGCTCCGGGCGCTCCTCAGCCTGAATCCGTGGAAGGGTTTCAGGTGGGGTGGGTTGGGGCGCGTGATCGTCTGATTGTGTTGTGGGCGTGTGGTATTCGCTGACCTGTGTCAGCCTTTTCACTGGGGTTCCTTGGTGGTGGGTGGGCGGGTGTGGTTGGTAGGTCAGGGAGTATGCACTGCGGCCCACAGCGTGGTGAAGGCGTGTTGGGTTGGCCAGTGTCGGGGTAGGTGCAGGACCGGTGTTCGTGCTGGTCGCGCTAGTCGGGCGGGTACCGCGATGAGTGTGCGGCGCAGCGTAGCGCCCCGCGCGGCCCGCAGTCTGGGGGTGTTGGTGAGTGCGGCGAGGGTGCGCATCAGGTTGTGGCTGATCGCGGTCAGCGCCAGCCAGGCGGCGTTAGCACCGAACCGTCCGGAGGGCAGATGGGCCAGCGGTCCGTCGATGAGGTCGGCGAACACGGTTTCGATGATGGCGTGGCGGCGGTGGGTGATGTCGGCGGTGACGGTGTCGTCGGTGGTGTTGGTGAAAAACGAGTGGTACCGCCAGGCGGGCATCAGGGTGTCGGTGCCGGCGGGGTGGTGGGCTGTGACCCGACGCACGATCAGGCGGGCGGTGACCGGCTGGGTGGAGTCCGGTTGCACGGTGTAGGTGGTTTCGGCGACTTCGGCATCAGAGATCAGTTCGCCGGTGTCGGGGTCGGTGACCGCCCCGGGATAGTGCACCGGCATCCACGCGTCGTCGCCGATCGCGGTGATGGCGCGGGTGATCGCCGTATTGGTCCGCAGGACCAGCGAGAACGTCGCTGCGAGGCGTTGGCAGGTGCGCATCACCGCGGCGGTGCCATAGGCCGCGTCGCCGCGGACGGTGATCTCCCCGCTCGCCCCACAGCGGCGTGCGGTGGTCAGGGTTTCAGCGATCATTCTCGCTGCCCCGTTACCGGAAGCGGTGCGCCCGGCCCGTAGCCAGGCGTTGCCGATCACCGGTGCATACCCGGGCGCAGACAGGGTGGTGACCTGCGGGGACAACCCTTTGCGCAGCAGTTCACGCCCGGCGATTTTCGCGTGCCCGTAGGAGCCGCCTTCTTTCTGGTAGCCGTAGACCGGGCGTAGTAGTGAGTCGATATCGACAAATACCCGGGACCCGTCGGTGGGTAGCAGACCCGCGGTGGCGCACATCGCCGGCAATGTGTGGGTCATCACGGCGTTGAGTTGCCGGGCGTGGCCGGGGGTGAACTCGCGCAGCGTTTGTCCGATCGTGGCTGGGGCGTACACGCGGTCGAACAGGCGGGTGTGCCCACCGCTGCGGACCATTCCGAGGTCGTCGATACTGTCAGCGCCGCAACACAATCCGCCGATCACGGTCAACAGTTTCGCGTCGAGGTTTGCCCCAGCGGAGGCGACCTGGGTGGTACCGAGATCGACCCGGTCGCCCAGCGATGCGGCCAACCCGGTCGACTCGGCCACTCTCATGACCGGCACCAGTCCGGCGTGCGACACCAGGTTGTCGTCGTCGAACATGGCGGACGTGGCGGAGAACGTGTGCGATACTTTCACTGAAAGTGCCTTCTGAGCTGGAATGTTTTGTGTCTCAACACCACCAATCATTCCAGCTCAGAGGGCATTTTCACGTTACCGACACCCCGCACCCATCCACGGATCCAGGCTCAGGGAGCGGCGGTTGGTCACGCCCTCCGCAAGCTCCGGGCGCTCCTCAGGGAGCGTGGGTTGGTCGCGCCTATCCGCAAGCTCCGTGCGCTCCTCAGGGACCGGCGGTTCGCCTCAGGGCGTCTCGGCGCGCCGATCGCGCCGCGCGATCCGCCAGCGCCGACCGAAGTGGATGAATGTCGGTATGACGATCGTGCACACGGAGGCGATGATGAAGATCTCGATGTTGTCGCGGATGACCGGGATGTTGCCGAGGAAGTAGCCGAGCAGGATGATCCCGGCCGCCCAGGTGAAACTGCCGAGCACGCTGAAGAGGGTGAACGTCCGATGTGGCATGCCGCTGAAGCCGGCGACCAGCGGGGTCAGGGTGCGGACGATCCCGATGAACCGGCCGAAGAACACGGTGAGCGGCCCGAAGCGGTCGAAGTAGTGGTTCGTCCTGGCCAGATACTCGGGTCCGATGGTGCGCATCAGTTTGCCCTCGACCACCCCGCGCCCCACACGGCGGCCGATGAAGTAGCCGCACTGGTCGCCGATGATCGCCGCCAGCGGCACAGCCAGGCACAACAGCCACAGCGGTGCGAAGGGATCGGGTTGTGCGGCGAACACGCCGGCGGTGAAGAGCACCGAGTCGCCGGGAAAGATGAACCCGACCAGGATGCCGGTCTCCACGAAGATCAGCACGCAGAGTCCGATGAGGCCACCGGTGGCCACGAAGGACTCGATGTCGAAGGGGTTCATCGAATCCAACACTAGTGGCGCAGCGACCCGCCGGGGCCCGGTGACCGTCGCGACGTGGCAAAGCGTCGGCAACCATTCAGATCCCGGCAACCCAGGTCGCAGCCGGCGCCCGGCACCCGACGCGCACGACGACCGGTGATGCGGTTTACTCGACGCCTAGCGGGACAACGCCCATTGCCATCCACCGCTCCGTCGCGAGGACGCGACCGACACCGCCCGAGCGACACCGAGGGGAGAGACAGTGCCCACCAAGCACCGGGATCCGTCCCCGACCACGACGTCCGGTCCGACGCTGCGTCCGGTCTCCGACACCGACGTCCGCATCGAGTACCACACCATCCACGGCTACCGGCGCGCCTACCGGATCGCCGGCAGCGGTCCGGCGCTGCTGCTCATCCACGGCATCGGTGACAACTCGTCGACGTGGGACGAGGTCATCCCGATCCTCGCGCAGCACTACACCGTCATCGCACCCGACCTGCTCGGCCACGGGGAATCGGACAAGCCACGCGCCGACTACTCGGTGCCGGCCTTCGCCAACGGCATGCGCGACCTCCTCGTCGTCCTGGGGATCAGCAAGGTGACGGTCGTCGGCCACTCCCTGGGCGGCGGCGTCGCGATGCAGTTCTGCTATCAGTTCCCGCGCTTCGTCGAGCGCCTGGTGCTGGTCGCGGCCGGCGGGGTCACCCGCGACGTCAACCCCGCCCTGCGGTTGTTCTCGCTGCCCGTCGTCCCGCAGGTGCTGTCGGTACTCCGCGTCCCCGGCGTGATCCCTGGTCTCACGACGCTCGCGAAAGCGATCGTCGCCGCGCCGGTGCCGCCCCTGTTCCCGTCCTCGGCCACGCCCGAACATCTACTGGCCGACCACGTGGACCTCATGCGGGTCCTCGGTGGGCTTGCCGACCCCACCGCGTCGGCCGCCTTCCTCCGTACTCTGCGCGCCGTCGTCGACTGGCGCGGCCAGTCCGTCACGATGCTCGACCGCTGCTACCTCACCGAGCGCCTGCCGGTCCTGCTCGTGTGGGGCGACCGGGACATCGTGATCCCCCATCACCACGGCGAACTGGCGCACTCGGCGATCCCACACTCGGAGTTCGAGACCTTCTCCGGCTCAGGACATTTCCCGTTCCACGACGACCCCGAACGGTTCTGCCGGATCGTCATCGACTTCATCGCGCGCCACGCGCCGGTGGAATTCGACCCGCTCAACTGGCGGCATCTGATGTCCGAGGGCGCCCATCCGGAGCAGTTCGTCGGCGACGACGAGACCGTCGACGAGGTGCTCGAGGCCTTCGGAGACGAGCGCAACGCCACCTGACCCGAAACACACTCGCGTATGCCACCATTGCGGGATGACGTACCCGGGGAATGGCAATGACGGCACCCGTCCGTTGCCGCATCAGCCGAACGCCTACGACTCCAGTCCCGGCTTCGTGCCCGCTCCCGCCCAATTCCCGGGCCCCGGCATGGGTTACGCGCCGCCCGGGCCGTTCTTCGACGCGGGTGCCGCAGCATTACCCGAGCCGCCGCTCGTGGTCATCGGTGACATCACGTGCACCCAGCACCACGTGATCACGCCGTCGGGCACGTTCCCGCTCGCGGGTTCGCAGTGGGAGGTCACCGACATGTCCGTGTCCTCCGAACAGATGTCGCAGACGGGCCTGGTGCTGGCGCTCGTCGGGTTCTTTCTGATCTGCTTTCTGAGTCTGCTGTTCTTGCTGATGAAAGAACGGCGCACAACGGGCTTCATCCAGGTACGGGTCCGGGGCGCGGGCGGCGCGATGCACGTCACCAACATCCCCGCCACGTCGCCCTGGACGATGAGCGATGTGTCCGGTCGCGTGTACTACGCACGCGAACTGGCTACCGTCGCCTGAGCCGCCCGCACGTTCGAGATGAGCACGCCGCTCCATCCAGTCACGAGGAGGACCACCCGATGACCACACCAGACAACCCGGGCGACAAGCCCCACGACCCGTTCGTCAAGCAGCCACCGGCCGACGCCTCGCCGTCGTACGGCACCGACCCCGGCCAGCAGCCGGGGGGTTCGGAGTTCGGTACCGCGGGGACCTCGCAGCCCGGCGGCGGCTATCCCCAGTACGGCGACCAGCAGTACGGGAGCCAGCAGTACGGCGACCAGCAATACGGGAGCCAGCAGTACGGGGCACCCCAGCAGTACGGCGACCAGCAGTACGGGGGCCAGCAGTTCGGGGCACCGCAGCAGTACGGCGCACCCCAGCAGTACGGGGCTCCGCAGGGTGGGTATCCCGCGGCGCCCGGTTACGGCTACGGCGGCGCTCCCGACCCCACTGCTCCCTACGGCCGTGACCCGGCCACCGGCGAACCGCTGTCCGACAAGTCGAAGCTGGTTGCCGGCCTGCTGCAGATCTTCCTGGGCAGCTTGGGCGTCGGGCGCTTCTACATCGGCGACAACACCACCGGCGCGATCCAACTCGGCCTGACGATCCTCGGCTACATCACCGCGATCTTCTTGATCGGGTTCGTCATCATCTTCGGTGTCGCCATCTGGGCGCTGGTCGACGGCATCATGATGCTGACCGGCAGTGTTCGGGACAAGAACGGCCTCAAGCTGGGCAACTGACCGCTGCGCTCGAGGAGGCCCCGGGGATCCGTCCCCGGGGCCTTCTGTGTCACAACAACTCCGGGGACCCGGCGAGACGGCGGGTGGTCACCCACCGCAGCAACCGGTCGACCCGCGCACGTCGCGGGTCACCGTGTTGCGAGCGGCGAGTTCGTCGTCGGCGGGATAGTCGACGCCGACCAGGCACAGACCCCGGGCCTCGGCGACGGGTACCTGGCTACTGCGTTCCCGCTCCTCGAGAAGGCCACGGCACCAGTCGATGTCGCGCCTGCCGTCGCCCACACTCGCGACCGCGCCGACCAGCGACCGCACCATCGACCAGCAGAACGCGTCCGCGCTCACCTCGCCGACGAGGACTCCTTCGGCGTCCCGTCTCCAAGAGAACCGCTGCAGTTCCCGGATCGTGGTCGCACCCTCCCGCCGACGGCAGAACGCCGCGAAGTCGTTCAGGCCGAGCAACTCCGACGATGCCGCGTTCAACGCGTCGACGTCGAGCGGCCGACGCCATGTCGCGGTCGTCCGCGCGACCACCGGTTCGGCACCCCACCGTGCATCGGTCAACCGATAGCGGTAATGCCGGCGCAGCGCCGAGAACCGAGCGTCGAACTCCTCCGGGACGACGCGCACGGCCGTCACCCGGACGTCATCGGGACACATCTTCGCGAGACGCCCGACGAGCGTCGCGGGGTCGCCGGCGATCGATCGGGTCTCCAGTACCGACCGCGGAACCTCGGCGTGCGCGACCTGCCCAGTGGCATGCACACCGGCGTCGGTGCGCCCCGCCACCGTCAGCCGCACCGGCACCCGCAGGACCGTCGACAACCTGGTCTCGAGTTCCTCGCACACGCTGCGCTGGCCGACCTGCCGTGCCCATCCGGCGAAGTCGGTGCCGTCGTACGAGATGTCGAAGCGGAGACGACAGAACCCGCCGGCACCGGAATCGGCGCCGACGGGTTCGGTCTGCGGTTCTCGACTCAGTCGACTACTTCTTCTCACCGTCGACGTCGGCTCCGGCTGCCTCGGCATCGGGAGCGGTCGCGGCGGTGGACTCGTCGTCGACGGCCTCGGCGACAGCCTCGGCGTTGGCGACCTCGGCATCGGTGGCGTCGGCCTCGACGGCCTCCACCACGTTCGCGTCAGCCGAATCGGTATCAGCGACAACCTCTTCGGTGGCGTCGAGCTTGTCCTCGGCGGCCTTCTTGGAGGCGGCGACGCGGGTCGCGCGGCTGGCCTCGCTCGACGCGGTGGACTCGCGCACCAGCTCGATCACGGCCATGGGGGCGTTGTCGCCCTTGCGCGGCAGCGTCTTGATGATGCGGGTGTAGCCACCGGGACGATCGGCGAAGAACGGGCCGATCTCGTCGAACAGCGTGTGCACGACGTCCTTGTCACGGATGTCCTTCAGCACCTCACGGCGGTTGGCCAGCTTGCCGGCCTTGGCGTGGGTGATGATCTTCTCCGCGTACGGACGCAGGCGCTTGGCCTTGGCTTCCGTGGTGGTGATGCGGCCGTGCTCGAAGAGCGAGGTGGCGAGATTCGCCAGCATCGCCTTCTGGTGGCTGGCCGACCCGCCGAGGCGGGCACCCTTGGTGGGCTTGGGCATTGTCTTCTCCTAGGAGGACCCCGCATCACTCGATGCGGAAGTCAGGGTTGGGCAGTGACAGCTACCGCCGCGTCGTAGCGACTACAGCTGCTCGGTCTCCGCGAAATCCTCACCGGAATCGGCGTCGAAGGACGCGTCTTCCGACCACGTGCCGGTGGCCGGGTCGTAACCCGCGACCTGCGACGGATCGAAGCTGGCCGGGCTGTCCTTGAGAGACAGACCGAGCGCGTGCAGCTTGACCTTGACCTCGTCGATCGACTTCTGACCGAAGTTGCGGATGTCGAGCAGATCCGACTCGGTCCGCGCAACCAGCTCGCCGACGGTGTGCACACCCTCGCGCTTGAGGCAGTTGTAGGAACGAACGGTCAGCTCGAGATCCTCGATCGGCAGGCTGAACGAGGCGATGTGGTCGGCCTCGGCCGGCGACGGCCCGATCTCGATGCCCTCGGCCTCGACGTTGAGCTCCCGGGCGAGCCCGAACAGCTCCACCAGGGTCTTGCCCGCCGATGCCAGCGCGTCACGCGCACTGATCGAGTTCTTGGTCTCCACATCGAGCACCAGTCGATCGAAGTCGGTGCGCTGTTCGACACGGGTGGCCTCGACCTTGTAGGTCACCTTGAGCACCGGCGAGTAGATCGAGTCGACCGGGATGCGGCCGATCTCGGCACCCGACGCCTTGTTCTGCACGGCCGGGACGTAGCCGCGGCCCCGCTCGACGACGAGCTCGATCTCGAGCTTGCCCTTGTCGTTCAGGGTGGCGATGTGCAGATCGGGATTGTGCACGGTGACACCGGCCGGGGGCACGATGTCGGCACCGGTGACGGTGCCCGGACCCTGCTTGCGCACGTACATGGTGACCGGCTCGTCCTCGTCCGAGCTGACCACGAGGCCCTTGAGGTTCAGGATGATGTCGGTGACATCCTCCTTGACCCCGGCCACGGTGGTGAACTCGTGGAGGACACCGTCGATGCGGATGCTGGTGATGGCTGCACCCGGGATCGAGCTGAGCAGGGTACGACGCAGCGAGTTGCCGAGGGTGTAGCCGAAGCCCGGCTCGAGCGGCTCGATGACGAACTTCGAGCGGTTCTCGGCGAGGACTTCCTCGGTGAGGGTGGGTCGCTGTGAGATGAGCATTCTGTGGATCTCTCCTTTGGCCGCCCGCTATATGACGGCCTCGAGGGTGTACCGAACAGCTGTTGCTGTCGGGCGGGTGTTGCTCGAAGGACTACTTGGAGTAGAACTCGACGATGAGCTGCTCGGTCAGCGGGACATCGATCTGGGCACGCTCGGGCACGCTGTGCACGAGAACACGCAGGGTCGACGGCACGACCTGGAGCCAACCCGGAACCGGACGATCGCCGACGAGCTCCTTGGCGATCTGGAACGGGACGGTCTGCAGCGACTTCGGGCGGACATCGATGATGTCGTACTGGCTGACGCGGTAGCTGGGCACGTCGACCTTCACACCGTTGACGGTGAAGTGGCCGTGGCTGACCAGCTGGCGGGCCTGGCGACGGGTACGCGCGATGCCGGAGCGGTAGATCACGTTGTCGAGACGGGTCTCGAGGATCTTCAGCAGTTCGTCACCGGTCTTGCCGGTGCGACGGTTCGCCTCTTCGTAGTAGCGACGGAACTGCTTCTCCAGGACGCCGTAGGTGAAGCGCGCCTTCTGCTTCTCCTGCAGCTGGAGCAGGTACTCGCTCTCCTTGATCCGCGAGCGGCCGTGCTGGCCGGGCGGGTAGGGGCGGCGCTCGAATGCAGCGTCTCCACCGATCAGGTCGACGCGAAGACGACGAGACTTCTTGGTTGCGGGGCCGGTATAACGAGCCATGTTTCTCTGTTCCTCCCTTTCCCGCTAGACCCGACGCCGCTTGGGCGGACGGCAACCGTTGTGCGGCTGCGGGGTGACATCGGAAATGGTGCCGACCTCGAGGCCGGCTGCCTGCAGGGAGCGGATGGCGGTCTCGCGACCCGAACCCGGTCCCTTGACGAACACGTCGACCTTCTTGACGCCGTGCTCCTGGGCCTTGCGCGCAGCGTTCTCGGCCGCGAGCTGAGCCGCGAACGGGGTGCTCTTGCGCGAGCCCTTGAAACCGACGTGGCCCGACGATGCCCAGCTGATGATGTTGCCGCTGGGATCGCTGATCGACACGATGGTGTTGTTGAACGTCGACTTGATGTGTGCGTGGCCGTGCGGGACGTTCTTCTTATCGCGACGGCGGGTGCCCTTCTTGGGGCCTGCGCTACGAGACTTCGGAGGCATTACTTCTTCTTCCCGGCGATGGTCTTCTTCGGGCCCTTGCGAGTGCGGGCATTGGTCTTGGTGCGCTGTCCACGAACGGGCAGGCCACGACGGTGGCGCAGACCCTGGTAGCAGCCGATCTCGATCTTGCGACGGATGTCGGCCTGCACCTCGCGACGGAGGTCACCCTCGACCTTCACCGAGGCTTCGATGTACTCACGCAGCTTCGAGACGTCTGCGTCGGTGAGATCCTTCGCTCGGAGGTCAGGGCTCAGGCCCGTTCCCTCGAGGATCTCCTTGGAGGTGGTGCGCCCAACTCCGTAGATGTAGGTCAGTGCGATCTCCAGCCGCTTCTCGCGGGGGAGATCCACACCAGCAACACGTGCCATGTGGCGGATTTCCTTTTCGATTTTCAGAGGTCTGCTCCCAGTCCGTCCCGCGAGCTGGTGCCGAACCGTGTGTCCGGCCTCGTGGGCTCCGGCCTCTGATCCGGAGGTAGGCGGTGACGCGTCTGTCGCCGCTGGTGTTGGGAGGTCCTTGTGTATTGAGTTGTCGATCTTCAGTTGTTCTGACTCAAGCGACCCGGAGGGTGCGCGTGATCAGCCCTGACGCTGCTTGTGACGCAGGTTCTCGCAGATCACCATGACCCGACCGTTACGACGGATCACCTTGCACTTCTCGCAGATCGGCTTGACGCTCGGCTGAACCTTCACGTCAATCTCTCCTGCTCGGCTCGCCCGCGCGCACGCCGAAACGGCCGTACACGTGGGTGTCGGTCTCCTCCCGAACGGATGTCCGGGAAGTCTGTCCCCGGCGACGCCGGGAAAGTCCTACTTGTAGCGGTACACGATTCGCCCACGAGCCAGGTCGTAGGGCGAGAGTTCCACGACGACCCGGTCCTCGGGCAGGATGCGGATGTAGTGCTGCCGCATCTTGCCGCTGATGTGGGCGAGAACCTTGTGTCCGTTCTCCAGCTCAATACGAAACATCGCATTGGGCAGGGGTTCGATCACTCGACCCTCGACCTCGATGGCCCCGTCTTTCTTCGCCATGTCCTCCGCGATCCTGGCCGTGACCACGACATCCGGGCGACGTCGCGGCCCATTGGCCGGGTTGAATCAGTGTTTGTCCGTTAGGGTGTGGGCACCGGTCCGCGAGGACCTGCACCCGGTGTGCGCCGACCGGACCCACGTGCTGACACGCCGAGGCCCGGCGCGCGATGCGCACCGACGGTCCATGCTACGCGAACAGGCAGGCCAGGCCAAATGCGTGCGCGGCGTCGCAAGGAGGTCCAAGCGGATGGGGACGGTCGACGACTATCTCGACGGGCTCGACCCGGACGACCGCGCGGTCATCTCCCGGTTCTATGACGTCTCCCGCGACACGGTCCCCGGCACCGCGCAGGGCAAGGGCTACGGGATGCCGGCCCTGACGTATCGCGGTAGCCCGCTCCTGTCGGTGATCCGCACCAAGAAGCACATCGGGCTGTACCCGTTCAGCCCCGACGCGGTCGACGCCGGGCGGCCGTTCCTCGCGGGATTCGACGTCCAGAAGGGCACCGTACGTTTCCAGCCCGACGCCCCTCCGTCAGACGACGCGATCCGCGCCATGATGACGTTCCGTCGCGATCAGATCGATGGTTGAGGCGAGGGTGCTGGCACACTGTCGCTCATGCTTGCCTTCCTCGTCCGCACCGTGCTGACCGCGGTGGCCCTGTGGGTCGCGACGCTGATCGTGCCGGGCATCGACTTCGTGGGCGGTTCGACGACCGCCGAGAAGGTCGGTATCGCCTTGGTGGTCGCCGTGATCTTCGGCGTCCTGAACGCGATCATCAAACCGATCGTGCAGATCATCGCGATCCCCTTCTACATCCTCACGCTCGGTCTGATCCACATCGTCATCAACGCGTTGATGCTGGAGCTCACCGCGTGGATCACCCGCAACACCACGCACTGGGGGCTCGAGGTCGACGACTTCTTCTGGTCGGCGATCTTCGGCGCCATCGTCGTGTCGGTGGTCGGGTGGCTCCTGGCCCTGCTGATGCGCGACCCGGTCGACCGATGACGAGTACACGCGGCGCCGACACACTGCGCCCCGCACTCCGGACGACATCGGTCCTCGCGGCGCTCGCCGCCGTGGTCCTGGTGGTGGCCGGGTGCGGCAGCGACACCGGCGGGCAGCCACGGTCGGTGACCGTCGTCGGGTCGGGCCAGGTCAGCGGCACCCCGGACACCCTGCGCGCCGACATCGGCGTGGAGGCGACCGCGTCCGATGTGACGACCGCGCTGAACGAGACGAGCGCCAAGGTCACCGCGGTCACCGACGCGGTCGTCGCGGCCGGAGTGGAGCGCAAGGACGTCGCCACGCAGCAGGTGTCGGTGAACCCGCAGTATTCGAGTGCCGCACCCGGCGGTTCGAGCCAGATCAGTGGATACACCGCGACCAACACCATCCGCGTGACCATCCGCGACATCTCTACGGCGTCGACCGTGCTGAGCGCCGCCGCGACCGCCGGTGGGGACAACACGCGCATCAACAACGTCGCCTTCGCCATCGACGACGACTCGGAACTCCTCGAGAAGGCGCGCGAAGCCGCGTTCACCGACGCCCGGGGCCGCGCACAGCAGTACGCCGGTCTCGCCGGCGACTCGCTCGGCGACGTGCTGACCATCAAGGAGAGCACCAGCGGCCAGGAACAGCCGGTCTCGCCCGGTACCTTCGAACGCGACGTGGCGGCCGCGCCCGTACCGGTCGAGCCCGGCCAGCAGGAACTCACCTTCACCGTCACGGTCACGTTCGCGCTGGACTGAACACCCCGTCCGTGCACCGCACCCGGAGATCGGAGGATCGATGCGCGCCGTTCTCCAGCGCGTCAGCCGAGCGAGTGTGAGCGTCGACGGCGAGGTCGTCGGCGAGCTCGACATCCCGCCCGGCGCCGCGGGCCTCGTCGCCCTGGTGGGGGTCACGCACGACGACACCGTCGACCACGCGAGCAAGCTGGCCGACAAGATCTGGCGCCTGCGGATCTTCGACGGCGGGGACGGCCCCGAACGGGCCGCCGCCGACCTCGGCGCCCCGATTCTGGTGATCAGCCAGTTCACGCTCTATGCCAACACCGCAAAGGGCCGGCGCCCCTCGTGGAATGCCGCCGCGCCCGGGCCCGTCGCCGAACCGCTGGTCGACGCGGTGGTCGACGCGCTCCGGGCCGCCGGCGCGACGGTGGCCACCGGCCGTTTCGGCGCGCACATGGAAGTCGGTCTCGTCAACGACGGCCCGGTCACCCTGGTGCTCGACGTCTGAGACCGCAGCCACGAACAGTCTCAGGACTACCGTGGTGCTGGTGGGACGAATCACCGCACGCCGCCGTGTCACCCGCGTCCGACGCGACGCTGAGCCGACACAGCGCGCGGACACCTTGGCCGTCGAAGAGCCGCTCGAGATCCGGGTCGGCGGGCGCACACTCGCGGTCACCATGCGCACTCCCGGCCACGACTTCGAACTGGTCGCCGGCTACCTGGTCTCCGAAGGTGTGGTGACCACCGGCGCGGATTACTCGACGGCCCGTTACTGCGCAGGCACCGACGCACAGGGCGCCAACACCTACAACGTCATCGACGCGACGCTCGCCCCGCATGTGCCCCCACCCGGTTCCGAGCTGGTCCGCGCCAACCCCGTTACGAGTGCATGCGGCATCTGCGGCAAGGACAGCATCGCCGCGGTCCACACCGCGTCGGTCCATGATCCCGCCGCCGACACCATGACCGTGGCCGCCGGGACGGTCCTGGACCTCCCCGACCGGTTGCGCGCCGAACAGAGCGTCTTCGACAAGACCGGTGGCCTGCACGCCGCCGCGCTGTTCGACGCGGATGGTCGCATGCTCGCCGTCCGGGAGGACGTCGGTCGGCACAACGCCGTGGACAAGGTGATCGGGTGGGCGGTTCTCGCCGACCGACTACCCCTGTCGGGCACCGTCCTCCAGGTCTCCGGCCGCGCGAGCTTCGAACTCGTCCAGAAAGCCGCGATGGCGGGAATCCCGATGCTGTGCGCGGTCTCCGCGCCGTCGTCACTGGCGGCCGACGCCGCCGACGATCTCGGCATCACGCTCGTCGGCTTCTCTCGCGGCGAGTCGATGGTGATATACAGCCGTCCCGATCGGATCTCCCTGCCCGAGGCCGCGATCACCGAAGAGGTTTCGGTCCCGCGCTGAGGTCGTGACGACGCGGGTCGTCGAGGGCGACCCCGCTGATCGGATCGAACCAGTACGTCTCGTCGACCTCCGGGGTCAGCCCGATCACGTCACCGACCTCGATCGTCCGGCGATGATCGACACGGATGACGATGCGACTCCCGCGCAACCGGACGTCCGCGCTGCAGTAGACGAACTGTTCGGCCCCCAGCTCCTCGACGAGATCGACCGTTGCGGTGAGGTTCCCGGCCTGCGGTGCAGCCGACACCTGCCACGACTCGGCACGCAGACCGACGACGACGTCGCCCGCGGACGCCGACGACAGCACCGACGGCGGAACCCGGACCTCGGCGCCACCGAGGCGTACGATGCCCGCGTCCACCCGGGCGTCGATCAGACACATCTGCGGTGAGCCCACGAACGACGCCACGAACAGGTTCGCGGGCCGTGAGTAGATCTCACGCGGACTCCCGACCTGTTGCAGCACACCGTGATCGAGCACCGCGACCCGGTGTCCCATGGTCATCGCCTCGACCTGGTCGTGGGTCACATAGAGCGTCGTGATGCCGAGTTCCCGCTGCATGGCCGCGATCTGGGCACGCGTACTCACCCGCAACTTGGCGTCGAGATTCGACAACGGCTCGTCCATGCAGAACACCTTGGGACGTCGCACGATGGCACGACCCATCGCGACCCGCTGTCGCTGCCCACCGGACAGCTTCGCCGGTTTGCGGTCGAGAAGCGGTGTGAGTTCCAGCATCTCGGCGACCTCACCGACCCGGGACGCGGTGTCCGCCTTGCTCATCCCGGCGTTGCGCAGTGCGAATCCCATGTTGTCGGCGACCGTCATGTTCGGGTAGAGCGCGTAGTTCTGGAAGACCATCGCCACGTCCCTGGCCTTCGGCGCCCTTCCGACGACGTCGACGTCGTCGATCAGGATCGCCCCCGACTCGACGGACTCCAGACCCGCGACCATCCGCAGACTCGTCGACTTCCCGCATCCCGACGGTCCGACGAGGACCATGAACTCGCCGTCGTCGACGGCCAGGTCGAGCGAGTCGACGGCGGGTTTCTGGCCGTCGGCGAAGCGCCGGGTCGCGCCGTCGAAGGTCACCGATGCCACGACCGGCCCCCTCGTCGCCGGCCCACAACCGGCCACGCCACGTCGCCCGTCATGACGGGAGCTTCGGCGCGATCTGCGCCTCGTAGATCTGCGCGATCTGGCGCTGGGTGTCGGCGAGGGTCGCGGCGACATCGGCGTTCTGCAGGCCGATGCGCTCGTAACCGGTGCCGATGATCTTGTCGCCGCCGGGGACGAAGACCCGCGCGTTGTTCTGCGGTTGTGTCCGCGGAAGCTGCTCGATGGCGGTGGCGAAGTTCGGGTTCTTCTCCAGGAACGCGACCATCGACGGGTCGTCCTGCGCGGATTTGCGCACCGGCATGTAGCCGACATTCTGCGAGAAGTAGGCGGTGTTCTCGGTGTTGGTGATGAACTCGATGAACTTCAGCGCGTTGACCTTGCGCTCGTCGGACAGTTTGGCCGGGACCGCGAGACCGGCACCGCCCGTCGGGCAACCCGAGACCCCCTGCGGCGCGGGCAGGAAAGCAGTACCGAAGTCGAAGGCGGCGTTCTCCGTGATGCCCGACAGATCGCCGGTCGAGGCGATGGTCGAGGCGATGATGCCGGCGCTGAAGTCGCCGGCGATGTCGTTGGAGATCTTCGCGTACCGTTTCGTGTTGATCGAGTCGCTCAGATATTGCGCGGCCGCAACGGTCTTCGGATCGGTGAACTTCAGCTCCCAGTCGTTCGAGTAGGCGCCGCCGAATGTCCAGGTCGGCCCCTGGAAGGTCCATCCGAGGTAGTCGGTCGCGTTGCCCCAGCCGTGCGCGCGCTTGTCGCCGCCGACCACGGTCTGGATCCGCGGGCCCCAGTCGTCGAACTCGTCCCAGGTCTGCGGGCCGCGGTCGGGCAGGCCGGCCCGGCGCCACACGTCTTTGTTGTAGTAGAACAGCGGAGTCGACCGCGCGTACGGCAACGCCCACGTCTGGTTGTTCCACTTGTAGTCGCCGACCAGCGAATCGACGTAGTCGGCGGTATTCACGTTCGCACGGCCGAAGAGGTCGTCGAGGGGGCTGATCGCGCCGATGAGCGCGAAGTTGAACCACCAGACGTCGGACAGGATCATGATGTCGGGCACGGCACCGCCGGACAGCGCGGCGTTGAACTTCTGCGCCGCCTCCTCGTAGTTCTTGCCGGCGTCGACGAGCTGCACGGTGATGCCCGGGTTGGCCGCCTCGAACCGAGAGATGAGTCCTCGTTCGACCTCGATGGATTTGCCGGGGTGATTCGACCAGAAGCTCAGCTTCGAGGCGTCGCCCGACGACGAACCGCCGTCACCCGAGGTTCCGGCGCATGCGGCCACCAGAGCACCGGCCGCGGCCGTCGCGGACGCGGCGAGGAACCCGCGCCGGGACATGTTCATCATCTGTCGTCTCCTTCGATCGTCTGTGTGTCAGTCGTTCTCGTGCATGATGGTTCTCGGGCTGGGCGTTCTCGTGCCTGGTGTTCTGGCTGGTGGGGTGCCGGCCGGTCAGCCCTTGACGGCCCCGGAGGTCAGACCCTTGATCATGTGCCGTTGCAGGGCCAGGAAGAGGACGAGCATCGGCAGCATCGCGAGCACGGTTGCCGCCATGACCGGGCCCCAGTTGGTGAGACCGTCGCTGTTCTGCAGGAGGGTCAATCCCACGGGTAGCGTGGCGACCGAGGCGTCGTCGGCCATCAGGAACGGCCACAGGTACTCGTTCCACTCGTTGACGAGGGTGATCGTCGCGAAGGCGACCATCGTCGGGATCGACAGCGGCAGCACCACTCTGGTGAGCAGGCGGAAGTGACCCGCCCCGTCCATCCGCGCCGCCTCGATGATCTCGGGTGGGATGGACAGGAAGTGATTGCGCATCAGGAAGGTCCCGAATGCGACACCGGCGAGCGGCAGGATGATGCCGATGAAGGTGTTCCGCAGTCCCAGTTGGGCCACCAGGGCGTAGTTGGTGATGACGGTGATCTGGTTGGGCACCATGAGCGCGGCGATGATGACGACGAACACGATGTTCTTGCCCGGGAAGCGCAGGAACACCAGCCCGTACGCGCTCAGCACGCCCAGCACGAACTTGGCCACGCCGAGGATCGAGGTCACGATGACCGAGTTGCGCAGGTAGCTCCAGAACGGTACCGACGTCGTGGCCTCGACGTAGTTCTCGGGACGCCACGTCGACGGCCACCACACGGCCGGTTGCACGTAGATCTCGGTGCGATCCTTGAACGACGCCACCAGGATCCACACCAGGGGCAGCGCGATGATCACCAGCACCACCGTCATCGCCGCGTACCCGCACGCGTCGGCCAGTCGTCGGCGGGTGGCCGGCGTCATCGCCTCACCGCCGGGGCGCCGTCGCTTCTGCCCGGGGCCCGCCGGCGGACGTCTGGACTCGTCTGTGCGCCCCGGCGTGGCAACCCGTCCGGACACCCGTCCGGACACCGGACTCGTGGTGACGGGCCTCATCGCGCTCCCCTGTCCATCATGCGCACCTGGATCACCGTGATGGCCAGCAGGACGACGAACATGACGGTCGCGACGGTGGCGCCGTAGCCGGCACGGAAGTTGACGAAACTCTCCTCGTAGACCTGGTAGACCATCGTGGTGGTGCCATTGCCCAACGGGCCGCCCCGGGTCATCACGTTGATGATGTCGAACACCTGTAACGAGTTGAGCAGCACGGTGATCGACAGGAAGAACGTCGTGGGCCGCAGTTGCGGCAACAGCACCTTGCGGAAATAGGTCCACCAGCCGGCTCCGTCGATCGCGGCCGCTTCGTCCAGATCGGTCCGTTTACCCTGCAGCGCAGCCAGATAGATGACGAACGCGTAACCGAGGTTCTTCCAGATGTAGGTCACCGTGATCATGAACAGTGCCCACGACGGCTGCTGGTAGAAGTCAGGTGCAGAGCCCAGTCCGAGGCGCACCATCACGTCGTTGACGAGGCCGAAACTGGGGTCGAAGACGAACTGAAAAGCGATGCCGACCGCCGCCCCGGACAGCACGAACGGAGCAAAAGCTGCCGATCGCACCAGATTTCGGCCGCGCAGTTTACGGTCGAGCAACAGTGCGAGCGCCAGGCCGATGACCATGCTGCCGACGACAGCGGCGACCGTGAAGATGACGGTGTTGGCGACGATCACCCGGGTATCGGCACGGGTGAACCATTCGAGGTAGTTGTCGATCCCGACGAACGTCGCTCCCGCCTCGGCGATGTTCCAGTCGTAGAACGACATCCGGATGTTCTCGACGAGCGGTCGATACGTGAACACGCCGAGGAGGACGAGGTTCGGCACGACGAGCAGGAGGAACAGCCCATGGCTTCGCCAGGGACGCCGCCCCGTTGCGGGCAGCACATGTTCGTCGACCGATGACACTGGCGAAGTCTCGCCGTAGGAGACGACCGGATGGTGAACTCAGGCGGCGATTCCCGTGAACGATGCCTTCACAGCCGGGGCGGGCGGGTCAGTCCCCTCGTGACGCCGCCAGCCGGATCAGCTGGCCGGTAGTGGCATCCGGCAGGTACGCCCTGGAGATGGCCACACCGATACGCGGAAGGTCGGATTCGTCGCGGAACGCCAGGTAGACGGGCTCGTAGCGGGGATTGAACTTCTTCTTGAAGGTGTGCAGCGAGCGGAATCCGTAATAGGGCTCGAGCGCGGCGCCCAGCGTGTCGAGCAGTTTGTCGAGCGGCTCGGCGTCGAAGTCGCCCGTTCGCGCCAGCGGCGCTCCGGACAGCGAGATGAACTGCGCACCCTCGTCTTTGAAGGCGACTGCCGACGAGGCGATGAGATACTCGACGACCGGCCCGAACCCGTCCGTACGGCGTCGCATGATGTCGAGCGTCCATCCCGCGACGTCGCCACCCGGCGCGTACACCGGTAGCCACGAGAGCACGCCGTGCACGTTGCCCGTCGGATCCACCGCGAGTGCCACCCGGACCGCGGGGTCCATCGCCTCCTCGACACTGCCCAGGGTGAACCCCATCTCGGGAAGGCCCTTGTCCCCCACCCACTCCTCCGAGATCGCGCGCACCTGGGTCTTGACGGCGAACGACTCGTCGGCCAGCGAGACCATCCGCATCGAGATGTCCTGCTTGGTGGCCTTGTTCATCGCCGATCGCACGTGCTGCCAAGGCTTGCCCTTGAACTCCAGACCCGGCAGGTCGACGATCGTGTCCTCGGCGATCTGCACACTGAGCCATCCGCGTCCGGTGACGATCTCCGAGGTCGCCGAGCCGATCGAGAACCAGCACGGAGTCGCGCCGGCGCTCTCCGCGAGGTCGACGAAGGCGTCGGCCAACCGCTCGGGTGCGCACACCGGGTCGGCCAGGGCCACCATGGTCCCGACGTGCTTTCGGTAGGTCACGACGGACTGGTCGTCGAGATCGCCCGCAGCGCCGGTGAACTGGTAGCTGTTGCCCGGCCAGGTCGTCATCCACGACATCGTGCCGCCGCCGTGCACCCGCAGCAGTTCCTTGACGCGGCCGACCGGATCGTCGTCCGAACCGGATGCACCGACCTGACGCACGCGCCACGGCACCGCGAACGCGAACCGGCCGGGGATCAGGATGGCCAGGACCAGCACCCAGAGCAACGTGGTTCCGAGCGTCACGGCGCCCTCGGACGACACGTCGGTGAAGACCACCAGGATCACCGCCAGGAGGGTCGCGATGACGTTGAGTGCACCGAGGACGACGGCCACCCACCACGCCCACCGCTTACCCCGCCGCAGTTGATCGGCGATGAGCACGTTGACGACGAGGCCGATGAGCATCGTGAACACCGAGTCGTCCCCGGCGTCGGTCGGCCCGAGCGGCCCGCTGCCCGGGAACAGGAACACCAGGAGGTTCGCACCCGCGATGACCAGCAGGGCAGCGCAACCCAGCATGCGGACCTCACGCCGGGTACGCGGCACCCAGCCATGTTCGTTGGTGGCGAAGAACTTCTCCCCCACGATCAGCATGATGATCGCGGCGAGAACGTACTCGACCGAGGCGAGGGTCCCCTCGAACAAGAAGGCCACCGAGACGACCGCCCCCAACAGGACCCGGACACGTAGCCGCCAGGGCGAACGCACGGTCGCCGAGGCCACCGCGACCGCCGAGACCACCAACGCCCCCACCCCGGTGGCGCGCGACTCGGCGAGTTGTTCCGCCCACCGCCACGACGTCACCTCGGAGGACAGCAACCACAGCAGCAACACCGTCAGCAGGGATGCGATCAGGTGGCCGCCCACACCGACCAGAACAGCCTTCACGGTGCCCAATTGCCACTCGGCCCAACCCATTCCGACGACGACCGCCACCAGCGCCAGCAGGTACAGCCAGGGCCCGGGTTCGACGAACGCGGAGCTGACCGGCGTCCACCACTTGCCCTCCCGAAGGGAGGGAAGCCCGAAGGCCACCTCGTGATACCACGACTTGTCGTTCGCCCTACCCCACAGCGATCCGGTCGTCGCGCCGACGATCAGCAGGGCCGCCGCAAGGGCGACGGTGAACGGAAGCCGCCGCACGACGGTGAGCCAGGAGACGTCGGAATGCATGGTCAACGGTACGACGACACGGCCCGCCGCACACGGTCATCTGGTTGATCGGTCACGCGCCGGACGCTGGAACCCACCGTTCGTCGTCACGACGCCACAGGACGGGCACATCGCCGATGCAGATGGAACCTGGGTCGAGCCACCACGTCACGTCCGGGCCCATCCGGCCAGCACCGTGGCCCCGTCCCGCTCCTGGAGTGGGATCTCGATCCCCGCGCTCGTCAGATAACCGTTGACGCTCACATGGACGGCATCGAGGTCGGCGGCGACGGCTCGCCAGTCGGGCATGAACCAGCGGCGATGCCGCCCGATGGTGTTGTACCAGTCCCATCTCCTCGACGCGGTCACCTCGAGTGGGTAACGGTCGACCAGCCGAGCACAGTCCGCGGGTGCCGCGATTTCGTACACCCGCGCGAATTCGCTGACGGACACCGTGCAGACTCGGGCCTCATCGCCGATCGAAGTGTCTTCCTCGGCGATGAGCTGCAATGCGCCGAGGCCCGGGCGGGCACGCGTCGTCTGCACCGTCCCCGCGGCATACGGCGTCGACCACCACTCGTCACTGAACGTGCGGTGAGGATTGCGCTCGTACTCCCGTCCCGAGCGCGCCTCGCCGGCTTCGACGTGGGCCCGCCACTCATCCCACCGCACGCGCTCGCTCCGGTACGGCAGGGCGGACTCCGGGAGTGCCTCGTTTCCGAACGGGTAGGCGATCACACGCTGGAGCGCGAGATCGACCGGGTCGTCCCACCACGCACAGACCGGATGGCGGAGCAGCACCCCCGCTATCGGCTCGAGGAGCGCAACGACTTCTGGTGCGGCATAGCGGATGTCCTCCTCGTCGGGAGGCTGCCAGTACCGAGCGAAGTCCACCGCGTACCCGAGTGCACCCAGGAGCTCCCATTCATCCGCCGCCACGAGTCCTTCAACGTCGACGCTCCGAATCGCGGCCTGAACGTCTGGAGATGTCCGAGGTCGCCGATACTGATCGACCCGTTCACCTGTGGCGTAACGGAATGCCATGTTCGCGCAGAGGAATCGTCCGCGTGGCGTAGCGAGGATCTCTTGGGTGCGGGCCATCTCGCCGACGGTATCGGTGACGGATGCCGCACGCCATGGGATCACTGCTCGCGGCCTACCAAACCGCTGAGATGATGCACTCCGCGCTGTGGCGCGAACCGCCTTACCATCCCCCACCGACAACCGTCCGTCACCCACGAGAAGACGAAACTCGTTGCACACCAACCGAATAGCCGGTAGAGTTGGACCCACATTCGATTCACCACAGGGGGGGGAGGTCGTGTTCGATTCCCGACGAGACGTCGGCACCGACGCGCCGACCCCTCGTGCGGTCGAATTGGTTGCCGATCTCCACCGCACCCTCGACAAGTTGCAGACCGTGGATCTGTCGCCGTGTACCGATGCCGAACTCGCCGACGTGACCGCGGAAACCGAACGCGCCATCGCACGGTTGACCGTCGCCGGTGACCGGCAGATCGATCAGGTCGAGGCCCGCGACCTGCCCCGCAAAGCAGGGTGCCGCACCCTCATGCAGTACATGACCCACCGGCTACGCGTCTCCAACCCGATGCGACGCCGTAAGCAGATGGACGCCACCGCCCACCGCACCAGCCTCGGCGGCGAGGTACTCCCACCCGAATACCCCTACCTCGCCGAAGCTTTCGCACAAGGCGCGGTCGGCACCGCCCACGTACAAGCCACCCTCGACGTCCTCGACCGCATCCCGGGCACCATCGACCACGACATCAAGGTCGCCGCCGAACGACAGATGGCCGAGATCGCCACCGACCACACCCCCGCCGAGATCACCCAACTCGGCGCGCGGCTGCTTGCCCACCTCGACCCCGACGGCACCCTGACCGACGACACCGACCAGAAACGACGCCGCGGCCTGTGGATAGGACGGCAACGAGCTGACGGCACCGCCAAGATCTCCGGCACCCTGACACCCGCACTCGCCGCCCGACTCACCATGATGTTCGCCGTCTGGGGCAAACCCGGACTCAACAACCCCGACGACCCCGCCTCACCCAGCGGACCGGCCGGAGCCGCCGACCCCGAAGCCCTCACAGCCGCAGCCGACCGCGACGGCCGCACCCTCGCCCAGACCAATCACGACGCCCTCGACGCCGCCCTGGCCGCAGGCTTCGCCGACGGGACTCTCGGCACCTCGCACCGAGGCCTGCCCGTGCAACTGATCGTCAAAGCCGACCTCGGGGACCTGATCCGAGAAGCCGGACTCGCGACCACCGCCACCGGCACCCTGCTGCCCATCCGGGACTTGATCGCGATAGCCGCCGACATGCAACCGTGGCTCGCGATCTTCAAAGACGCCACCACCGTTCCGCTGCACTTCGGACGGGGCAAACGCCTCGCCACCCGCGAACAACGCCTCGTCTCCTTCGCCCGCCCCGACGGGGAAGTGTGCTCGGCACCAGGCTGCGACCAACCCGCCACCCACGTCGACATGCATCACGCCCACAAGGACTGGGCCAAAGGCGGCCTCACCGACATCGACGACCTCGCACCCGCCTGTCCCCGTCATAACCGGATGGTCGGCGACGCACCCGGCCAATACACCACCCGGATCGTCCGATCCGGACCCGACGAAGGCCGCTGCCTCTGGCGACTCAACGCCGAACCCGGCGCACCGCCCAACCCCGAACACATCAACCGCCGACCCGACATACCCAAGCGGTTGCAGGCACACCTCGAACAAGTGCGGCGAGAGATCCACGGACGCAACACGTCCGGCGATCAGACACGCCCCCAGCAACAACCCGTATGGCCGATCGTCGACTACTGGCCAGCGGCCCTCCCGCCACTGCGCCCGGGCCAGACTTATACGCCGGTCGAGGCGTGTCTCGCCGAACTCCTGGTACGAAACTGACCGCGCAACAACAGGACAGCACCCAACAACTTCAAGCCCTACAGTGCGCGATTCGTATCGGTTCCCGGTACGAATCCCGCACTGGCGTGGAGTCAGACCGGGCGCGGGGTGAGGATGCGGGGTCCGTCGGCGGTCACCGCGACGGTGTGTTCCCAATGGGCGGAACGCGACCCGTCGTCGGTGACGACTGTCCAGTCGTCGTCGAGGACGGTGGTGTCCGTGGTGCCCAGCGTCAGCATCGGCTCGATGGCCAGGGTGGAGCCGATCACGAGCGTCGGCCCCTTGCCGGGTTCACCCTCGTTCGCCAGGAACGGTTCCATGTGCATCTCGCGGCCGATGCCGTGGCCGCCGTAACCGTCGACGATGCCGAAGGGCCGGCCGAACTTCTTCTCCGCGGCGCGCGTGCCGAGTTCGATGGCGTGGGAGATGTCGGTGAGGCGCGCGCCGTCGACCATGGCCGCGATCCCCGCCTCCATCGACAACCGCGTCGCCTCGGAGAGTTCCTCGTCGGCGGTGGACAGTTCCCCGACCCCGAAGGTCCAGGCCGAGTCCCCGTGCCAGCCGTCGAGGATGGCGCCGCAATCGATCGACACCAGATCGCCGTCGGCGAGAACGACGTCCGCGGACGGGATGCCGTGGACGACGACGTCGTTCACCGAGCTGCAGATGGATCCGGGAAAGCCGTGGTAGCCCTTGAACGAGGGCACCGCCCCGGCCCCCCGGATCACGGATTCGGCGACCTCGTCGAGATCGAGGGTGCTGACCCCCGGCTTCGCCGCATCGCGCACCGCGACGAGCGCGGCCCCGACGACCGCTCCCGCCGCGGCCATGGCATCGAGCTCGCCCGCAGTGCGGAAGGGGACGACGCGCTTGCGCTTACGAAAACCCATGCCCTACAGCGATTCCTCGGTTGTCGGAGACTGTGCGATCAGAACCCAGCGGGGTCAGGAGACGCCGGCGCCGAGCGCGCTCAGGACGCGCTGATGGACGCCCTGGATGTCACCGACCGCGTCGATCGTCTTGACCTGGTCGCCGTAGTACGCGAGCAGCGGCGCGGTCTCCCGGGTGTAGACGTCCATCCGGTTGCGGATGACCTCTTCGGTGTCGTCGGCGCGGCCACGCGCCAGCATGCGCTCCACGACGACGTCGGTGTCGACGACGAACGAGAGCACGGCGTCGAGCGAGGCGTCGAGATTCGCCAGGATGTCGTTCAGCGCGTCGGCTTGCTCGGTCGAGCGCGGGAAACCGTCGAGGATGAAACCCTTCGACGCATCCGGCTCGCCGACGCGGGCGCGGACCATGTCCACCGTGATCTCGGACGGGACGAGGTTGCCGGCGTCGAGGTACTTCTTGGCCTCCACACCCACGGCGGTGCCCTGGGAGATGTTGGCGCGGAAGAGGTCACCGGTCGAGATGTGGGGGATCCCGAGTGCTTCGCTCAAAAGCTCCGCCTGGGTGCCTTTACCTGCTCCGGGCGGGCCGAGAATGACAAGTCTCACTTCAGGAATCCTTCGTACTTGCGTTGCATCAACTGACTGTTGATCTGCTTCATCGTGTCCAGACCCACGCCGACCATGATCAGTACGGCCGTACCACCGAACGGCAGGTTCTGGACGTTGCCGCTGTTACCGATCTCGAGGAACAGGTTCGGGAGTACCGCGATGATACCGAGGTAGATCGAGCCCGGCAGCGTGATGCGACTGAGCACATACCCGAGGTATTCGGCCGTGGGCGCTCCCGGACGGATGCCCGGGATGAATCCACCGTACTTCTTCATCTCGTCGGCGCGCTCCTCCGGATTGAACGTCACCGCCACGTAGAAGTACGTGAAGAAGATGATCATCAGGAAGTAGACGGCGATGTAGACGCCGTTGCTCGGATCGGTCAGGTACCTGGTGACGTATTCCTGCCAGGTCGACTGCGTCCCATCGGGATTGCGCGTGAGTTCGACGATCAGCTGCGGCAGATACAGCAGCGACGAGGCGAAGATCACCGGGATGACGCCGGCCTGGTTGACCTTCAGCGGCAGGTAGGTCGACGACCCGCCGTACATCTTGCGGCCCACCATGCGCTTGGCGTACTGCACCGGGATGCGACGCTGACCCTGCTCGATGAACACTACGCCGGCGACGATGATCAGCGCGGCGACACAGACCAGGGCGAAGACGAGTCCGCCGCGGCTGTTGAGAATGGTGCGACCTTCGGCGGGGATACGCGCGGCGATACCGGCGAAGATCAGCAGCGACATGCCGTTGCCGATGCCGCGCTCGGTGATGAGCTCACCGAACCACATGACGACACAGGCGCCGGCGGTCATGACGAGCACGATGATCGAGAGACCGAAGATGCTCTGGTCGTTGAGGACTTCGCCGCTCTGCGCACAGGACTGCGGAAGGAGCTGGCCACGATCGGCGAGGGCCACGATGCCCGTCGACTGCAGGAGTGCGAGGGCCACGGCCAGGTAGCGCGTGTACTGCGTCATCTTGGCCTGGCCGGCCTGGCCCTCCTTGCGGAGTTGCTCGAAGCGCGGGATGACCACGGTCAGCAGCTGCACGATGATGGCCGCCGTGATGTACGGCATGATGCCGATCGCGAACACCGACAGCTGCAGCAGCGCGCCGCCGGAGAACAGGTTGATCAGGGAGTAGACCGAGCTCGACTCACCGGACGAGACCTCGTCGAGACACGCCTGCACGGCCTGGTAGTCGACACCCGGCGACGGGACGGTCGCTCCCAGCCGATACAGGATGATGATGCCGAGAACGAAGAGGATCTTCTTCCTCAGATCCGGCGTCCGAATGGCCGCGAAGAGGGGGGAAAGCACTAACTCCTCCTAGTAACGACCACGCGAGGTCTACGTTCCGGGTCGGTGCGACCCGACCCCCGTGTGCTCGGCAATCGACGATGATCTTTCGGGATGCGGCAGTCTTGGGCGTGTCCGGCAGGACAACCTCTGAGACTCTAACAGTCACACCGAAACGCCCCGGTCGGGCGGCAGCGATGCTGCCGCCCGACCGCGGTGTGTGTCCGTCAGAGTTCGGTGACGCTGCCACCGGCAGCGGCGATCTTCTCCTTGGCGGAGGCGGTGAACTTGTCGGCGGTGATGTCGACCTTGACCGACAGGTCACCGTCGCCGAGAACCTTCACCAGCTTGTTCTTGCGAACGGCCCCGGCCGCGACGAGCTCGTCGACGCCGATGGTGCCGCCCTGCGGGAACAGGCGGGCGATGTCGCCGACGTTGACGACCTGGTACTCGATCCGGTTGCGGTTGGTGAAGCCCTTGAGCTTCGGCAGCCGCATGTGGATCGGCATCTGGCCACCCTCGAAGCCGGCGGGCACGTTCTTGCGTGCCTTGGTGCCCTTGGTGCCGCGACCGGCGGTCTTACCCTTGGACCCCTCACCGCGACCCACGCGGGTCTTGTCGGTCTTCGACCCCGGAGCGGGGCGAAGGTGATGGAGTTTGATGGTCATGCTTGAACCTCTTCGACTGTCACGAGGTGACGAACCGCGTTGATGAGGCCGCGGTTGATCGGCGTGTCCTCGCGGGTGACGGTCTGGCGGATGCCCTTGAGTCCGAGGGTCCGCAGGCTGTCACGCTGGTTGCTCTTGGTACCGATGGTGCCCTTGACCTGAGTGATCTTCAGCTGAGCCATGATCAGACCCCCTGTCCTGCGCGAGCGCGGAGCATACCGGCCGGAGCGACATCCTCGATCGGCAGACCGCGGCGGGCCGCGACCTCTTCGGGACGCTGCAGCATCTTGAGTGCCGCGACGGTGGCGTGCACGACGTTGATGGCGTTGTCCGAGCCGAGGCTCTTGGCGAGGACGTCGTGGACGCCCGCGCACTCGAGCACGGCACGCACCGCGCCACCGGCGATCACACCGGTACCGGGGCTGGCCGGGCGGAGCATGACGACACCGGCGGCGGCCTCACCCTGGACCGGGTGGGTCACGGTGCCGGCGATCAGGGGCACGCGGAAGAAGTTCTTGCGAGCTTCCTCGACACCCTTCTGGATCGCGGCCGGGACTTCCTTGGCCTTGCCGTAGCCGACGCCGACCATGCCCTGGCCGTCGCCGACGACCACGAGAGCGGTGAACGAGAAACGACGTCCACCCTTGACCACCTTCGAGACGCGGTTGATGGTCACCACGCGCTCGAGCTGGTTGCGGTCCTGGTCGCGGCCGCCACGATCGCGACGGTCGCCGCGGCCACCGCCGCGACGGTCGTTGCCGCCGCCCTGGTTGTTCTGGTTGTTGTCGTTACCGGCGGGTCCGTTTCCGCCGTCACGCTGACGTCCGGGCATCAGAGGTTCCCTCCGGTCATGTGGGTGTAGCTGTTCGAGATGGTCATCAGAAGCTCAGGCCTCCCTCGCGGGCGGCGTCGGCGAGCGCGGCGATCCGGCCGTGGTAGTCCTTGCCGCCACGGTCGAACACGACGGCGTCGACGCCGGCAGCCTTGGCGCGGGCGGCGATGAGCTCGCCGACCTTGCGGGCCTGCGCGGACTTGTCGCCGCCGGCCGCACGCACATCGGCCTCGATCGTCGATGCCGCGGCCAGCGTCTTGCCGGCCAGGTCGTCGATCAACTGGACGTGGATGTGGCGCGAGCTGCGCTTGACCGCGAGACGCGGACGGGCCGGGGTTCCGCTGACCTTCTTGCGGAGGCGGAAGTGACGGTTGCCGGTCGCCTTGCGACGACGCGTCGAGACGTCCTTGCCGATCGGCTTGCGCACTGTCTTGGTAGCTGAATCACTCATGGCTTACTTACCCGTCTTTCCGACCTTGCGACGGATCTGCTCACCCTCGTAGCGAATGCCCTTGCCCTTGTAGGGGTCCGGACGACGCAGGCGGCGGATGACCGCCGAGATCTCGCCGACTTGCTGCTTGTCGATACCCGAGACCGAGAACTTCGTCGGGGACTCCACGGCGAACGTGATGCCCGCCGGGGCCTCGATCGGCACGGGATGGCTGTAACCGAGCGCGAACTCGAGGTCGCTGCCCTTGGCCTGCACGCGGTAACCGACACCGAAGATCTCCATCTTCTTGGTGTAGCCCTGCGTGACGCCCACGACGAGGTTGTTCACGAGCGAACGGCTCAGGCCGTGCAGCGCGCGGCTGCGACGCTCGTCGTTGGGGCGGGTCACGACGATGGAGTTGTCCTCCTTGGCGACCGAGATGGGCTCGGAGACGGTGAGCGAGAGCTCACCCTTGGGGCCCTTCACGGTGACGTTCTGGCCGTCGATGGTGACGTCCACGCCCGCGGGGATCTCGATGGGGTTCTTTCCGATACGCGACATGTGTTGTTACCTCCCCTACCAGACGTAGGCGAGGACTTCGCCGCCCACGCCCTGGTTGGCTGCCTGGCGATCGGTGAGCAGGCCCGACGACGTGGAGATGATGGCCACGCCGAGGCCGCCCAGAACCTTGGGCAGGTTGGTGGACTTTGCATAGACCCGGAGGCCGGGCTTGGAGACGCGGCGCAGACCGGCGATGGAGCGCTCGCGACTCGGGCCGTACTTCAGGGAGACGACGAGGTTCTTCCCGACCTCCGCGTCTTCGGTGCGGTAGTCGGTGATGTAGCCCTCGCGCTTGAGGATCTCGGCGATGTTCACCTTGATCTTCGACGAGGGCAGTGTCACCTCGTCGTGGTACGCCGAGTTGGCGTTACGCAGACGCGTCAAGAAGTCTGCGATCGGGTCAGTCATGGTCATGGGTGACCGTCAACCTTTCTCGTAGCGGTTCCCATACAGCGCCGGTGGCCGGAAAAATCCCGGTGACCTGCGGTGGGCCTTCCACGAAGTGGATAGTTGTTTCTGAAGGTTCTCGCCGCCGATGCCCTTGGCTTTTCGCCGGCACCGGAGACTATTCAGTTGTGTCCCGGACACCTGAGGTGCACAGGCAACCGGTCTAGTGTAGGGAATCCGCAGCGTAGACCCAAATCGGCACCGGTCGGCAGTGGCGACCATCAGGCACCATCGAGGGTATGGATCGACGCAAACTCCTCAAAACGGGCCTGCTCGGGGCCGGGCTGCTCGGCATCACCGGTACGTCGCTGGTGACCGGGTGCGCCACCGACGATCCGCCGACGCGGGATCGATCCGGCTCGGGTCCGACGGGCACGTCAGTGGACGCCGCGTCGGTCGAGACCGTCGCATCCGGGCTGAACGTGCCGTGGGCGCTGGCCTTCCTCGGTGACGGCGATGCCCTCGTCACCCAGCGTGACGACGCCACGGTCGTGCGGGTGTCCCCTGGGGGCGAGGTCCGGACCGTCGGCGAGTTCGCTGACGCCGCTCCGCGCGGCGAAGGCGGGTTGCAGGGCATCGCGGTGGCGCCGGGCGACGAGAGCGCGGTGTTCGTCTACTACACGACCGCCACCGACAACCGACTGGTGCGCCTGGACTTCGACGGCGACCGGCTCACCCGTCCCCGACCGCTGATCACCGGACTCGACGCGGCCTACAACCATCACGGCGGCGCCCTCGCCTTCGGTTCGGACGGAAGCCTGTTCGTCGCGGTCGGCGATGCCGCCGTACCCGAGGTCGCCCAGGACGTCACCGCGTTGAACGGCAAGATCCTGCGGGTGGACCGGGATGGCCGCCCGTGGCCGGGCAACCCGTTCGGCAACGAGGTCCACTCGTACGGGCACCGCAACGTCGAGGGCCTGGCCTTCGACGGCGCAGGCCGGCTGTGGGCCAGTGAGTTCGGACAGAACCGTCGTGACGAGCTCAATCTGATCCGACCGGGTGGCAACTACGGGTGGCCGGAGGTCGAAGGCGATTCCGATGATCCGCGGTTCGTCGCGCCGGCCGCCACCTGGACCACGCAGGAGGCGTCCCCGGCCGGGCTGGCGATCATCGGCGACCGCGCCTACATGGCCGCGCTCCGCGGCCGGCGGCTGTGGGAGATACCGCTCACGGGGTCGGCCGCCGGCGAGCCGGTGAGCAGGTACGCCGACGAGTTCGGCCGGCTGCGCGTCGTGGCCGCCGCGCCCGACGGCTCACTGTGGTTCGGCACGAGCAACACCGACGGACGCGGCCGGCCGGCCGACGGGGACGATCGTCTGCTCCGGATGCGGCTCGGCTGACCACAGTTCCGGCGCGCGGACCAGAAGCCATCCGACGGGCGCCGATCGGTTCTGTACGGAATCGACAGTTCGATTCTCGAATCATTTCGCGGAACCATTTTCCGAAATCGTCTCATCGCCGGACTCTCATGGGTGCGAGCCCGTCATCACCGGGTGTTTTCGCAACGATTGTGTGGCCTATTCCAGGCGGCAGGATCACCGCGTCGGTCGACAGCGGAACAACGAACTGGCCTCGATCCGCCGAACATCACCTCGTCGCCGCGCCGCGATGTCATGGTGGAACACGTGGACTCGACTCATCTTCCCGAGCTCGTCGACGAGCTCCTGTCCTCGGCCCGCGAAGCGTCGAGCCGACGGGCCTCTCATACGTTGCACGGCAACTCTTCTCGCCATCTTCGACAAACGGTGATCGCACTGGTCGCGGGCGCGGCACTGTCGGATCACGACAGTCCCACCGAGGCCACGCTGCAGGTCCTGCGCGGGCATGTCGTCCTGACCTCGGCGGACGGCGACCCGGCCGGCCGGTGGGAGGGCGCCACCGGCGACCTGGTGACCATTCCGTCGACGCGTCACGGCCTGACCGCACAAGAGGACTCGGCGATCCTGTTGACGGTTGCCACGCGTTGACCTAAGCGACCAAATTGTTTCCCGAATGACCGACGGGTGTATTTCCCACAAACGTTTTCGGCATATCTGATCGACTTTGCGATTCGGGAAGAAACAATTGCCGACCCTCCGTATGGTGTCGCTCATGGCCCGGTCAGAAGATGTACAGGGTTCTGCAGCCACCGCACTGTTGGACATCGGCAGGTTCTTCACCCGATGGGACGAGACCGACGATCGTCGTGTCGTCTTCCGGGACGGCGGTCGGGCGGGCGACGTCTTCTACCGGGATCGATGGAGCCACGACAAGATCGTGCGCTCGACACACGGCGTGAACTGCACGGGCTCCTGCTCGTGGAAGGTCTACGTCAAAGACGGGATCATCACCTGGGAGACCCAGGAGACCGACTACCCCTCGGTGGGCCCGGACCGGCCCGAGTACGAACCCCGCGGATGCCCGCGGGGCGCGGCCTTCTCCTGGTACACCTACTCCCCCACCCGGGTCCGACACCCGTACGCCCGGGGCGTGCTGGTGGAGATGTTCCGCGAGGCGAAGCGCCGGCTGGGCGATCCCGTGCTGGCGTGGGCCGACGTCGTCGGAGACCCGCTGCGCCGACGCTCCTACCAGCGCGCACGGGGCAAGGGCGGGCTCGTTCGCGTCTCCTGGGACGAGGCCGTCGAGATGGCCGCGGCAGCGCACGTCCACACGATCAAGGCCCACGGCCCGGACCGGTGCGCGGGTTTCTCCCCGATCCCGGCCATGTCGATGGTCAGCCACTGCGTCGGCACCCGGTTCATCCAGCTGATCGGCGGGGTGATGACCTCGTTCTACGACTGGTATGCCGATCTGCCGGTGGCCAGTCCCCAGGTGTTCGGCGACCAGACCGACGTCCCGGAGTCCGGGGACTGGTGGGACGCGACGTACCTGATGATGTGGGGTTCCAACGTCCCGGTGACGCGGACCCCGGACGCGCACTGGATGGCCGAGGTGCGCTACCGCGGCACCAAGGTGGTCTCGGTCAGCCCCGACTATGCCGACAACACCAAGTTCGCCGACGAATGGCTGCCCGCGCAGGCCGGCACCGACGGGGCGCTCGCGATGGCGATGGGACACGTCATCCTCACCGAGTTCTTCGTCCGGCGCTCGACCGGGTTCTTCGACGACTACGTGCGCCGCTACACCGACCTGCCGTTCCTGATCCACTTGGACGAGGAACCGGGCGGGCCGGACGGTGACTCGACCGGCACCGACGTCCCCGGAAAACTCGTCCCCGGGAAGTTCGTGACCGCCGACGAGTTGCCCGGCGCGGAACATGTTGCCTCCGAGGACGTCTGGAAGACGGTGTGCTGGGACGAGGCACGCGATGAGCCGGTGGTGCCCAACGGCTCGATGGGGTTCCGGTACGCCGACTCCGGTGCGGGGCGATGGAATCTCGATCTCGACGGCGCGCAACCCGCGCTGTCACTCATGAGCGATGCGGCCGAATTCGTCGAAGTCGCGTTCCCGGTCTTCGACGCCCCCGACGGCAGCGGAGCCGTGGTCCGCCGAGGTGTCCCCGCGCGGCGGATCGGGGGACGGCTCGTCACGACCGTCTTCGATCTGATGCTCGCGCAGTACGGCGTCACCCGGGACGGGCTCCCCGGCGAGTGGCCCACCGGCTACGACGACGCATCGGCGCCGTACACACCGGCGTGGCAGGCCGAGATCACCGGCGTGCCGGCCGCGGCGGCGATTCGCGTCGCGCGCGAATTCGCCGCCAACGCCGAAGAATCCGGCGGCCGCTCGATGATCATCATGGGCGCCGGGATCTGCCAGTGGTTTCACGGTGACGCGACCTATCGGGCGATCCTGTCCCTGCTCATCCTCACCGGATGCATGGGCCGCAACGGCGGCGGTTGGGCGCACTACGTCGGGCAGGAGAAGTGTCGTCCGATCACGGGCTGGATCTCGCTGGCGAACGCGCTGGACTGGACGCGCCCGCCGCGGACGATGACCGGGACCTCGTACTGGTACATGCACACCGGGCAATGGCGCAACGACGGATACTCGACATCCTCACTCGCCTCTCCGCTGTCGCGCGGCACGATGGACCACGAGCACACCGCCGACGCCATCGCCCAGTCGGCGCGGCTCGGCTGGATGCCCTTCTATCCCCAGTTCTCCACCAACCCTCTCGACGTCGCCGACGAGGCGACCGCCGCCGTGGATCGCGGTGACGCCGCCGATCCGGCGTCCTACGTCGCCGAGCGTCTGCAGAACGGCGAACTGACACCCGCGATCACCGACATCGACGCGCCGGAGAACTGGCCCCGGACCCTCGTGCTGTGGCGATCCAACCTGCTCGGTTCCTCGGCGAAGGGCAACGAGTACTTCCTCCGGACCCTGCTCGGCACCCACCACAACGTGCTCGGCGCCGAGAAACCCGAGACCCCGAGGCCTGCCGAGATCCGTTGGCACGACGACATTCCGGAGGGGAAGCTCGATCTGCTGCTGTCGGCGGATTTCCGGATGACCTCGACCACGCTGCTGTCGGACATCGTCCTGCCTGCTGCGACCTGGTACGAGAAGCACGACCTGTCCTCGACGGACATGCACCCGTTCGTGCACGCGTTCACGCCGGCGATCGACCCGCCGTGGGAGGCGAAGTCCGACTTCGACCTGTTCCACCGGCTCGCACGCAAGCTGTCGGACCTGGCACGCACCCACCTCGGTACACGGCGCGATCTCGTCAGCGTCCCCCTGCAGCACGACACCCCGGGTGAGGTTGCACAACCGCACGGCCGGGTTCTGGACTGGCGACACGACGGCGTTGTCGGACAGCCAGGCCGGAACATGCCGAACTTCACGGTGGTGGAACGGGATTACACCGCGATCGCGGACAAGCTGGCGTCCATCGGACCGCTCGCGGACACCCTCGGCTTCACCGTCAAGAATGTGACCTACCCGCTGGCGGAGCAGACGCGTAAACTCGCCGAATCCAACGGCGTGATGCTCGGCGGCGCCGGCGACGGACGACCGGCCATCGACACCGACGAGAAACTCGCCGAGGCGATCCTGACGTTGTCGGGGACCACGAACGGCGAACTCGCAGTTGCCGGCTTCGAACAACTCCAGCAACGCGTCGGTTTCCGCCTCGACGACCTCGCGCGCGGTTCGGAGGAGAAGCGCATCCGCTTCGCCGACACCCAGAAGGCACCCGTGCCGGTGATCACGTCGCCGGAGTGGTCCGGATCGGAGACCGGCGGCCGCCGGTACGCACCGTTCACGGTGAACATCGAGCGGCTCAAGCCGTTTCACACGCTCACCGGACGGATGCACTTCTATCTGGACCACGACTGGATGATCGACATGGGCGAGTCGCTCCCGATCTACCGGCCGCCGCTGGACATGCACCGCCTGTTCGGCGAACCGAAGCTCGGCGCCGACGGGTCGCGGGAGATCACGGTGCGGTACCTGACGCCGCATTCCAAGTGGTCGATCCATTCCGAGTATCAGGACAACCTATTCATGTTGTCGCTTTCCCGCGGCGGGCCGATCGCCTGGCTGAGTCCCCAGGACGCCGCCTCGATCGACGTCGCCGACAACGACTGGATCGAATGCACCAACGCCAACGGCGTTTTCGTGTGCCGTGCAATCGTCAGCCATCGCATGCCGGCCGGGGTCTGCTACGTCCACCACGCCCAGGAACGCACGATCGACGTCCCGAAGTCGGAGGCGACGGGCCGCCGGGGCGGCATCCACAACTCGCCGACGCGGCTGCTGGTGAAACCGACCCACCTCATCGGCGGTTACGCCCAGTTGTCCTACGCCTTCAACTATCTCGGACCGACCGGCAATCAACGCGACATGGTCTCGACCATCCGCAAACGCAGCCAGGAGGTGACGTACTGATGCGGGTCATGGCCCAGGTCGGGATGGTGATGAACCTCGACAAGTGCATCGGGTGCCACACCTGCTCGGTGACCTGCAAGCAGGCGTGGACCAATCGGTCCGGCACCGAGTACGTGTGGTTCAACAACGTCGAAACCCGTCCCGGACAGGGGTATCCGCGACGGTACGACGACCAGGAGACCTGGCAGGGCGGCTGGGTCCTCAACCGCAACGGCAGGCTGCGCCTGCGCGCCGGCGGCCGCGTGCGGAAGCTGTTGACCCTGTTCGCGAGTCCGGTCCAGCCGACCATCGAGGACTATTACGAACCCTGGACCTACGACTACCAGACCCTCATCGACGCCCCGCTCGGCGACGATTTCCCGGTCGCCCGTCCCAAGTCCCTGCTCACCGGCAAGGACACCGAGGTCACCTGGTCGGCGAACTGGGACGACAACCTCGGCGGTGCACCGGAACTCGCCGAGCGCGACCCCATCGTCGAAAAGCTCCGGCGCGAGTCCGAGGACGCGGTGAAGTTCGGCTTCGAGCAGACCTTCATGTTCTATCTGCCGCGGATCTGCGAACACTGCCTCAATCCGTCATGCATGGCGTCGTGCCCCTCCGGTGCGATCTACAAACGCAGCGAGGACGGCATCGTGCTCGTCGACCAGGACCGCTGCCGCGGCTGGCGGCAGTGCATCACGGGCTGCCCGTACAAGAAGATCTACTTCAACCACAAATCCGGCAAGGCCGAGAAATGCACGCTGTGTTACCCGCGCATCGAGGTCGGGCAGCCGACGGTGTGTTCCGAGACGTGCGTCGGCCGGCTTCGCTACCTGGGCATCTTCCTCTACGACGCCGACGCCGTGACTGCGGCCGCCTCGGTCCCCGATGATCGCGATCTGTATGAGGCGCAACTCGATCTGATGCTCGACCCCGAGGATCCGGCGGTGATCGCCGCCGCTCGACGCGACGGCATCCCGGACGACTGGCTCGAGGCCGCGCGCCGATCGCCGGTCTACGCGCTGGCGAAGAAGTACCGTGTCGCGCTCCCGCTGCACCCGGAATACCGCACGATGCCGATGGTCTGGTACGTCCCACCGCTGTCGCCGATCGTCGACCTGCTCGCCGAGCAGGGTCACGACGCCGAGGGCGCGGGAACGCTGTTCGGCGCGATCGAGGCCCTTCGGATTCCGGTGGAGTACCTGGCCGAATTGTTCACCGCCGGTGACACGGTCGTCATCGACACGGTGTTGCGCCGCTTGGCCGCCATGCGCTCGTACATGCGCGACGTGACCCTGGGCCGTGAACCCGACGCCGGAATACCGGCCGCGGTGGGGATGACCGAGGAAGAGGTGTACGAGATGTACCGCCTGATGGCGATCGCGAAATATGAAGAGCGATACGTGATCCCCACGGCTCATCTCGAACAGGCCGAGAAACTGGACGAGATGGGGTGTTCGCTCGACTACGACGACGGGCCCGGCATGTTCGACTCGTCGCCGTTCGGCGAGGCCAGCGGTCGTCCCGCGCCGGTGTCGGTGGAGACGTTCCATGCGCTGCGTCAGCGTCAGACCACTGACACGGCGGCCGGCGAGCACACGATGGCGGGCCGGACCAACCTGCTCAACTGGGACGGCAACGGGGCCCCGCCGGGCCTGTTCCCCGAACGCGTACCCGGATCGACTCCCGACGAGGAAGCACGATGAGGGGACCACGGTTGTTCGCACGTCGCTCGCGGGCGACCGACGAGGGCACCGTCATACGGTTGATCGCGTCCTGGTGCCTGAGCTATCCCGACGACGAGGTCCTCGGCCGCGTCGATCTGATGCGGGCCGCCCTCGCCGAGATGGATGACCCACAGACCCCACACCTGCTGCGGCAGATCACCGATCACCTCGCCAACGGCGATCCGGCAGCGCTGCGCCGCGAGTACATCGAGCTCTTCGATCTCTCGAAACGGCACACGCTCTACCTGTCGTACTGGTCCGACGGCGACACCCGGCGTCGGGGCGCGTCGCTGGGCGAGTTCAAGCAGGCCTACCGCGACAGTGGATTTCTCGTGGACCTGCGCGGTGAACTGCCCGACCATCTGCCGATCGTTCTCGAGTTCAGCGCGCGGGCCGATCCGTGCCGCGGCGTCGAGCTGCTCGAGAAGCACCGTGCAGCACTGGAATTGATCCGGTTCGCCCTGCTCGGCGCGGAGTCGCCGTACGCCGGGGCGGTGGCGGCGGTGTGCGCCACCCTGCCCAGTCCCTCCCCACCCGACCGGGCCACGGCGATGGCGATGGCGATGGCGATGTGCGCACCCGCACCGACGGAGACCGTGGGCCTGGAACCCTTCGACCCCCGCCTGCTGCCGATCAACCCGACCCGAGCGTGAGGTGACCCGTGGACATCTTCCTGTGGGGCGTGGTGCCCTACGCGACGCTAGGACTGCTCATCGGTGGAACCATCTGGCGCTATCGCTACGACAAGTTCGGGTGGACGACGCGGTCATCGGAGCTCTACGAGTCCCGCCTCCTGCGGATAGCGTCGCCGCTCTTCCACTACGGCGTGCTCGTGGTGATCATCGGCCACGCGATCGGATTGCTGATCCCGGAGTCGTGGACGGAGGCCATCGGCGTCTCGGAGACGCTGTACCACTGGGGTGCCGGGGGTTTCGGGATCCTGGCGGCCGTCGCCACCCTCGTCGGGGTCGCGATGCTGGTGTACCGCAGGCGGACCGTCGGCCCGGTGTTCATGGCCACCACGCGTAACGACAAGGCGATGTACCTGGTGCTGGTCACGGCGCTGGTGGCAGGCACCTACATCACGCTGATCGGCACGCTCGACCCGCACGCGCCCGGCGTGAACTACCGCGAGACCGTCTCGCCCTGGTTCCGTTCACTGTTCGTGTTGCAACCGGACGTCACGGCGATGGCGGCGGCGCCCTTGCGTTTCCACGTGCACATCCTGATCGGGATGCTCCTCTTCGCGATGGTCCCCTTCACCCGGCTGGTGCACATCTTCACCGCGCCGGTGCACTACCTCTTCCGTCCCTACATCGTGTACCGAAGCCGCGACCGACGTGTCGCGCCGGGTAACCAGCCCCATCGGCCGGGGTGGGCGCCCGTCGGAGTGAAGGATCGTGATCGATGAGCACCGACACCACGACGCCCGCCATCAGCTCGCGTGCGCAGACCACGAACCTAGCTCTCGCGACACTCGCGTTCACGATCAGCTTCTGGGCCTGGAACCTCATCGGTCCGCTCGGGGTCGTCTACACCGACCAACTCGACCTGAGCGCCACCCAGAAGTCGATCCTCGTCGCCATCCCGATCCTGGTCGGCTCGCTCGGGCGAATCCTGACCGGCGCACTGACCGACCGCTTCGGCGGCCGCCTCATGTTCACCGTTCTGCTGGTCGCCACCATTCCGTTCGTCCTGCTGGTCGCCGCCGCCGGACATTTCGACAGCTACGCGTTGCTGCTCGTCGCCGGCTTCTTCCTCGGCGTCGGCGGGACGACGTTCGCCGTGGGCATCCCCTTCGTGAACGCCTGGTACGACAAGTCCCGGCGCGGGTTCGCGACCGGCGTCTTCGGAGCCGGGATGGGCGGGACGGCGTTGTCGGCCTTCTTCACCCCGCGGTTCGTGTCGTGGTTCGGATACATCGCGACGCACATCATCATCGCCGTCGCGCTCGCGGTGGTCGCCGTGGTCTGTTGGTTGTTCATGCGCGACTCACCCAGGTGGGCCGCGTCCCACGACTCGGTGGTCCCCAAACTGATCGGTGCGGCCAAACTGCCGATCACCTGGCAGCTCGGTTTTCTCTACGCTGCGGCGTTCGGCGGCTTCGTCGCCTTCAGCACCTACCTGCCGACCTACCTCAAGGACGTCTACGACTTCGACCTCCAGGCGGCCGGCACGCGCACCGCCGGTTTCGCGATCGCGGCCGTCATCGCCCGGCCCGTCGGCGGTGTCCTGTCCGATCGCTTCGGACCGCGCATCATCACCGTGATCTCCTGTGGCGGTGCCGCCGTGCTCGCCGTGTGGATGATCACCAAGCCGCCCCTCGAGATACCCGCCGGTCTCGACTTCGTCCTGATGGCGGTCTGCATGGGACTCGGTTCGGGGTCGGTCTTCAGCTGGGTCGCGCAGGCCGCGCCCGCCGAGCGGGTCGGTTCGGTCACCGGGATCGTGGGTGCCCTCGGCGGGCTCGGCGGCTTCTTCCCGCCCATGGTCATGGGGGCCACCTACGACGCGACCACCCACAGCTACACGATCGGGCTCGCGCTGCTGGTCGTCTTCGCCACGTGCGCGGCCCTGTTCACCGTGTTCGGCATCCGACGCACGGCGAACACCTGACGCCCGCCTCCCCGGCTGCGGCGTCGGGAGAATTGTCGGGGCCTCGTGTTCTGATGTTCGCACCCGTCGAACAAAGGAGCGATCCATGTCAGACCACGCTGCCGCGATCCGAGGTCTGCCCCGGTGGCATCCCAATCCGCTCATCCGTTCCACCATCGAGACCATCCGGCGCTGCGGCTGGCAGGTGACCTCGGTCGGCGAGGCGGACGCCGAGTTCGACGCACCGCCCGCAGGTGCTCGAACCGAGTGCGGGTTCTCCTACACCTCCGGACTCTCGCTGCACTCGATCCCGGAGCTCTCGATCTACGGCGTCGATCCCCTGACCGCGACGCACGTGCTGAACGAACTGGGCGCCCTGCTCCACCAGGAGGACTGGCGTGATCTCGTCGCCGCGCAGTCCGACATCCCGTTGCAGACGGTCGCCGTGACCGTCCGACTCATCGAGCAACTCGACCACGACGAGCTGCTCCTGGCGAACCTGTTGTTCCCCGACCACCCGAAACTGCAGGTGGTATGGCCCGACGACCACGGCCACCTTCCGTGGGAAGACGGCTACACCCTGCTCCCGATGCACCAGCCGGTGAAGGGGATGCCGCAACTCCTGGATCCCCCGCGCCCGCAACCACGCCTTCTCACAACCGAATCCGGGCCCGACCGAACCCGCCCGCGACGGGCACGTCGCATCTCGGGTCACTGACCTGCGGCCGGCGGCCTCCCGGCGTGTCCGGGGCGACATGTGTCCGTGTTGCCCCGGACAAACGGAGCCCGGAGATGCCACCATGGTTGGTCTGGGGGCTCGAACAGACCACGGGGGCAGGTGGAAAGGCAGGTCGACGTGGCGCACCTCCCGGTCGTGGTCGCTGCACTCGTCGCCCTCGTCCTCGCGGTCGCCTTCGTCGCCGTCATCTACCGGCGTCCGCAATGCGGTCTCCTGGTCTTGGCCGCGCTCACCCCCCTCGACGGTCTCCTCGACATCGCCCCGTTGCCCGGCGTCGCCTCGGCGTGGAAGGAGGGCGTCCTCGCGCTGACGCTGATCTGCGCGGCCAATCGCCGGGTCCGGCCCGCCGACCGGACGGACCCGCCGTTGCAGCTGCCGTGGTGGCCGGCCGCGGCCGTGCTGGTCGCGTTCGGGGTCGTGTCGGCGCTCTACGTCTACGGCCCCATCGGGCTGTACGGCGTCAAGGTCACCTTCTTCTACCTCTTCGTGGTCCTCGCGCTCTGGCTGACGCCGTTCGACGCGCTCGACCGCGACCGACTGGTCTCGATCATCATGGCGCTCGGGGTGCTCACCGCCCTCGTGGGCATCGGCCAGCAGCTCCTGGGTCCGGCGCGGCTGGTCGAACTCGGCTACACCTTCGGCGAGCAGGTGCGGACGAGCGGTCCGCTGTTCCGGACGTTCAGCACGTTCAATCAGCCCTTCGGTTTCGGACTCTTCGTCATGCTGGCCCTGCTCGTCGGCGGAGCAGTGGCGCTGTCGGACACCGCCCGCCGGCGCAACCGGTTGTTCCTCGTCTGCTGGCCGGTCATGGCGATCACGATGGCCACGTCGGTGGTGCGGGCGGCGATCCTCGGCCTCATCGTCGGTGTGATCTGGCTTGCGGCCCTTCGCTTCCGCCGCCTCATCGCCCCGCTGCTCGCAGTCGGGGTCGTCGCCGTCATCTCGCTGCCGTTCCTGCCGTCGAACATCACCAAGGTGTTCTTCTCGTCGAGCAGCCTGAGTCAGCGCGGCTCCGGGTGGGGTGAGATCTTCGCGAGCATCTGGGTGCACCCGCTCGGGACCGGCCTGGCGTCGAGCGGATCGGCGGCCGACGCGATGTCGGCGGCCCAGGGCGACACGACGCGGACGATCACCGCCGGCGCCGGCGGTACCGTGCAGCAGTTGTCGAAGAACTACCAGCCGGACAACTACTACGTGAAGCTGCTCATCGAACTCGGGCCGATCGGGTTGTGGTTGTTCCTGGCCCTGATCGTGACCGCGATCATCTGGTGCGTGCAGTACTCGCGCCGGATGCCCGACCCGGATGGAGCCCTCGTCCTGGGTGTCAGTGCGTCGATGGTCGCGGCGATGGTGGCCTGCCTGGTCGCCACCTACTTCGAGATCTTCCCGCTCGACTTCTACTTCTGGTTACTGTTGGGAGCTGCTGGATGCGCGACGGCACAGCACGAATCACGTACGGTGCGCTTGCACTTCGTCCCGGAGGAAGCGGCGTCCAGACCTACATCCGCGAACTCCTGAGGGCACTGCCCGGCCACGTCGACGGCACCGCCCTGTCCGCAGTCGTGCAGACCGACGCGGTCGGCGAACTGCCCCCGGCGATCACCCCGGTGGAGCGTCCCGTCGCCGACGGTGTCCGACGGGCGGTGTTCGGCGTACTCCCCACCCGCTCGGGCGGCGTGTTCCACGGTCTCGACGTCGACCTGCCGGTCGCCGGTCCCGCCACCACGGTCGCGACCGTGCACGACCTGTCGGTGCTCGACATGCCGTCCGCGTCGAGCCGGTTTCGCGCCGCGGGCGAATCCGTACTCGTCCGCACGACCCTCCGTCGGGCCGACGTGCTGATCGCCGTCTCCGAGTTCACCGCCGAACGGATCCGCGAGACCTGCGGACGGGATGCCCACGTCACCGAACTCGCGCCCGCCGACTGGGCCCGCCCACCCGCGCCGGCCGATGTCGAACGGGTTCGGGCGAAATACGATCTGCCAGAACGCTTCGTGATGCAGATCGGCACCGTCGAACCCCGCAAGAACGTCGAACTCGTCGCGGCGGTCGCCCGGCGCCTCGACATTCCGTGCGTGCTCGGCGGCGCGGGTTCGACGGGCCCGGATGCCCCGTCGTCGGCGGTCGGGCTCGGTTACGTCGATGTCGGGGATCTGCCGGCGCTCTACGCCGCGGCGACCGTGACCGCCTACGCCTCGTTCTACGAGGGTTACGGCCTTCCGCCCGTCGAGGCGATGGCCTGTGGCGGTGCCGTCGTCGCGAGCGCGGTGGGCGCGCTTCCCCATGTCGTGGGTGACGGCGCGACACTGGTGCAGGGCCACGACGAGGACGACTGGGTCCGTGCCCTGGAACCCCTCGTGCGCGACGACTCGGCGCGCACCGAACTCGTCGCCGCCGGCACCGCGGTGGCGTCAGCCCTCAGCTGGGACACCACGGCCCGCCGGACGGTCGAGGCCTACCGGGCCGGCGGCATCGACATACCCGGTGCGGGGCGCCATGAGCCCTGACGTCACCGGCCCGCTGCCGTCCGATGCGCTGGTCGACCAGCAGGCCGAAGCCGAGCTGCTGGCCCGCGCGACCGGCGCCGGGAGCGTAGCGAGCGGGCCGAACACCACCGGCGCCGGGAGCGCAGCGAGCGGGCCGACGACTGCGCCGGCCGCCGAGCCCAGCGCGCACCCCGCCTCGGATGCGCGGGCCGCCACCCGTGCCACCATCGCGATGCTGACCAGTCGCGTGGTCATCGCCGCCCTCGGCTGGGCCGGGAGCGTCCTCATCGCGCGCACCCTGTCCCCGGAGGACTGGGGCACCTACTCCTTCGTGTTCGCGCTGCTCGGTCTGACCGCGATCTTCACCGACCTCGGGGTCGGCCGGGCGGTGATGGCCCGGCTCATCTCCGACGACCCCGACGATGTCGCGAAGACGTCCTCGGCGTTCATCGCCCTGAGGGTGGTGCTCGGCCTTCTCGGCTACCTGATCGCCGTCGCCTACGTGATCGTGCTGCAGTATCCCGGCGACGTGATCCGCGCGACCGCGATCGCCGGACTCGTCGTCGTGTTCGCCACGCCCGCACAGGCACTCACGGTCATCTTCCAGAGCCGGCACCGCCTCCTGCTCACCGCGATCGCCGAGAGCCTGGGCCAGGTTCTGCAGCTGGCGCTGACCATCGCCGCCGTGCTCGTAGCGCCGGCACTGCTGGTGTTCGTGCTCGCCCCGGTCGCGAACGAGATCCTGTCGCTGATCATCAAGGTCGTCGGGATCGCGCGCCGGTCGTCGGGACTGCGGCCGTCGCGGGTCGTCGAATGGTCGCGCTGGAAACCGATGCTCTCCGATGCCCTTCCGCTCGCACTGGGCCTCGCCCTGACCATCGCGCTGCAGAAGGTCGACGTCCTGCTGCTGAGTCTGCTCGATTCGCTCGACGCGGTCGGCATCTACAGCATCGGGTACAAGTTCTCCGACATCATGGACACCTTCATCCTGGCCGCGATCGGACCCGTCAGCACCCTGCTGGTCGCCGCCTGGCCCGGCCAGTCGGCGGTCCTGCGCCAGCGGTGCCGGAGTGCGGCGGTGGTGTTCGCCGCGGGCGGTGCCGTGGCCGTGGCCGCCTTCTGGCCGAGCGCCGGCCCGATCATCGGACTACTGTACGGCGACCGGTTCGTCGTCGGGGCCGACGCCGCGCGGTTGCTCGTTCTGGGCGCGGCGCTCACCGCCTTCATCGTGCTCGGCATCTTCCTGCTCGCGGCGACCGGTCGGGCGAATCGCTACCCGTGGATCGCGGTCGGCGGCCTGGCACTCAACGTGGTGCTCAACCTGATCCTGATCCCGCGGTACTCCTATGACGGGGCCGCCTTCTCCACCGTCATCACCTTCGCCCTCGCGGTGGTGGCACTGTGGGTCGTCATCGGTCGGACGCTGCCCATCACGGGTCTGCTCCCACTGGGCGCACTCACCACGTTGACCCTGTTGACGGTGGCGGCGTGCGCCATCGGGGTCTGGCTCGCGGATTCGATTCCCTGGCCGGTCGTCTCGGCCGGTACCGCACTGATCGTCGCCGGACCCGCGGTACTGCTCACCCGGGCGGTCACCACGCCGCCCGGACGACACACGAAGGTGGTCCGATGACCGATTCCGAGCACCCGTGCACGATCGTCTTCGTCGCGCACACCGGCCAGGTCTCCGGGGCGGAGAAGGTGATGCTCGATCTGATCGACGTCGCGCTCGAGCGCGGCCACCAGGTGCGGGTCGTCAGTCCCGACGGCCCCCTGGTGGGACGACTCCCGGTCCCGGTCGACCATGTGTCCATCCCGCCGCTCGGCCTGAGCGGCGAGCGCGGTGTGGCGCGCCTCGCGGGTGCCGGTCGCCTCCTGCTCGACTGGGTACGCGCTGGTCGCACCCTGCGCCGGGTGACACGTCGGTCCGACACCTCGACGATCGTCAACTCCTTGTTCGCACTCCCCGCCGCACGCGTCGCGCAACCGACGGGCCGCGTCTCCTGGCTCGTGCACGACACCCTGACGTCGGGGCGGCAGCGCGCCGTCATCCGCGTCAGCGCACCCGTGATCCGGCGCGCCGTGGCGGTGTCGGAGGCGACGTCGGTCCCCCTCGCGGACCTCGGTCTGCCGGTCGTCGTCGCCCACAACGGGGTCACCTGGCCGGTCCCCGCCCTGCCCACCGAACTCCACGACCCACCGGTCGTCGGGATGCTGGCTCTGCTCACCCCCTGGAAGGGGCACACCGTCGCGCTCGACGCGGTCGCCGGGTTGCCGGACGTCGAACTGGAGTTCGCCGGGGGCTCCTTCCCCGGGGACGCCGATCACGTTGCCGCACTGCATGCCCGGGCCGCCAGACCGGATCTCGCCGGACGCGTCCGGTTCCTCGGGCACACCGATCTCCGCGCCGCCCTGGAGCGGTGGGATGTCGTGCTCTCGGCGAGTGTGACGCCCGAGGCCGGACCGCTCTCGGTCCTCGAGGCGATGGCCTACGGCACACCGGTCATCGGCACGGATCACGGCGGCACCACCGAGTTCCTACGGGACGGCGCCGGAGTCCTCGTCCCGCCGTCGGATCCCGCCGCGCTGGCCGCGGCGATCAGCCGCGTCCTCGACGACGCCGACCTGCGCCGTTCGCTGACCGCGGAGGCGCGTCGTCGGATCGCGGACGGACACGACAAGTCGGCGACCCTACCGCGTATGCTCGACGAGTTGTTGTCCGGCTGAGGAGAAGTCCACCGCCGGCACCTGCCGCGCGCGATGCGCGTCTCGTCAGATAGGCACCATCCATGACACGGTCCCTGCACGGTCGGGCCACCCGGTCGGCACTCGCATACGTGTGCATCCTCGTCGCAACCCTCGCCGCGATCGTATGGGTCCGCAGCGACGCGCATTCGGCGCCGGCTGCGTGCTCACTCGCCAACGGCGAGAACAAGGTCGCGGCGTCGCCGGGTGCCTCGTTGCTCGGTGCGTCCGATGAGGACCTCAATCGGGAGCTGTCGGTCGCCCAGGACCTCGGTATGTGGGCGGTGCGACTCGACGTGGACTGGTCGGTCGTCGAACCCCGGCGCGGACAACGGAACTGGGCGCCCATCGACCGGGTGGTCAACGCCGTGGTCGCCCACGGGATGTGTCCGCTGGGGCTGGTGACCTACACACCGCTGTGGGCGGCACGCGCGTCCGACTTCCCGCGCAACAGCCACTACCGGCCCGCCGACCCCAACGTCTTCGCATCCTTTGCCGCGGCCGCGGCGCAACGGTACGCCGAATCGATCGCGGTCTGGGAGATCTGGAACGAGCCCAACCTGGCGAACTACTGGCTGCCGAGGGCGAACTCGGCCGAGTACGGCCGCCTGCTCGCTGCGTCCTACGCGGCCGTCAAACGCGCGGTCCCCGGCGTCGCGGTGATCTCCGGAGGGCTCGCACCCGGCACCGACAACGGCCGCGACATCGCACCGCTGACCTTCGTGCGCAATCTGTATCAGGGCGGATTCAACCGCTCGCTGGACGCACTCGGCGTGCATCCCTACACCTATCCGGCTCTGCCCAACGACCCCGCCGCGGCATCGTGGAGCACCGCGGCACGGATGTGGGACATGCGCGACGTGATGGTCGCCGCGGGCGACGGCGACAAGAAGATCTGGATGACCGAGTTCGGCGCACCGACCGGAACCGGCACGAACGCCGTCACCGAGGAGGTCCAGGCACAGAGCATCGCGATAGCCATCGGCGCCCAGAGCGACGCGCCCTGGCTCGGACCGCTGTTCGTGTACTCGCTGCGAGACGCCGGCACCGACCCGAACAATCTCGAGCACAACTTCGGCCTGGTGCGCCGCGACTGGTCACCGAAGCAGGCGTACTCGATGCTCGCCTCGCGGTGACCTCCGAAATCGTTTCTCGCACACGCCACGCCCGCCGGTGCCGACCACGATTGCCCGCTTCCTTCGTTATGGTGAACTGACAGCTGATCGACACTGCAATGTCCGGGGATGGTCGGGGGGCATCCGACACCACAGGAGTTAGGCGTGACCTCCAGCTTCGATGCCGCCGGGCGACGTGATGCGCCGCCCTCGGTCGACCTGTTCGGGCACTTCGGTGATCTCGTCCGTGTCGCCGTCCCCGCGATCCTGATCGGCATCCTCGTCGGCGCCTCGGTGCTCGCGCTGCGGACCGCATTGGTCCCGAAGGAGTACTCGGCCACGGTCGTCACCGAGATCACGCCGGCCGGCACGATCATTCCGGGCGACGCCTTCGTCGAACAGTTGCGTGCCCCGTTCGTGGCGCTGTCCACCGACGAGAACGTCCTCCAACAGGTGCTCACCCAGGTCGACACCGGATGGACGACAAGCGAGTTGAGCTCGCACGTCACCACGACTCCGGGAACGGCTCCCACACTGATGGACTTCACCGCCACGGCGCCGACGAGTACCCAGGCCGAAGACGTCGCCCGCGCGATGGTCACCGCCATCTCCGCCGCGTCGCTGTCCACCCATGCCCGCGACATCACCCGGCAGATCGATCAACTGCGTGCGCAGGTGACCGCCGAGCGCGTCCGCAACCGCGCACTGCCCGACCGCAGCGAGGCGAAGGTCGAATCCGATGCGACCCTCGCCGATCTCGACTCCCAGCTCACCCGGTTGCAGAACTCGTCGTCGGACACGCTCACCATCCTCGCGGCACCGTCGGCGAGCGAGGTGCCTGTCAGCCCCAAACCGGCCCAGGAGGGTGCGGTCGCCGGCATCGCCGCGACGATCATCGCGGCGGAGCTGCTCGCACTGCTCCGTGGGCGGGTCGGCCGGAAACCGAACCCGATCTGGGCCCGCCGCGCGGCGCACCGGTACGGCGCGGAGCTCACCTACGGACAGCGGGGCGAGCCGGCGCTGCCAGCGAATCTGCTGCCCGCGTTCGCGCAACGCCATCGCCGCGCCCAGGTCGCGCTGATCCTCACCGGCGACCACATCGACGCCGCTCGCGCGATCGACGACATCCGTCACCCGGAGGACGACGCGACCACCGGGCACCGTCTGCGCATCGTCCGGTTCCCTCTCACCGAGCCCTGGTGGCAGAGCGTCGATCCCGGGGACGTCGCGCTCGCGGCTGTGGTCGTCTCGTCTTCTGGACGTGATCGCAAGGCGGCCGACCGGGCGCTGTCCCAGCTCGCGACCATCGGGTCGACCCGTCATCTGATCGTGCAGCGCACGGGGAAGCAGCCTTCCGCGCCTGCCCTGTCCACCGCCGCGGACCCGGTCCCCGACAATCGTGCCGGGGGCGAAAGTGCCGGGGCCACAGCCGCATCGAGAGCCGAGGTTGCCACACCCATGACACCCCAGCCGCCGTCTGACGATCGACGAGGCGCGACACTCGATTCCGACCGGTTCCGCACCGCGCCGGGAGATGTGGGCAGCAATGCCCGGTGACCGCGTCGCCGTCGTCCACGAACGACTCACGGAGATCGCCGGGTCCGAGCACGTCGTCGAACAACTCGCCGCGACGTGGCCGACGGTCGAGGTACACGCGCCGATCTCACGGACCGAGGGGGTACCGGCCGGATTGGCCGCGCCGCCGATCACCTCGTCGCTCAATCGCGCCTACCGCCTGCTCGGCGAACGCAGCTACGCCCCGTTGCTCCCGCTGATGCCACTGGCGTTCCGGCGGATGCCGCTGCGGGATGCCGACGCGGTCGTCACCAGCCATCACGCCTTCGCCACCCAGGCGGTGCACGCGACCGACGCCCCGGTCATCGCCTACGTACACAGTCCGGCCCGCTGGGCATGGGATCCGTCGCTGCGCGCGGGCGAGGGCGGCGGGGCAGCCGGCGCCGCGATCCTGTCGGCGCTGTCGGTGGTCGCCCGGCGCTGCGAAGTCGGCGCCGCGCCCCGTCTGCACACCGTCGTCGCGAACTCCTCGGCCGTCGCCAAGCGCATCCGCGAGCACTGGGGACGTGAGTCGGTCGTCGTGCACCCGCCGGTGGACCTCGACGGCTTCACACCGGATCCCGCGGTGCCCCGTGAGGACTTCTACCTCCTCGCCGGACGACTCGTCCCCTACAAGCGACCCGACCTCGCGATCGCGGCGGCCGCCCGCGCCGACGTCCGGCTCGTGGTCGCGGGAGACGGACGGGCCATGCCGCAGTGTCGCGAGCTCGCCGGGCCGAAGACGACGTTCCTCGGCCGCGTCCCCCACGACACCCTGCTGAACCTGCATCGCAGCGCCCGCGCGGTCCTGATGCCCGGGATCGAGGACTTCGGCATCGTGCCCGTCGAGGCGATGGCCACCGGCACGCCCGTCATCGCGCTCGGTGAAGGCGGCGCCCTCGACACCGTCGTACCCGGATCGACCGGTCTGCTGATCGAACCGGGGACCGACGACGAGATCGTCGAGCGGCTGGCCGCGTCGTTGCGCGACTTCGCCGTCGACGACTACGACCGATCCGAGATCCGCGCCTGGGCCGAGCGCTTCCGGCGCGAACGGTTCCGCGACGAGATGCGCGAGGTCGTCGATGCCGCGCTCTGAGAACGCCGCGACAGCCGGGGCGCAGCGTGCCTCCGTCCTAGACCGCGCACTGGCCACGTCCCGCACGATCTCGGTGACCGGCCCGATGGCGCCGTTGGATCTCGAGGTCATCCGGACCCGGCTGACCCGGGCATGGACACCGACGTCGAGACTGAGTCTCGTCCCCGATCCGGCGTCGGCGAGCTGGGCCCACGACGTGGCGACCCTGCCGCGGGTCGTCGAGCGGCCCGACCTCGCCGACCTGCCGATCGGCGACATCATGACGCGCCTGCGGAACCGTCCCGAGCCGCTGCCCCGACTCGAGGTGCTCGTGTGTGGTCAGTGGCTGGTCATCGACCACACCCACGGCATGGGCGACGGCCGCCTCGGCATCGAGCAGATCGCCGGTCTGGCCAGCCACCACGAGTTCCCGATGACCGAGCGGTTCGAACGCTCGCTGCCGCCGGACGCCGCCTGGCAGGCGTTGCGTCGTCACGTCCTGCGACACCCCAGACGTCTGCGCGACATCATGCGCCTGCGCGCCGCGAACGTCTCGCCGCCGACCCACGGACCCACGCGCGTCATCGAGGACTGGCATGCCACCCGCTGCGCCGTCACCGCCGCGATGCGCCCGGGACAGACCGACGAACTCAAGCGTGCGATCGCCGACACCGGTGTCCGGATGTCCTCGGCGGCGGTGACCGTCGCGCTGTGGCGCGCCGCCCTGTCCGCGCAGGGCGTTCCCCTCGACGAGCGCACGCAGATCCTCTTCGACTGCCGCCGCTATCTCGACGCCGGGCACGCCGAGGACCATGGCAACTTCGCCGTGGGCATACCACTGCGCTTCCCACGCGACGCGACGCCGATGGAGATCGGGGACCGCATCCGTGCGGTCGCCGAATCCGGCTGGCCCGCGGCCGTTCTGGCCGCGGGAGAACTCCGGGCGCGCCTGCGTCGATCGTCACCCGAGGAGCCGCCCGTCCCGCGCCGGGTCGAGGTGCCCGACCGGTTACGACTGTCGGTCAGCGACCTCGGGCGGATCGGGATCTTCGGTGATCTGCCGTGGGATCTGGCGGCGGCCTCGCATCACCTGTTCGCCTATGTCGAGCCCGATGGCCCGGATGCGGCGAGCATGCTCGTCAGCGAGATCGACGGTTCGCGCAGTTTCACCGCGACATTCTGCAGCGATTTCGTCGGTCGCCCGGTCATCGAGGCGGCCCTCGACCACCTCTGCGAAGATCCGGTGTCCCTGCTGGATCGGCTGCTCACGCGCTCATGAGGACGGTGTCGCGGCGCGTCAGGCGCCCGCCTGCGACCGTGCTCGTGGCCGTCCTGCTCGTCACAGCACTGCTGACCGCCGCATGTTCGGCCTCCGCCGGCCCGGCGTCTGACGATGCATCGCAGAGCTTTTCGGCACCGCCGGGGGCGTCGGCCGGCGATCTGGTGGGATCACCCATACCGACCGACGCCTACATCTCCCTGCGGCGCATCGTCGACCGCACCGTGCGGTTCCGCTACCTGTCCACCGACCCGGTCAGCGGTGCGCTGGTTCCCGTCTCGGCCGCGGTGTTCGTGCCGCGCGGCCGGACACCGGCGGGCGGATGGCAGATCCTGGCGGTCGGACACCCGACGACCGGCATCGCGGGCAACTGCGCCCCGTCGCTGCACGGCAACCTGCTGGGCACCGTCGGGCTCATCGCGTCGCTGCTCGAGCAGGGATTCGTCGTCGTACAGACGGACTATCGAGGACTCGGCACACCAGGACCCCACCGTTATCTCGACCCGGCGCCCGCCGCGAACGACATCATCGACTCGGTGCGTGCGACGCGGATGATCGTCGACGGCACCAGCGATCAGTGGTGGGGCTTCGGGGTGTCGCAGGGCGGGCACGCGGTGTTCCACGCCAACGAGATCGCGCCGACCTACGGTCGCGGTCTGCGACTGCGCGGGACGGTGAGCATGAGTCCCGCGCTCGACGTCGCGCCGTTGGCCGACGCGATGGATGCCGGCACCCTCACCCCGGAGCAGATCGCGTTTCTCCCGCTGGTCCTGACGGGATTGAAGGCGATCCATCCCGAACTCGTCATCGACGACTACGTGCACGGACCGCTGCGTGAGGCGTTCGGCGTGTTCCTGGAGTGCAACGACGCCGCGATGGTGCAGAAGCAGGCCATCGTCGAGGAGGTGCGACCGGAGGACTATCGCCCGGTCGACGACGTGGCCACCGACCGACTCCGGACGTGGCTGCGCGAGGTGAGTCTGCCTCAGGGGCGGGCTTCGGCCCCGATGCTCGTCGCCTACAGCGACGCCGACGACGTCATCCCGGCCCCGTGGACGGCGGGAGCCATCGATCGGGGATGCCGGCTGGGCGATGCGATCACCGCGATCGAGGTCCGCGGTCAGCCGCACGGCATACTCGACATCGGCTCCGCGGCGACCGACTGGGTCCGGGCCGTGCGGTCAGGACAGCGTCCGCCGAACACCTGCGCGTGAGCTGTGTGCCGACCGGGTCGACCCGGGCAGCGAGAGGAGTGACGATGAGTTCGAACACCGAGGACGGTGCGAACACCGTGAACCCCGTCGACGACCCCACTCCGGATGGCGAGCCGACCACGGACCCAGCCCAGCTCGCCGCACTCTTCGACACGTCACCCGAGGCCGGCGTGCACGCCGTCCTCGAAGCGGTGCGCGGGCGCAACCCCGACATGGCCCGGTCGCTCCGCGCGATCCTGTCCGATCCGGAGCGGATGCGTGCGCTGAAGGACAGCGGCCTGCTCGACGACCCGCCGACCCACAGCCTCGACGAGACGATCCGGCTCACGATCGATGCCGTGGGCGTCCCGCACGTCGCCGTCAACCTCATCACACCGGACGAGCAGGCGACCGCCGCGATCGCCTTCCGGTCCGGGAGTCCCGACGGTCCCAGCACCCGGTCGCTGGTCAACTCCCTCTGCGTCCTCCCGGTGGTCAGCGGTTCACCCCTCATCATCGACGACATCGCCGACCACGCGCTCCTCGCCGACCACCCGACCGCCGTCAGCGGGGAGGTGACCGCCTACCTCGGCATCCCGCTCGCCGACGACGACGGACATGTCATCGGCACGTTCTGCGCCTGGGACTCGGAGGCGCATCACTGGTCCACCGCGGAGGTCCAGCTCATGTCCGATCTCTCGATCCTGGTCCAGGAGCTCATCTTCGGGCGTTGACACGGTCGCGTGCCCTCGTGACCTGGCGGTGAGCATTCGGTACCCAACACGTGGCCGGTAGGCGCACGCGGGACCGTCGTGTACACCTACAATCGTCGGGACGGGGGGCTGTTCTTTCGGATGGAGTGGACTTGTCGACCCGTGTATCGCAGGCCGAGTTCCCGCAGACCACGAGGCGCACCCCGGTGTACTCGTCGCCCAACGGTCGGCGCACCTTTCACGAGCTGATCCGCGACGATCCCCTGAGCACGATCGTGACCGTGTCGATCGACGTGTTGTCCGCGACGATCGCGGTGGCCGCCGGGATCTGGTGGGTGAGGAGTGGCAGCGGCGCGAACCCGCCGTTGTGGACACTCGCCACCTTCGTGCCGACCCTCGTGATCGTCTTCTCCTTGCGCGGGGTCTACCGTCGGGGGCTCAATCGCCGGTTCCTCGACGAGGTCGGCCGGGTCATGACCGGGTGCACGATCACCGCGATGATCCTGCTGTGCTCCCTGCTCCTCTCCTACTCCGACGACAGACCCGGCGCCGCGGTCACCAAGGTGTGGGTGTCGGCGCTGTTCTGGGTTCCGTTCGGTCGTCTCATCCGCGACATCATCCAGCGGAGCCTGCGCAAGAACGGTCATCTGCTGTCCCCCACGCTGATCATCGGCGACGGGCCGATCACCGCACAGGTGGTCGGCCGCATGGTGGCCGCGCCGGAGCACGGTCTCCGGCCGGTCGGCATCCTGGCCGCCGGCGCGCCACCCCGCGCCGATCGGGACGAGGGACCCACCAACGAGATCGCGCAACTCGGCGGGGTGGACGAACTCGACGAGGCGATCCGGGCGACGAAGGCCGAGGTCCTGGTCGTGGCCTTCGCGGTCACCAATGTCGAAAGGCTCACCGCCGCCGTCCGTATCGCCCACCGGCACGGGGTGAAGGTGTGGATCGTGCCGCGCATGTTCGACGTCGTCGGACGCCGCAGCCGGGTCGACCACATCGGCGGGCTGCCCCTGATGTCGGTCCCGCACACCAACCCGCGCGGTTGGCAGTTCCGGACCAAGCACATCGGAGACCGGGTGGTCGGAGCCCTGATCCTCGCCGCGATCTCACCGCTGTTCCTCACGCTCATGCTGCTGATTCGGTTGAGTTCGCCCGGGCCGATCTTCTTCGCCCAGCCGCGAGTGGGTCGCGACGCGCGGGTGTTCAACTGCCTGAAGTTTCGCTCGATGCGGCCCGAGGACCCCGCCGCGGAGAAGTTCCGGCCGACCGAGGGCAGCGCACCCGGCGGCGTCGAGGGCGTCGACCGCCGCACCAGGATCGGCAAGATCATGCGCTCGACGTCGATGGACGAACTACCCCAGCTGCTCAACGTGATCCGCGGGGACATGAGTCTCGTGGGTCCACGCCCGGAGCGTCCCGAGTACGTCTCGCTGTTCGAGGTGCAGATCCGGCGATACGGCGAACGCCACCGGGTGAAGGCCGGGGTCACCGGCTGGGCGCAGGTGCACGGCCTGCGCGGTCAGACCTCCATCGCCGACCGCGCCGAGTGGGACAACTACTACATCGAGAACTGGTCACTCTGGCTCGACGTCAAGATCCTGCTCCTGACCGTGCTCGCGGTGCTCAAACGGGCGGAGTAGCCGCGGTTACCCACCCGCCTCGTCACATCGTCGGACGTCGGGTGTCGTACGCGGGGCGATACGGCACCCGTCCCCGCTCGTCGCGGATGGTGACGATCAACGTGCGGGCGACGACGACGAGCAGGATGATGCCGCAGACGATCGCGAGGAGCAGTGCGGTCATGACGACCTCCTGACGCCGGAACATGGTGTGCCGGCATTCAATCGCCGATCACGACCTGGTGGTAGATGCCAACCGCGCATCCGTGGACTCAATTGCCCGCCCATGGTGACGCGACTCCGCCGGGCGGCGCCACTGATTTTCTCCCGCGGGCCGGTGCCGGGGTCCGGCGACGGCATCGCCGACGGACAACATCATTCGGCACACCGCCGAGAAGTGCGGTGCGGCAACGACACGCAGTCCGCGACGGTCGGTATCTCTCACGCCGGGCGCGTCAACGCGTCCGGTGCCCCCGGGCGATCAAGTGATGCCCATACGTCCCGCAACACGTCGACGCCGGCGGCGAGGTCGTCGGCATCCTCGGTGAACGGAACGCGAATGTAGCGTTCGTGCGCCCCGTCGACGCCGAACTTCGGTCCGGCGCTGATCCGCACACCTCGGTTCAGGGCGGCGGCCGCGAGCGCGGAACTCAGCGGCGCCCCGAGCCCGACCCACATCGCCAACCCACCGTTGACGTCGGGACTCTCCCACTCCGGCAGGTGTTTTCGCAGAAGTCCGGTGAGCGTGTCCCGGCCGATACGAAGCTGCGCGGAACGAACGGCGAGCAGGTCGTCGTAACCGGCCAAGACCTCGGCGGCGATCTGCTGGTCGATGATCGGCGAACCGAGGTCACCGGCGGGTCTCCGTCGGACGATCCGGTCGACGATGTCCTCGTCGGCACGAATCCATCCCACCCGCAATCCACTCCACACCGTCTTGCCCAGCGATCCGATCGTCACCACCGGCACCGAGGACCTCACCGGCGCATGCGCGGCGAACGGGAAATGGTCCGTCCGACGATCGATGTCGAGCTCGGCAGTCGTCTCGTCGACGAGCAGCGCGGTCCCGGCCCGGCGCGCCGCGTCGGCGAGTCGCTCTCGATGGGCGGACGGCATCGAGGCGCCCGTCGGGTTCTGGAAATCCGGTATGCAATAAGCCATCTCGGGTCGCATCCGGTTGAGGATCTCGAGGAAGTGGTCCATGTCCCAACCGGCCGCGGTGACCGGCGTCGACACGAGCCGTCCACCGGCCTCGGCGATCGCCTCGTAGGCGTGCGGATAGGTCGGGGTCTCGACGACCACCCGGTCGGCTCGCCGGAGCAGGGTCCGCGCGACGAGTGCGATGGCGTGTTGCCCACCGAGGGTCACCACGATCTGCGCCGGGGTCGTGGGCAGTCCGCGGTCGGTGTATCGATCGGCGATTCGTCGGCGTAGCAGCGGATCGCCCACCAGGTCGAGTCCGGGCCGGCGCAGCAGGTCGGGCACATTGCCCGTGACCCGCTCGATGATCGCCTCGAGACCGGGCACCGGTTCGGGAACGGCGTGCGCGAAGTCGATCTCGGCAACCGCGCCCGGACCCCTCCGCGGGAGCATCGCGACGGAGCCGGATCCCCGGACGCTGACCAGATAGCCGGCCTCGCGCAGCGCTCCGTACGCCGACACCACCGTGGTCCGACTCCGCCCGAGCGCATCGGCGAGGATTCGCTCGGCGGGCAACCGCGTGTATGTCGCGATCCGGCCGTCGTCGATGAGGAGTCGGATGCGGGCGGCGAGGGCCGCGTAGGCCGCGTCGCCGCTCTCCCACTCACCGAGCAGCGTGACAAGTTGCTTCACCCCGAGGTTCGAGCGAGCCACCGGCCGGCCGATGGCTCGCGGTGCACCCACAGAATCCTCCTCACCGGTCGCCAGGGTCCAACGACGCCCTGCGGCCGTCGACGTCCAGTCAAACGCAGTGCCCGCGGGCACCACAAGGTCCAATCCGCGGTCGGTGGACTGCCGTCGAGCGGTGGTGGCGGTCCACAGATCACCCGTGACCACCGGGCGGCTGTCGGGTTCGGGCGATATCGTCGGCGTCGATGAACATCCGCCCGTCAGCTCTCGACGCGGCCGTGCGTCCCGGGCACGTGCTACGTGTCGATGACGTCGACGGCCTCGCCCTGGCCGACCTCGTCGACTCGGTCTCGGCTGACCTACCGGTGTTCCTGGACCATCGCGGGCCCGGCGATCGCACCGCCCGGGAGGTCGTCCGGGAGGTCCTCGACGCGCTCGAGGACATCGTCGTCGCCCTCTTCCCGGTCTGGCTCCCGGGCCATGAGCCGGGCCTGCCGGTCGACGCCGACGACGCCGAGGCCACGGCGCGCCTGCTGTGCCGGGACGCCGGCTTCCCCTCGCCCGCCGTCATCCATCTGGCCCGTGCGGCCGCCGGCGCGCGACGTCCCGGCCCCGGCCCCGCCGACGACGCCCGGGCGGCCGCGCTGACATTCCTCCTGCGACGGGGATACGGACGGGGTTCCGTGGTCCTGGCCGTGCGCGCGGACACCACATTGGCCGAGCGGGCCCAGCACGCGGCGGCCGCCGCGTACGAATGGCTGGCCGACCGCGCGGCCCTCACCGTGTGGCTCACCGCCGACGCCCTGCCCGCGGTCACCAGGGTGCCGGCCATCCGGATCGGGGTACCCGCGGGGCGGCGATTCCCGCCGTCCGGTCCGGTGGAGGCGCTGCACGATCCGTCATCGGCCTCGGCGAGACCCGTCCTCGTCGCCTCCCGTCCGTCGGGGAGACCGGCACCGCACAGCGATGCCGAGCAAACCCTCGAACGCGCCCTCGCGCGTGCACCGTGGGCTCGCGACCGACAGTGGAACCGGAGTCCGCGCGACCTCGATCCGCTCCACCCCGCGGTGATCGTCGACCTGCTGTGGCCGAGTGAACGCGTGGTCGTGGAGGTCGACGGCGCGGATCATCGCGGCCCGGTAAAGTACGCGCGAGATCGACGTCGCGACAACATGCTTCAGCGTGCCGGGTACCTCGTTCTGCGTTACACGAACGACCACGTTCTCGACGACACGTCCCTTGTCGTCGCAGAGCTGGCCGCCGTGATCGCCGAGCGCTCCCGACACCCGGCGCCGTCCCGACCGACGCCCGCCCGACCCCCTTCGACCCGCGAGGAGCATCCGTGGACCACGCCCAGCTGACGCCGATCCAGAGTGCGGCGCTGTTCGTCCTGCTGGCCGAGTCCCGAGAGCTCTCCAACCCAGAGTTGAAGGAGTTCGGTGCCGCGCTGGACAAGCCTGCTCGCAACCATCTCAACGCCCTCGGCCTCGTCGACTCTCGACTCGGCGCGCGCCGCGCGTACTTCCACACCCTGACCGACCGCGGGTGGGCCTGGTGCGCGGCCGAACTGACATCCGAGCCACCGAAGAGGTCGACCGCACCGACGAAGGCCATGTACGCGGTCCTCGCCGGCCTCGCCCGGTACCTCGACGACGAGGACCTCCGTCTCCACGAGGTGTTCGGCCGTCCCCGACGCCCCACCCACGAGGAGCCCGGGACCCCGATCGCAACGGCTACGTCCGACCCGGCGTCGTCCACCGTCGATCCCCGGGACCAGATCGCGGCCGCCTACCGCGCCCGGGCCGCCACAGCGGGCGACTTCGTCCTCGTCACCGATCTGCGCGCAGACCTGCCCGGGATGAGCGACGAGGTCTTCGACGCCACGATGGTGGAGTTCCAGCGCGCGCCGGGGGTCAGCCTCATCCCGCAGGAAGACCAGGCGTTGCTGACTCCGGCCGACCGGGCGGCCGCGGTGACGGTGGGCACGCAACCGTGCCATCTGTTCGCGATCGAGGAGAGCTGATCCGATGGACGCCGACGCCCGTCACGCACTGGAATCGATCCGCCTCAACTGGGCCGACACCCCCGACGACGTGTGGGGCACCGCCGACCCCTTCCACGTCGGGGGCCTGCACGAGGACACCATCGTCGACATCATCCGTTCGTTCGACGACGCCCGTCGTTCGCCGTCGGGGAGTCCGATCGGGGTCACGGTGCGCGGTCCGGCCGGATCCGGCAAGACCCATCTCCTGGGCCGGGTCCGGCATCGTGTCCAAGAGGAGGGCGGGTACTTCTTTCTCGTCAAGCTGCTCGACGCCACCGACTTCTGGCGTTCGGTGCTCGTGGCGATCATCGAGGACCTCGGCCGACCGACGCCCCGCCACCGCTCGCAGCTGAATCAGCTCCTCCACCGCCTCGCGATCGACGCCGGGGTCTCGGACGGGACACGTGACGCCGTGACCGGCGGCGCGTCGCTGACACCCGCCGCTCTCGATGACTTCGTCCACGGCGTCTACACCCGCCATTCGCGGCACCGACGCCGGTCGCAGCACATCCTGCGTGCGCTCGTACTGCTGGAGTCCGACGACTTCGCGGCCAAAGACCTCGGCGAGGCGTTTCTGCACCTGGACATCGACGACGCGGAGGAACTCGCCGCCTGGGGCATCCGCAATGCCCGCCTCGGTTATCAGGAGATCGTCGAGAACATCTCGCGGATCATCGCGTTCGACGATGCGGCGGTTCTCGCGATCGACCAGATCGACACCCTGATCGAGGCCGGCAAGACCGCCGAGCCGGGCGAGGAATCACAGGTGGAGAAACTGGCGCACGGCCTGATGTCGGTGCGCGACACCATGAGTCGGACCACATGTGTGGTCTCCTCGATCACCGCCGCGTGGGAGTACCTCGCCGGACACGTCATGCGATCAGCGGTTGATCGGTTCCGGTTGCCACCCACCCTGCAACGGCCCGCGAGTGCGGACTTCGGCCGGCTCCTGCTCGCCCGGCGTTTCGCGCCGGGTTTCGCCGGCGTCGGATTCACGCCGCCCCATCCCACCTGGCCGGTCACCGACACCGCACTGACGGCGGCCACCGATTACACCCCGCGCGAGCTGATGGTGACCGTGGACCGCCAGATCGCCGCGATGCTCCGCAGCGACACGTTCGCCGAGATCACCGACCTCTCCGGCGCGACGTCCACGAAGACCTCCGCCGGCCAGGGCACACTCCCCCTGATCAACCATTCCCGCACCACGACAGACGTTCCTGAAACGGGAGCGTCCGCTCGAGGGCGCTCGTCGTCTGCGGGATCGTCGTCTGCAGGGTCGTCGTCTGCGGGGTCGTCGTCAACCGACTCGTCGTCGACGACCACCTCGGACAATCCCGCGTTCGCGAAGCTCGACCAGCGGTACGCGGAGTTGATCCGGCGTGCGGACCCGCTACCCGCATTGGTACCCGACACCGAGGACCGGATCGTCCCCTCGCTCCTCCATGCGGGATTGGCGACGTGGATCCAGGCACTGTCCCGCGACGCCGACCGCTGGCAGCTCGATGCCCGGCCGGGACCGAAGAGTCCGCTGCACGGGCGGATCCGACAACTCGTCGACCCGAACCGGGACATCGAGCAGTCCTGGAGCTTCCGTGCCATCGCGGCATCTAACGCGCGTGCCGTCCAGACGCGCCTGTCGAGCGCGACGACGACCTCCGGTTTCACCCTCGGCGACATCGAACGCACCCTGGTGATCCTGCGGCGGGATCCCTGGCCCACGGGGCCCAAGACCCGGCAGATGGTCGAGGAACTGCACGATCGGGGCGGGCGGGTCGTCGCCTGGACCGAACAGGACATCAAACGGCTGAGCGCGCTGGCACAACTGCGGGCCGAACGGCCCTCGCATCTCCGGGAGTGGATCTCCGACCGCAACCCGGCTGCCGAGATCGCCTTTCTCACCGACATCCTGGGCTCCGCGCTCGAAGCGCCTGCGCCAGGCTCGCAGTCACCGGACTCACCCGCAACACCCTTGGTGACGCCTGTCAGACGCCACGAGCCCGGCACCGCGGACGAACGCTCGACCACGCCGCCACCCCGGGAGACGACGACGGAAGAGTTCCGGTCCACCGACCCTCGGTCGGGAACGGCGGGGTCCGACACCGCCGAATCGTCGTCGCGAACCACACCCGCCGACGAACAGTCGATCACCCTCGGGCGAAGTGTCGCCACCGACGAGGCGGTGACCGTCTCGCTGCTCGCCCTGCGCAAGCACGTGGCGCTGTTCGCCGGATCCGGTTCGGGGAAGACGGTGTTGATTCGGCGCATCGTCGAAGAGGCTGCTTTGCAGGGAGTTTCGTCGATCATCCTCGACGTGAACAACGACCTCGCACGCCTGGGGACACCGTGGCCGGACGCCGACCCGCGTCCGTGGACGTCCGACGACCGCGAGCGCGCCAAGCGCTACCTGCACGACACCGAGGTCGCGGTCTTCACCCCGGGTCGGGCATCGGGGCGGCCATTGAGTTTCCAGCCGCTACCCGACTTCAGCACGGTGGTCGGCAACCCCGACGAGTTCCGTGCCGCGGTCGACTCCGCCGTCGGCGCCCTGATCCCGCATGCCCGGGCCATCGGGACCAGCGCGAAAGCCTATCGGCAGCAAGCAGTCCTGCAGCAGTCCATGGAGGCCTTCGGACGACGCGGCGGCGGCGCCCTGCAGGCTTACGTCGGACTGCTGACCGAACTGCCCGACGACGCGAGCACCCTCGCCGACGCCCCGAAGCTCGCCGCCGAACTCGCGGAGAACCTCAAGGCCTCGATGGCGATCGATCCCGTCTTCGGGGGTGACGCCGCCCCGGCCGACCCCGGGTACCTGCTCACTCCCTCACCGGGTTTCCGGGCCCGGGTGTCGGTCGTGAACCTCGCCGGCCTCGGCACCGACGACCGGCGGGCCGGTTTCGTCAATCAGCTCCAGATGGCCCTGTTCGCCTGGATCAAGAAGAATCCGGCCGCCGACCGGCCACTCGGAGGACTGCTCGTCATGGACGAGGCGCAGAACTTCGCCCCGTCCGTCCGGATGACCGCGGCGTCGAAGAGCACGAGCGCATTGGCGTCGCAGGCTCGCAAGTACGGCCTCGGGCTCATCTTCGCGACCCAGTCGCCCACCGGCATCGACAACAAGATCTCGGCCAACTCCTCGACCCAGATCTTCGGACTGCTCAATCATCCGACGCAGATCGAACGCGCCAAGGAACTCGCCGCCAACAAGGGCAGCAGGATTCCCGACATCGGCAAGCTGCCGGCGGGGACGTTCTACATCGCGAGCGAGGGCGGGCGGTTCACCAAGGCCGAGACGCCGCTCTGTCTCACCTACCACCCGGCGAGTCCGCCGACCGAGGACGAGGTCGTCGAGCTGGCGCGCTCCACGACACCGCGTCCACGGTGACGGCCGGGCCCGACTTCGCCGACGACCGAAGACGATGGTTGGCACAATGGACACCGTGCTCACGCTGACCGCCGGGGAGAACCGTCCGCTGCCGTCGACGGCCGTGACCGTCTCGGTGCGCTCGGCATCGCCGGTCAACACCTCGGCGATCCTGCTCACCGATGCCGGTCGCGTCCGCTCCGACGGGGACCTCGTCTTCTACAACCAGCCCAGCGGCCCCGGCGTCGGATACCGTTCTGCCGGCTCGGCCGACATCATCTCGGTCGACACCGCCGCGCTGCCTCGGAAGATCGCGACGGTCGTCGTCGCGGCGAGCCTCGACGGGACCGGACCCGCGAGTTTCGCGACCGCCGGCGCCCTCACCGCGACGCTGACCGGCGGCGGTACGGAACTCGTCTTCAGCCCCTCCGGTCTCACCAGCGAGGCGGCCGTCGTGTGCCTCGAGATCTACCGGCGCAACGACGTCTGGAAGGTTCGTGCCGTCGGCCAGGGATACGACGCCGGTCTCGCGGGCCTCGCCACCGCCTTCGGCATCGAGGTCGACGACGAGCCCGCGACGCCGCCTCCTGGTCGGCCTCCGCGAGTCACCGATCCGCAGCCCTGGCCGCCGGCCGCGTCGACGCCAACCGCGCCGCCGTCGACACCCGAACCACCGGCCCCGCAATGGAATACACCGTCCGCACCGCCGCCTCCGCCCCGGCCCCCGGTCACCGCCCAACCACAGGGAGTTCCCATGCACAGCGATCTGTTCGCGCCGTCCCACGCCGAGGTCACCGGGCAGGGCATCCAGAAGCAGGGCAGCAAGATGTGCCGGGTCGGGCTCGCCGGTGAGGTCATGGCCCGCACCGGCTCGATGGTGGCCTACCAGGGCATTCTGAAGTTCGAGGCGCTCGGCTCGGGCGGTCTCGGACGGATGATGCGTCAGGCGATGACCGGCGAGGGCGTCCCGCTGATGAAGGTCACCGGACAGGGCGACCTGTTCCTCGCCGATGCGGCATCGGACGTGCACCTCATCGACCTCGACGGTTCCGACGGCCTCACCATCAACGGCGCCAACGTCCTTGCCTTCGACTCCTCGCTGTCCTACGACATCGCCCGTGTGCAGGGTGCCGGCGCGATGAGCAACGCCGGACTGTTCAACTGCGTCTTCACCGGGCGCGGCCGGATCGCCATCACCACCGACGGCACCCCGGTCGTCCTCAACGTCGACGCCGCGACCTATGCCGACCCCCAGGCCGCGGTCGCGTGGTCGTCGAGCCTGCGCACCTCGGTGAAGTCCAACGACTCGTTCAACCTCGGCACCCTGATGGGACGCAGCACCGGCGAGCGGTTCACCCTCGAGTTCTCCGGCCGCGGGTTCGTCGTCGTGCAGCCGTCCGAACTCCCGCCCGGCGGGTTCGTCGGCGGGACCGGTGGCGGCGGGTCGGCCGGGTCAGGGGCCGGCGGCGTGTTGGGTGGCATCCTCGGGCGCTGACGAGGCGGAACTCGGACGTCACCCGAATCTGTCGGTGCCGACTGCTCTACTACGCTCCACCTTCGAACAACAGGAGCGAGCATGACCAACCACTTCTCCGATCTGCGGGGTCTGCCTCGCTGGCACCCCGACCCGCTGGTACGCGAGACGCTCGACCGCATCCGGCGCTGCGGCTGGGCGGTGACGGCCGTCAGTGACGAGTGCACGTGTCACTCTCCCGAATGTGAAGCACCTGACTGCTCTTTCGCGTACACCACCGGCCTGCGCTTACACGACCTCCCCGAGTTGGCGGTGTACGGACTGGATGCACGAACGAGTGCATCGGTTCTCAACGACCTGGGCAGCGTGTTTCACACCTATGACTGGCACTCGATCGTGTCGAATTCGGTTCCCATACAACTGGATTCGCTTGAGGTTCCGGTCACCGTCATCGAAATGGTGGACAAATCCGATCTCATCGTCACCAACGTCCTCTACCCCGACGCTCCGGTCTTGCAGGCGGTGTGGCCTGACGATCTGGGCAGCTATCCGTGGGAAGAGGGTTACACCCTTGCACCGGAACACCAATTCGTGATGGGCGTGCACGACCCGCGAGCGACCGGTGGCGACAGTCCGCGCGTCATCTACCCGCACCCCGGAATGAACCGGGCCCAGCGGCGCAAGGCGGCCCGACGCCGACGCTGAGCAGGCGAGCGGCCAGGTGATCAGCCTGAGTTGCGGGGGCCTCAACCGTTCGGTTCTTGTCGGTGCCCCCGGATACAGTGATTTCTACAGGCCACAGATGAAAGACGCATATCGGCAGACGGTTACGCCGGTGTCGA